>NZ_CP078013.2:2180694-2492222 GCF_024112395.2 Pseudomonas pergaminensis | reverse complement strand
AAGAAGCGCAAATCAAGCAACGCCTGGACACCGTCCAATCGGCTGCCAGCAACTTTGCGGTGCTGATGGTGCTGGCCAGCGCCGTCGCGATTCTCTTGAGCGTGCTGGTGTCATTGCTGATTATCCGCAAGGTCAAGTCCACCCTGGGCGCAGAACCGGAGGACGTCGCCGAGGCGATCCGCCGCCTGGCCAATGGCGAACTGAACCAGCGCATCGAAACCCGCTACCCTGACAGCGTAATGGGCATCCTGAAAAACGCCCTGGCGCGCCTGAGCGACACCATCAGTGAAGTGCGCTCGGCAGCCCAGGCCCTGCGCCATTCTTCGGTCACCCTGTTGTCGGTGGCCAGCGATAACCGCCAGCAGATCAACTTGCAGACCAGCGAAGCCCAACATGTGGCAGCCGCGATTACGCAAATGGCCGCCTCGGTCAGCGAGGTCTCGGGCTATGCCTCCGCCGCATCCAAGGCGACTATCCTGGCCGACGCCGAAGTGGACAGTGGCCACCGCCTGGTGGGCGAAGTGACCGTGGCCATCGAGGAACTGGCGACGATCCTCGACCAGGCCACCAGCCGGGTCAACCAGGTGTCCAGCGACAGTGAAAACATCGAAACCGTGATCGAAGTGATCAACGCCATCGCCGCCCAGACCAACCTGCTGGCGCTGAACGCCGCGATTGAGGCCGCGCGTGCCGGTGAACATGGTCGCGGATTTGCGGTGGTAGCCGATGAAGTCCGCTCCCTGGCGACGCGCACCCAGGAGTCCACCCAGGAAATCCGCGACATGATCGGCAAGTTGCAGAGCGGCACCCAGCACGCCGCCGACATCATGCAACGCAGCCGCAGCCTGGCCCAGGTCACCGTGACGCAGACCCGCGACTCCCAGTTGGCGCTGGGCAAGATCAGCCAGGAAGTCGGCGCGATCAATGCCATGAACGCGCAGATCGCCAGTGCTTCGGTGCAGCAAAGCGCGGCCGCCGAAGAGGTGGCGCAGAACGTCACGCGTATCCACGGCTCCACCGTGCAATCGGCCGCCGGCTCCGAGCAGGTGGAAAACGCCAATCACGAACTGGCGGAGCTGGCGGATCGCCTGAGCACCCAGGTGGCGTTTTTCAACGTGGCCTAGAGTTTGTCGCGCTTCATCTGCATGGTCAGGGTGAAACGGTCTGCCGGGTAGACCGTTTCCGACACCGCAATCACCCCACCGGCCTCGTCACGGTACTGGCGGATGATGTTGAGCCCCAGCGCGCCGCCCTGCGCCTTGAGGCTGGCAGCCAATTCGGCCGACAGTTGCACCGGGCGCACCTGCTGGTCCACCACATCGATATGCCGCGAGAACGCCTTGCCGATCAGCGCGGCGATCAGTTCGTCCGGGTGCTTGCGTGCAGCGGGAATCACCTCGGCAAAGGCCTGCTCGGCGTACACGTCGGTCCAGCACAACGGCGCGTTGCCGGCGCTGGCATCAACCTTGATGCTCGACACGCAGAAGTAATGCCCGCCCGGCTCCAGCCCCAGGCGCCGGGCCAGGGCGATATCGGCGACGAACTCGCGCACCGCCTGGATATCACGGATATGGGTTTCGGCCACTTGCACCAGGTCGGCCACCGATGCCATCGCCTGGGAATACCCGCCCTGGGGTGAAGCGGCTTCGACCCGCGTGCCCACGCGCTTGCGCCGCGAGACCATGCCCTGGCCCTGCAACTGGTCGATGGCCGCGCGCACAGTGTGCCGGCTCACCGCATACAGCGAGCAGAGCTCGAATTCCGTCGGCAACAACGACCCTACCGGGTAATGGCCGCTGCCTATCTGGTCGATCAAGTCCTTGGCAACCGCCGCATAACGCCTCTGGCTCACGCTTTCCATTTTTACCCTCGTTGTCGAGTTGACAGTGTATCAGCACAGGCGTATTCATAATGTACGGACATATTAAATATGTATGGTTTAAAAATAACAATTAGGATTTTCCCATGTCGAGTACCGTTTTTGATTCCGCCCTGTTCCGCGACATGTTCGGCACCGCCGAAATGCGCGGCGTGTTCTCCGATAAAGCCCTGATCGAACGCTACATCGAAGTGGAAGTGGCCCTGGCCCGCGCTGAAGCGCGTTGCGGCGTGATCCCGGCGGACGCCGCCGAGCAGATCGCCGCGCTGTCGCAGTACGAGGCGCTGGACCTGGCGCTGATGCAACACGAGACCGAGATCGTCGGCTACCCGATCCTGCCGCTGGTGGAGCAACTGTCGAACATCTGCGGCGAAGCCGGCCGCTATGTGCATTGGGGCGCGACCACCCAGGACATCATGGACACCGCCGTGGTCCTGCAAGTACGCGCCGCGCTGGCCATCGTCGAGCGAGACATCCAGACCGTGCGCGGCCTGCTCGCCGGCCTGGCCGAGCGCTATCGCGACACGCCCATGGCCGGTCGCACGCACTTGCAGCACGCGCTGCCGATCACCTTCGGCTACAAGTGCGCGGTGTGGCTGAGCATGTTCGACCGCCACGCCGAGCGCCTGGTGCAACTGCGGCCACGCGTTGAGATCGGCCAGTTCGCCGGGGCCGCCGGCACCCTTGCTTCCCTGGGCGACAAGGGCCTGGAGGTGCAGGAAGCGTTGATGGCCGAACTCGGCCTGGGCGTACCGCAAGCCACCTGGCATGTGGCCCGCGATGGGCTGGCCGAGACCCTGAACTTTCTCGGCCTGGTCACCGGTTCCCTGGGCAAGATCGCCCTCGACATCATGATGATGATGACCAGCGAGCTGGGCGAAGTGTATGAACCTTTCGTCAAGGGCCGTGGCGCCAGCAGCACCATGCCGCAGAAGCGCAACCCGATTTCCTGCGAGCTGATGTATGCCGCCGCCAAGGGCGTGCGCCAACACGCCGGGCTGATGCTCGACGCGATGATCCAGGATTTCGAACGCTCTACCGGCCCGTGGCAGGCGGAGTGGATCGCCATCCCCGAAGCCTTCGCCCTCAGCGCCGCGTCCCTGGGCCAGGCAACCTTCATGCTCGCCGGCCTGGAAGTGCGCCCCGAACGCATGCGCAAAAACCTCGACATGACCCAGGGCTTGATCGTCGCCGAAGCCGTAATGATGGGACTCGCCCCGGCCCTCGGCCGCCAAGTGGCCCATGACGTGGTGTATGCCGCCTGCCGCATGGCCAATGACCAGGGCACCAGCCTGCTCGACGCCCTGCTCGCCCAGGGTGAAGCCACTGCGCAACTGGACCTGGCCGACCTGCAGCGCCTGACCGACCCGGCAAACTACCTGGGGCTGGCGCCGCAGATGGTGGATATCGCGCTGGCACGCCCCGGCCCAGTCAAACGCTGATCCCAAATCCAATGGAGATCTAACTGTGGGAGCGGGCTTGCTCGCGAAAGCGGTCTGTCGGTTGATGAATGGGTTGACTGATGCACCGCATTCGCGAGCAAGCCCGCTCCCACACAGGGATCTCCAGCGTCACACCGAACCATAACAACAATGAGATCACAGACATGTCATCCACCCCCCAAAAAAAACCGCTCTACAAGGACCTGACCTTTCAGGTCGTCGCCGCCATGTTCCTCGGCATTGCCTTCGGCTTTCTCGCCCCGGAGCTGGCCGCCAGTTTCAAGATCCTCGGCGACATTTTCCTCAAGCTGATCAAGACCGCTGTCGCGCCGCTGGTGTTTTTCACCGTGGTCCACGGCATCGCTTCAGCCGGTGATATCAAACGCGTCGGCAAAGTCGGCCTGCGCGCCTTGATCTATTTCGAAGTGGTCTCCACCATCGCCCTGGCCATCGGCCTGTTGTGGGGCAACCTGCTGCAGATCGGCTCCGGCATGCACGACGCCCACCCGAGCAGCGCCACCGCGGCCGCCGCGAGTGCCGCCGTGGCCAAGGGGCATGCGCCCGCGTCGACCATGGACTTTATCTACGGCATCTTCCCGGACAATTTCGTCGGTGCCTTCGCCGGCGGCCAGTTGCTGCAAGTGCTGGTGATCTCGGTGCTGTTCGGCTTCGCTCTGCTGGCGTTGAAGCCCGAGCGCCGCGAAGTGATCGAAGACGGCCTGAACCGCATCTCCGAGTGCTTCTTCGAGTTCATCAACCTGATCATGAAGTTCGCGCCCCTGGGTGCCTTCGGTTCGGTGGCTTACGCCGTGGGCAGCAACGGCACGGCGGTGCTGATGTCCCTGGCCAACCTGGTGTTGATGTTCTACGTCGGCATCGCGTTCTTCATCTTTGTGGTGCTGGGCGCCGTGTGCCGGTTGAGCGGCTTCAGCCTGTGGCGCTTCCTCACTTACATCAAGGATGAAATCTTCATCGTGCTCGGCACCGCCTCGTCGGAAAGCGCCCTGCCGCGCCTGCTGCAAAAACTCGAAAAATTCGGCTGTTCCAAGCAAAGCGTCGGCCTGGTACTGCCCACCGGCTATGCGTTCAACCTCGACGGCACCTCGATCTACATGTCGCTGTGCGTGTTGTTTATCGCCAATGCCTACGGGGTGCCGCTGAGCTGGGAACAACAATTGGGCATCATCGCGATCATGCTGGTGACGTCCAAGGGCGCGGCGGCGGTGTCGGGTGGCAGCTTCGTGGTATTCGCCGCGACGGTTACCGCCATCGGCGTGCTGCCGGCAGAAGGCCTGGCGCTGCTGTTTGGCGTGTACCGCTTCATGTCGATGGCCATCGCCACCTGCAACACCATCGGCAACAGCGTGGCGACGGTGGTGGTGTCGAAATGGTCCGGCGAGTTCTCCCAGCAAACCGCCCAGGATGAATACCAACGCGTACTCGGGCGTGCCGCCGGCGCTGCGCTTTAAGGGGCTCCTTGATGACCACTCTGCGAATCGAACACGACGCGTTCGGCCCGGTGTCCATACCGGTCGACCGTTACTGGGGCGCGCAAACCCAGCGGGCATTGGAGGTGTTCGGCGGCAAACAGCCGTTCCCTGCCAGCCTGATCCGCGCCTTTGGCCAGCAAAAACGTGCGTGTGCCCGCGCTAATGCACGCCTTGGCGCCCTGGCGCCGGCCCTGGCGCATGCGATCGACCAGGCCGCCGAAGAGTTGGCCAGGGGCGACCTTGACCACCACTTCCCGCTGTCGATCTGGCAAACCGGCTCCGGCACCCAGACCAACATGAACGCCAACGAGGTGATCGCCAACCGCGCTAACCTCGCGCTTGGCGGCGGACTGGGCAGCAAGTCGCCGGTGCACCCCAACGACCATGTGAACCGCTCGCAGTCGTCCAACGACAGCTTCCCCACGGTGATGCACCTGACCACCGTGCTGGAACTGCGTGGCCGCCTGCTGCCTGCCCTCAGCCAACTGGCCGACGCACTGACCGCCAAGGCCGATGCCTGGCAGGAGGTGCTGAAAATCGGTCGTACCCACTTGATGGATGCGGTGCCCATGAGCCAAGGCCAGGCCTTCGGCGCATTTGCCCACCAGATCCAGCACGGCATCGCACGCATCGAAGCCTGTATGCCGCGCCTGCTTCTGCTGCCCCAGGGCGGCACGGCGGTGGGCACAGGACTGAATACACCGACAGGTTTCGACCTGGCGTTCTGCGAGGAAATCAGCCACCTCACGGGCATTACGTTCGAAACCAACCCTTGCAAGTTCGAAGGCATGGGCACCCACGACGCACTGGTAGAGGCCTCCGGTGCGCTGAATGTGCTGGCGGTGTCACTGACCAAGATCGCCAATGACATCCGCCTGCTCGGCTCGGGCCCGCGCTGCGGCCTGGGCGAATTGATCGTGCCCGACGATGGCCTGACCTCCTCGATCATGCCCGGCAAACGCAACCCGACCATCGCCGAGGTGCTGGTGCAGGCGGCGATGCAGGTGATGGGCAACCACACCACCATTACCCTGGCGGGGGCCTCCAGCACCTTCGAATTGAACGTGGCCAAACCGGTGCTGATCCACAACCTGCTGCACTCGATCGATGTGCTCAGCGACTGCGTCAGTCTGTTCACCCACAAGCTGCTGGACGGCCTGGAGGTGAACCGCCCGCAACTGGCGCGCAACGTTGAACATTCATTATTGATGGCGACGGTGCTGAACCCAGTGCTGGGTTATGACCGCGTGGCGCAGATCACCCGCAAGGCGGCGGATGAAGGTTTGTCGCCGAAGGAGGCGGCGGTACGGTTGGGGCTGATCACCGCCGAAGACTACGAGCAACGGGTGCGGCCGGAAAGGATGATCAACCCTGGCTGATCAATGCACGCTGCGCTGTTGAGGCGTGAGCACGACCGGTGAGCCGGTGGTCTCAAATTAACGGTGCAGACCATGGCCTGGGCTGCACCGGAGCACACTCACCCCCTCGACGAGTGCGCTTTTTTTTCTGCAATCACGTAGTCGACATTGACCCTATCAAACCTTTGATCTTCGTCGCCCCTGCGGCCATTGCCCTTAGTGCCAATATCCAGTTCTTTCATCAGGCCCGGACGATGGAGCAATGCAGCCGCGAGTCGAGTTCGATCCGTGGGCGGGGACTCTGCAGCCGCTTTTTCCAGACTGTCGAAGCTGATGTAGTCGTCTCTACCCCAGTACTGTTTGAACTTTCCTTTCACCGCTTCAAGCAATTCCACATCATTCATTTGTTCATAGTTTGGCTCAGCCTTCTGACTGGACAGCCTTTCAATGGTGTCGCGCCCAATAAGGCCGTCAGATTTGTCAACATCGTGGTCGGAATCCAGTTTTCTATTCAATTCCGGTCGACTGAGGATTTCCCTACCCAGGAGGGTCACCCGGTCATCTACCGGATTGCCAGTCAAAGGCCGACCTGCGACTTCACGAAGCGAGTTCTGAGTTATCTTGCTGTGCTCGTTGGGTTTGAAGTAATCAAAATTATTGCCCAGCTCCGTCGCCAGATCCGAGTGTTTGGCGCACTTGAAGTCATTAGCGAGCGCGTTATTCTGTGGACTCATGCGGCCGTCATACGACGGCTCATACGCACCCCTGGAGAACGGCTGACCGATTGCACGGTTGTCGAATACCGGGTGACGAGTGTAGGCCCCGCTCTCACCATATCCATTTTCAACACGATGGCGCTGCATGCCACCGGAATACCGCTCATAGCCGCCCCGTGCGCCAGCGTTATACGCCATCGGTTCGTTCTGTAAGCGAGAGGACTCGTCCGCTTCGTACATGTCGACCGCTGCATGAGCATCTCCCAGGCTGATCAGCCCGTCTTGATGACCGCCATGGTTGACGCCATCGAGCAAGCTACTCATTCCAGGCCGGCTGAGTATCTCCCTGGCCAGTCGGGTCATCGGGTCGTCTACCGGGTTGCCGGTCAAAGGGCGGTTGGCAGCGTGCTGAAGAACGTCCCGCGTGACGAATCCGGACTCTCCCTGAAAATAAGGGTAGGCACCGGCAAATTCCCGCGCCACCACTGAATGGGGGGCTCCGCGATAGTCCATCATGGGTGGGTTCATACTAGGCTGATTAGCAAACCCGGTCCTACCGAACGCGAGGGGAGATTGCGGGTAGTGAACCGGCGTCGGTTGACCGAACGGAGTATTTATCATCGCAACACCTCAAATAGTTAATGCATGGAACGTGACCAACGCCTGAACCGGCATTTGATCAGCCTCCATCTGTGGCAATAGGCGAAGAAATGGTTCCGTTACGTGCAGGTCACTGCGACTCTGACAGGCAGGAAAACTTACCCGTACATCGCTTCAGCCGATAAGAACCGGCACGATTAAACCGATAAATACCGACTGATCGTTGCTTCATCCACTCGATCCCGGGTTTCCTCAATCACAAATCGCCCTTTCTCGATCACCAGGAAACGATCGGCAATTTCCAGGGTGAACGACAGCACCTGCTCGGAGACCACGATGGTCAAGTCGCGCAGGTTGCGAATTTCCTTCAGCGTGCGCGCGATGTCCTTGATGATCGAGGGCTGGATGCCCTCGGTCGGTTCATCCAGCAACAGCACCTTGGGGTTGGTGGCCAACGCCCGGGCAATCGCCAACTGCTGTTGCTGCCCGCCAGACAGGTTGCCGCCCTTGCGCGATTGCATGTCGTAGAGCACCGGGAACAGCGCGTACAGGTCCTCGGGCACCTTGCCTCGCGCCGACGCCGGCAGGCCAGTCTGGATGTTTTCCAGCACCGTCATGCTCGGGAAAATCATGCGGCCCTGGGGCACATAGGCGATACCACGCTCCACCCGCTCATGGGTTTCCAGCGTCGACACATCGTGCCCGTCCACACTCACCTGGCCTTTCCACTGCGGGAGGATGCCCATCAGGCTCTTGAACAAGGTGGTCTTGCCCATGCCATTGCGGCCCATCACCGCGACGATCTCGCGCTTGGCGACGTTCAGGTCCAGGTCGTGAAGGATCTGGCTCTGCCCGTAGCCGCAGGACAACTGGTCGATCTTGAACATGCGCAGCTCCTCAGTGGCCCAAATACACTTCGATGACTTTCGGGTTGCTTTGCACCGACTCCATGCTGCCCTCGGCCAGCACCTTGCCCTGGTGCAGCACCGTGACCTTGTGGGCGATGCTTTTGACGAACTCCATGTCGTGCTCGATCACCAGCACCGAACGGCCCTGGCTGATGCGGTTGAGCAGCTCGGCGGTTTGCGCGCGCTCGTTGACGCTCATGCCCGCCACCGGTTCATCCAACATCAATAACTCGGGGTCCTGCATCAGCAGCATGCCAATCTCCAGCCACTGCTTCTGCCCGTGGGACAGCAGGTCGGCCTGTTGTTGCAGCAGGTCGCCGAGGAAGATCTCCCGCGCCACCTCCTCCACCCGTGCGATCACCTGGGCGTTGCGCTTGAAGAACAACGCACCCCATACCTTGCGCCCGGCCGGGTAAGACATCTCCAGGTTCTCGAACACCGTGAGGTTTTCGTAGATCGACGGGTTCTGGAACTTGCGGCCCACACCGGCACGCACGATGTTGTACTCGCGCATCTTGGTCAGTTCCTGGCCGTCGAACTGGATGCTGCCGCTGGTGGCGCGGGTCTTGCCGCAGATCAGGTCAAGCACGGTGGTCTTGCCGGCGCCATTGGGACCGATCACCACGCGCACTTCATTGCGGTCGATATACAGGTTGAGGTTATCGACCGCCTTGAAGCCGTCGAACGACACGGTGAGGCCTTCGATGGCCAGCACCGGTTTTTTCATTTCAAAGCCGACGGCGGTCATGGCTGGGTCTCCAGGATCTTGCTGTTGGCCTTGGGTTTAACCGGCGGTTTCGCCGGGGCTGCCGCCAGGGGTTTGCGCCGCAGCACTTTGGCCAGCGCCTGGCGCCCATGGCTGTCCCACAAACCAGCCAGGCCGTTGGGGAAGTACATCACCACCGCAATGAACAGCCCGCCCATCAGGTACAACCACAACTCGGGGAAAGACTCGGAAAAGTAGGTCTTGCCGTAGTTCACCAGCAGCGCGCCATACACCGCGCCGAGCAGCGACATGCGCCCGCCCACCGCCGCAAAGATCACCATCTCGATCGACGGCACGATGCCCACGAACGACGGCGACATAAAGCCCACCTGCAAGGCAAACATCGCCCCGCCAATCGCCGAGAACGCGGCGGCCACGCAGAACACGAAGATCTTGAAGCTGGCCACGTCATACCCGGAAAAACGCACGCGTTCTTCCTTGTCGCGCATCGCCATCAACAACCGGCCAAGCTTGGACGCGAGGATGAACCGGCCAATGAAGATGCAGCCGAACAGCAACCCGGCGTTGATGAAGTACAGGATCATCTTTGCGCTGTCGGTGCGCAGGTCCCAGCCAAGCAGGGTCTTGAGGTCGGTGATGCCGTTGACGCCACCGGTCAGGCCTTGCTGGCCGACGATCAGCACCGTAAGGATCAGCGCAATCGCCTGGGTGACGATGGAGAAATACACATCGCCCACGCGCCGCTTGAACAGCGCCATGCCGATGATGAACGCGAGCAGCACCGGCACCGCGATCACCGCCACCAGGGTAAAGCTGAAGCTGTGGAACGGTTGCCACAACCACGGCAGTTCGGTGATCTGGTTCCAGTCCATGAAGTCCGGAATGCCCGGTGTGGACTGGATCTTGGTGCTCTGCGGGTCCGAGGCCTCAAGCTTGAGGAACATCGCCATGCAGTAGCCACCCACCCCGAAGAACACACCCTGCCCCAGACTGAGAATGCCGCCATAGCCCCAGCACAACACCAGGCCGACCGCGACAAACGCGTAGGTCAGGTATTTGCCGACCATGTTCAGGCGGAACGCATCCAGGGTCAGGGGGAATACCACCAGGATCAACAGCGCCAGCAACACGATGCCGATCAGGTTTTGCTGGCCGCCCAGCAGCTTGTCTAGAGCCTTCATCCGGTCGCCTCTACTTGCGCACTTTGATGGAAAACAACCCTTGCGGGCGCAGCATCAGGATCAGAATCACCGAGGACAAGGTGAGTACCTTGGCCATCGAGCCACTGAGGAAAAACTCCGACAGCGATTGGGTCTGGGCAATCACAAAGGCCGATGCGATGGTGCCGAACAGGCTTTGCGCGCCGCCGAACACCACCACCAGGAAGGTGTCGACGATGTACTGCGAACCCGCCGTCGGCCCGGTGGAACCGATGGTGGTGAACGCCGCACCGGCCACCCCGGCGACGCCGCAACCGAGGGCGAAGGTCATGCGGTCGACCTTGCGTGTATTGATGCCCACCGCACGGCTCATCAAGCGGTTCTGCACCGTAGCGCGCACCTGCAGGCCCCAGCGCGAGCGGTAGAGCATCAGGAAGATTGCCGCAGTGAGCAGCAAGGTCAGGGCCATCATGAACAGGCCGTTGCGCGGAATCTCGATGGCATCGGTGAAATTCACCGATCCCATCAGCCAGGCCGGCGGTTCGGCGCTGACTTCGCGGGCGCCGAACACCGAACGGAAGGTCTGCTGCATCACCAGCGACAAGCCCCAGGTGGCGAGCAAGGTGTCCAGCGGGCGCTTGTACAAGCGGCTGATCATCGCCCATTCCACCAGCCAGCCGATGGCGCCGGCGACGAGGAATGACAGGGCAATGGCGAAGAAGAAGTAATAGGGTTGGAAGCTCGGTGCAAAGTGCGCCGTGAGGCTGGAACACACGTAGGTGGTGTAGGCGCCGATGGTCAGGAACTCACCATGGGCCATGTTGATCACGCCCATCTGGCCAAAGATAATCGCCAGCCCCAATGCCATCAGCAACAGCACGCAGAACACGGACAAGCCGTTGAACCCCTGCATCGCCGCGATGGCTCCAAATTCCGATAGCCATTCCATGATGATGGTCTCCTGAGAGCCAGGTTGAATTGCAATCTGCTTTAAGTGGGAGCTGGCTTGCCTGCGATGGCATCACCTCGGTTCAACTGCAAAACCGAGTCGCCTGCATCGCAGGCAAGCCAGCTCCCACACAAAGCCAGTTCCCACCGTTGGATCAATGCCAGACCTTGGGTTATTGGTAGCCTTTAGGGAACGGGTTCGGCTCGATCAAATCCGACTCGTAGATCACCTTGAACTGGCCGTTGGGCTGCACCTCACCAATGCGCGACTTGCTCCACAGGTGATGGTTCTCGTGGATCTTCACGTAGCCTTCCGGCGCGGTTTTGAGCTCGATGCCAGGCGATGCGGCCACGACTTTATCCACGTCGAAACTGCCCGCTTTCTCCACCGCTGCTTTCCATAGCCAAGGGCCGAGGTAGGCCGCCTGGGTCACGTCGCCGATCACGGCGTCCTTGCCATATTTGGCCTTGAAGGCCTCGACGAAGGCTTTGTTGTTCGGGTTGTCCAGGCTCTGGAAGTACTTCATCGAGGCATAGAAACCGGCCATGTTTTCACCGCCGATGCCGAGCAGTTCGTCCTCGGTCACCGACAGGGTCAACAAGGTCTGCTTGGACGAGTTCACGCCCGCCGCGTTGAGTTGCTTGTAGAACGCCACGTTGGAGCCGCCCACCACCGCCGCGAACACCACGTCAGGCTTTTTCAGCTTGACCTTGTTGATCAGCGAGCCGAACTGGGTGTTGCCCAACGGGTAGTAGTCTTCGCCGACCACAGTGCCGTGCAGGACGTTTTCGATGTGCTTGCGCGCAATCTTCATCGAGGTGCGCGGCCAGATGTAGTCGGAACCGACCAGGTAGAAGGTCTTGGCGCCCTTGGTCTTGGCGATCCAGTCGAGGCTGGCGAGGATCTGCTGGGTGGCTTCCTGGCCGGTGTAGATCACGTTTTTCGACTGTTCCAGGCCTTCATAGAAGGTCGGGTAGTAGAGCAGGCCATTTTCTTTCTCGAAGATCGGCAGCACGGCTTTGCGCGAGGCCGACGTCCAGCAGCCGAACACGGCGGCAACCTTGTCGTTGACCAGCAGTTTCTTGGCTTTTTCGGCGAAGGTCGGCCAGTCGGACGCACCGTCTTCCTGGATCACCTTGATCTGCCGTCCCAGGATCCCGCCCGAAGCGTTGATCTGTTCGATGGCCAGGCGTTCGGCCTGGATCGAGCCGGTTTCGGAAATCGCCATGGTGCCGGTGGCCGAGTGCAACTGGCCGACGGTGACCTCCGTCGGGGTCACGGCCAGGCCTTCGTTATCGGCCAGCACGCCCTGGCTGAACAGTGCGGCCGCCAGCAATGACAAGGCCAACAGCGGTTTGGAGCGGATCAATCGTGGTGCCATGGGGCGACTCCTCTGCAATGAGGGGTCCAGCATGGCGGCAGTGAGCCAGCGCGGGTATACGCAGCCTGACGTAACGGCGTACGTCATTTGACGTATGCCGCTGCGCACCATTTTCGCGCAGGATCCCGCCCGCCCTGACAGCACCGATCAATGTGGGAGCTGGCTTGCCTGCGATGGCGGTGTATCAATCGACTTCCCCATGCCTGACCCACCGCCATCGCAGGCAAGCCAGCTCCCACATTTTGAATCGGGGGCACGGAACTTGCTCATCCACCTTGCCCACCTCCCGGAGCCATCCCACCGTGCATCCTCCTTCCGGCACCCAGCGCATCGTCAAGATCCGCCGCGACTACAACACCTGGGTCGCCGACGAGACCATGGAAGACTACGCCCTGCGCTACACCCCCAAGTCCTTTCGCAAGTGGTCGGAGCTGCGCATTGCCAACACGGCCCTGGGCGCAGTGTCGTTCCTGGCGCTGGAAGCCATCGGCGGCGTGTTGGCCTTGAGCTACGGGTTCACCAACACCTTCTGGGCGATCCTCGCCATCAGCCTGGTGATCTTTTTCACCGGCCTGCCCATCAGCTATTACGCGGCGCGCTACGGCGTGGACATGGACCTGCTGACCCGCGGCGCCGGCTTCGGCTACATCGGCTCCACCATCACCTCGCTGATCTACGCCAGCTTCACCTTCCTGTTCTTTGCCTTGGAAGCGGCGATCATGGCCCTGGCCCTGGAGCTGTATTTTCATATCCCGCTGGCCTTCGCCTATGTGATTTGCTCGCTGTTGGTGATCCCGCTGGTGGCCTACGGCGTGACCCTGATCAGCCGCCTGCAACTGTGGACGCAACCGCTGTGGCTGCTGTTGCTGGTGCTGCCGTACGGCTTTGTGGCGTGGAAAAACCCCGGCGCCTTCAGCGACTGGACCAGCTTTATCGGGCGCAGCGGTGATGGCGGCGGCTTCAACCTGTTGGCGTTCTGCGCGGCCTGCACCGTGGCGCTGTCGCTGGTGACGCAGATCGGCGAACAGGTGGACTACTTGCGCTTCCTGCCGGAAAAAACCGTCGCCAACCGCAAGCGCTGGTGGGCCGCCCTGCTCTGCGCCGGCCCTGGCTGGATCATCCCCGGCGCCTTGAAGATGTTCGCCGGCGCATTCCTGGCGTTTCTCGCGCTGCAACATGAGATCCCCATGGAACGCGCCGCCGAGCCGACCCAGATGTACCTGGTCGCCTTCCGCTACGTGTTCAGCTCGCCAGAATGGGCACTCGGCGCCATGGTGCTGTTCGTGATCATCTCGCAGATGAAAATCAACCTGACCAATGCCTACGCCGGCTCGCTGGCCTGGTCGAATTTTTTTGCCCGCGTGACTCACAGCCACCCCGGCCGGGTGGTGTGGCTGGTGTTCAACGTGGCCATCGCGTTGATGCTGATGGAGTTAGGCGTGTTCGACGTGATCGACCAAGTGCTCGGGCTCTACGCCAATATCGCGATTGCCTGGATCGGCACGTTGGTGGCGGACCTGGTGATCAACAAGCCGTTGGGCCTGTCGCCCAAGCACATCGAGTTCAAGCGCGCGCACCTCTACGACATCAACCCGGTGGGCGTCGGCTCGATGCTGATTGCGTCGCTGCTGTCGATCCTTGCCCATTTCGGCCTGTTCGGCGCCCTGGCCCAGGCGGCGCCGCCCTTCGTGGCCCTGGGCACGGCCTTGGTGATGGCACCGCTGCTGGCCTGGCTGACCCAGGGTAAGTACTACATCGCCCGCACCAGTGACGTGCAATTGATCCACCCGATTGCCCCGGCAACCCACGCGGTGTGCGGCTTGTGCAGCAACCCGTTCGAGACCGCGGACATGGCGTTCTGCCCGGCCTACAGCACGCCGATCTGCTCGCTGTGTTGTTCGCTGGATGCGCGTTGCGGTGACCGGTGCAAACCCCACGCCCGCCTGGTCACCCAGTTCGAAGGTGTGTTGCGCTGGTTGCTGCCCAATACGATGATGCCGCGCCTGCACACGCGCCTGGCCCATTACCTGGGGTTGTTGCTGGCGCTGGTGTTGATGCTTGCCGGCGCATTGGCCTTGATCTATGTGCAGGCGGCCCAGGGTTTGCCCCATTCGGAAACCCTGTACCAGGCATTCTTCAAGGCGTTCCTGACCCTCTCGGTACTGGCCGCCGTGCTCGCCTGGTGGGTGGTGCTGACCCGCGAAAGCCGTGGCGTGGCCCAGGAGGAATCCGACCGCCAGACCCTGCTGCTGATGCAGGAAATCGACGCCCACAGCCTCACCGACCAGGCCCTGCAGCAAGCCAAGGAAGCTTCCGAGGCGGCGAATGCCGCCAAGAGCCGCTACGTCACCGGGCTGTCCCATGAACTGCGCACGCCGCTGAACAGCATCTTAGGCTTCACCCAGATCCTGCAGCGCGACAGCGCCATGCCCGAGCAGCACCAGGATGCACTCGCGACCATCCTGCGCAGTGGCTCGCACTTGGTCTCGTTGATCGATGGCTTGCTGGATGTGGCCAAGATCGAAGCTGGCAAATTGCGCCTGGAACTGACTGAAATCCCCTTCCCCGAGCTGCTCCATGACCTGGAACAGATGTTCACCCCGCAAGCCCAGGACAAGGGCCTGCGCTTTCGCCTGGATTGCGTGGGCAAGATCCCGGCGGTGGTGCGCGGCGATGAAAAACGCGTACGCCAGATCCTGATCAACCTACTGGGCAACGCGGTGAACTTCACCGACAGCGGCGAGGTGCGCCTGCGGGTCAGTTATATGCGCGAGACCGCCAACTTCGAGATTATCGACACCGGCATCGGCATTGATCCGGGGCAGTTGGAGCGGATATTCCAGCCGTTCGAACGTGGCGACCTGATGCGCCAGGACAACGGCGTGGGCCTGGGCCTGACCATCACGCGCATGCTCACCTCATTGATGGGCGGCGAGCTGCGGGTGACCAGCGAGCTGGACAAGGGCACCTGCTTCCAGGTGCGGCTGTTCTTGTCCCAGGTGCGCGCGCCGCAGGCGGTGGTGCATGTGGAACACGACATCATCGGCTATCAGGGAGCGCGGCGACGCATCCTGGTGGTGGATGACCATGTGGACCATCGCAAGGTGCTCAGCGGCATGCTCACGCCCCTGGGGTTCGAAGTGATCCAGGCCAGCAATGGCCAGGACGCGATCCGCCAGGTGGCATTGCTGGCGCCGGACCTGATCCTGATGGACCTGTCGATGCCGACCCTGGATGGCTACGAAACCAGCCGCCTGATCCGGCGTAATGCGCTGTCCACGGCGCCGATTATCGTGATTTCGGCCAATGCCTTTACCGACGACCGCGAACGCAGCATTGCCGCCGCGTGCAACGACTACCTGGCCAAGCCCGTGCGCACGCCGGAACTGCTTGGGCGTTTGCAACAGCACCTGGACCTGCACTGGCTGCGGCGCACCAAGAGCCGGGTGCCGCCACCGCCACCCAGCGTGTTGCCCAGCCCGGAAGACCTGGCGACCCTCGCCGAACTCAGCGCTATCGGCTACGTGCGCGGCCTGCACGAAAAACTCGACACGATCCTTGCGCACCACCCCGATACCGAGCCTTTCATCAGCAAGGTGCGTGGTTTGCTCAAGGGTTTCCGCCTGGATGAACTCAACCGAACCCTCAAGGAGGCCGAAGATGAATGCTCTCACCCGCAGCACTGAACCCGGCGTCGTGCTGATCGTGGACGACACCCCGGACAACCTGGCGATGCTCTCCGATGCCCTCGACGACGCCGGCTACATGGTGTTGGTGGCCCTTGACGGGCTCAGTGCGTTGAACCGCGTGCAACGCCGGCGCCCGGACCTGATCCTGTTGGACGCGATGATGCCCGGCCTGGACGGCTTCGAAACCTGCCGTCGGCTCAAGGCGCAACCCGCCAGTGCGGATATCCCGGTGGTGTTCATGACCGGGCTGACCGACACCAAGCACGTGGTGCAGGGCTTTGAAGTGGGGGGCAGTGACTACGTGACCAAGCCGATCCAGACCGACGAGGTACTGGCGCGGGTGGCGGCGCATTTGCGCACCTCGCGCATTTTGCTCTCGGCGCGGGAGGCGCAGCAGCCGAGTGTGCTGACGCTCGAAGATGCACCGGCCCAACGCCTGCTGTCGGCCCGGTTCCAACTGACCGAGCGCGAGGTAGAAGTGCTGCGCTGGGTGGCCTGCGGGAAGACCAATCGGGATATCGGCGATATTCTGGGGTTGAGCCCGAGGACGGTGAACAAGCACCTGGAGCATGTGTATGTGAAGCTCGGCGTGGAAACCCGCACAGCGGCCACCTCTGTCGCCCTAGCTGCCATCTAAATGTGTGTGGGGCTTGTGTGGGAGCGGGCTTGCTCGCGAATACGGAGTATCCGTTGACATATCCTTGGCTGACCCACCGCATTCGCGAGCAAGCCCGCTCCCACCTTTTTTGATCTTTATCGTGGCTGAAATCGTCACCCGCCAAAGGTGTGTGAGGGCCGCCTCAACGTCGGATCAAACGGATTGATGCGTGGCCCGATCGCCGCTGCCTCGCGCTTGAGCAACTCCACCACCATGGGCAACCGGCTCGGCCCCAGGCGGTCGCTGATGGTCGCCACACTCAACGCCGCCACCGCGTGCCCGTCGCGGTTGAGGATCGGCACCGCCAACCCGGCCATGCCTTCCAGCACCCCAGTATTGCGGGCCGCATACCCAAGGTTGCGCACGTTGTGCACTTCCGAGCGCAACAGCACTTCGTCATACAGGTGGAAGTCCTTGAGCCGTGGCAGGTTGTAGCGGATCACCGTTTCACGCTCTTCCTCTGGCAAGAACGCCAGGATCGCCAGGCTGCCCTGCCCCACGCCCAACGCCACGCGCCCGCCGATATCGCCGGTGAAGGTGCGGATCGGGTACGGGCCTTCACTGCGGTCCAGGCAGATCGCGTCGAAGCCACTGCGCGCCAGCAGGAACAGCGAATCCCCCAATGAAGCACTCAGGCGCAGCATGCTCGGCCGCACCAGGTCGCGCAGGTTGCCGGTCTTGCCCGCATTCGCCGCCAGGGCGAAAAACTCCAGGCTGAGGCGATAGCGCTTGCTGCGTGCGTCCTGCTCGACCATGCCTTCGTCAATCAGGCTGCGCAGCAGCCGGTGCGTGGTGGGTTGGGACAGGCCCACCTGTTGCGCAAGCTGCGTAACGCGTTCGCCACCCTCCGGCACTTCACCCAGGGTTCGCAGCAGCGCGAACAGACGAGAGACCGCGCCCGCCCCGACTTCCCTACTGCTTTCATTTCGATCAGTGGAATCCATAACAACCAATCCCTTTGTAAATTCCGGTGAGTGAATAAATTTGAAAATAATAGTCCGTTCAGTGAAATTCCATCTTCCGCCCATCCTAGTCTTCGTCCTAATCTGCGTCCACAGGGGCGAAATGAACAACAACCGGCAGCCGACTTGAGATCGAGCGCCAACGCACCCGCAACACCCTTTTCGCATCTGCCCAAAACAAAAAAGCGCGTTTCGACGCGACTCAAAAAAAGGTGGAACGCAGACATGGCATTTCTCCAACTCAACGCCTTGAGCAAACGCTACGGCGCCGTCGATGCGGTGGTCGCCACCGACCTTGCGGTGGAAAAAGGCGAATTCGTTTCCCTGCTCGGCCCTTCGGGTTGCGGCAAGACCACCACCCTGCAAATGATCGCTGGCTTCGTCGATGTCAGCGGCGGGCAGATCCTGCTCGACGGCCGCGACATCACCCACGCCAAACCCGCCAGCCGTGGCCTGGGCGTGGTGTTCCAGAGCTACGCGCTGTTTCCGCACATGAGCGTGCGCGACAACGTCGCCTTCGGCCTGAAGATGCGTAAAGTGCCGGCCAGCGAGATCGCCAGCAAGGTCAAGACCGTGCTCGACTTGGTGCGCCTGGCACCGCACGCCGACCGTTACCCACGGGAGCTGTCCGGCGGTCAGCGCCAGCGCGTGGCCCTGGCCCGCGCCTTGGTGATCGAACCGCCGGTGTTGCTGCTCGATGAACCGCTGTCCAACCTCGACGCCAACCTGCGCGAAGAAATGCAGTTCGAGATCCGCCGCATCCAGTGCGCCGTCGGAATCACCACCTTGATGGTCACCCACGACCAGGCTGAGGCGCTGTCGATCAGCGACCGCGTGGTGGTGATGCAGGCCGGGCGCGTGACCCAGATCGACGCGCCCTACAAGCTCTACGAGCACCCACGTACGCGCTTCATCTCGGACTTTGTCGGCAAGGCCAACCTGCTGCCGGGTGACTACGACCCGCTGGGAAGCCCGCAAGTACGCCACGAAAGCGGCGACGGCGAACTGACCCTGAGCCTGCGCCCGGAAAAGATCCAATTGGTGGACGCAGGCACAGGTCGCCTGCAAGGCCAGGTCATCAATCGCTACTTCTTTGGCAGCCAGTGGCTGTACCACATCGACACCGCCCTCGGCGAAGTCACCGTGGTGCGCAGCAACGACGGCAACGCGCCGCTGCGTTGCGGCACAGCGGTGGGCCTGGACTGGCACGCCAGCCTGTTGCGTGTGTTGGCCGCGGATGAGGTGCACCCATGAGCCGCGGCTACCTGCTCTCGCTGCCGGCGCTGGTGTTGTTTGCCGGGCTGCTGATCCTGCCGCTGGGCCTGACGCTGGTGCTGTCGTTCAACGTGTTCGACTACCAGGTGGGCGTGAAGGCCGATGAGTGGACCTTCGCGCATTACCTGTCGCTGTTCAGTGATTCGTACTTCTACGAAATCTTCTGGCGCACCTTTTGGATCAGCGCGCTGGTCACGCTGTTATGCGTGGTGATCGGCGTGCCCGAGGCCTATATTCTCAGCCGCATGGGCACGCCGTGGCGTTCGATCTTCCTGATCCTGATCCTTACGCCACTGCTGATTTCGGTGGTGGTGCGCGCCTTTGGTTGGAGCCTGTTGCTTGGCGCGGACGGGTTGGTGAACCAGGTCATCCAGTTCCTTGGCGGGCGCCCGGTGAAGCTGCTGTACACGCCGTTCGCGGTGATCATCGCCCTGGTGCACGTGATGCTGCCGTTCATGATCATCCCGGTGTGGACCTCCCTGCAGAAGCTCGACCCGTCGGCTGAACAGGCGGCGTTGTCCCTGGGCGCCAGCCAGGCCACGGTGATGCGCAAGATCGTGTTGCCGCAGGTCATGCCCGGCGTGCTGTCCGGCACCCTGATCGTGTTCGGCCTGGCCGCCAGTTCCTTTGCAATCCCCGGCCTGCTCGGCGGGCGTCGCCTGAAAATGGTCGCCACGGTGGTGTACGACCAGTACCTCTCGGAACTCAACTGGCCCATGGGCGCGACCATCGCGGTGGTGCTGCTGTTGGTCAATCTGCTGATCATGCTGAGCTGGAACCGCATGGTCGAAGGCCGCTACAAAAAGTCCCTGGGGGTTTAAGCGCATGTCCAGAAACGGTCCTTTGGCCCTCGGCTTCCACGCGTTGGTGGTGCTGTTCATGATGGCGCCGCTGGTGGTGGTGTGCCTGGTGGCGTTCACGCCCGAAAATACCTTGAGCCTGCCCACCTCGGGCTTCTCGCTGCGCTGGTTTCGCGCGGTGTTCGAGCGTGCGGATTTTATCCAGGCGTTCTATAACAGCCTGGTCCTGGCCTTCACCGCCGCGACCCTGGCCACCTTGATCGCCGTGCCGGCGGCCTTGGCGATCAGCCGGTACACGTTCCCGGGGCGCAATTTTTTCAGCGCCTTGTTCCTGTCACCCATCATCATCCCGCACCTGGTACTGGGCGTGGCCATGCTGCGCTTGTTCGCGCTGATGGGCGTCAACGGCAGCTTTACCTGGCTGATGCTGGCCCACGTGGTGATCATCACGCCGTATGTGCTGCGCCTGGTATTGGCGGCGGCCATCGGTATTGATCGCAGCGCCGAGCAAGCCGCCGAGTCGCTGGGTGCGAGCCGCTTCACGCTGTTTCGCCAGATCACCCTACCGATGATCCTGCCCGGTGTCGCCGGCGGTTGGTTGCTCGCCTTCATCAACAGTTTCGATGAGGTGACGCTGTCGATCTTTGTCAGTTCGCCGGCCACGCAAACCCTGCCGGTGCGCATGTACGTGTACGCCACCGAGTCCATCGACCCGATGATGGCGGCGGTGTCGGCGCTGGTGATTGCACTGACGGCGGCGACCATGATTTTGCTCGACCGGGTCTACGGCCTCGACCGCGTGCTGGTGGGGAAACATTGATGGCCTTGTTCAAACGCTTGGCCGAGACCGAACGCCCTGCCCTGGCCTTTACCCTGGACGGCCAGCCTGCCAGCGGCTTGCTGGGTGACACAGTGCTGACCGCCGTGCTGACCTGCGCCGAACACCTGCGCGGCAGTGATTTCAGCGCCGAGCGCCGCGCCGGTTTCTGCCTGATGGGCGCGTGCCAGGATTGCTGGGTGCGCCTTGCAGACGGACGCCGCGTGCGTGCCTGCTCGACGCTGCTGGAAGAAGGCCAGGCGATCAGCCGCGATCCGGGGCGCCAGCCATGAAGCCGGTGGTGATTGTGGGCGCCGGCCCGGCCGGCATCAGCGCGGCGCGCACCTTGCTCGACCACGGCATCACACCGTGCCTGGTGGACGAGAGCCTGCGCGGCGGCGGGCAGATTTATCGGCGCCAACCACAAGGTTTCCAACGCACGGCCAGGCAACTCTACGGATTTGAAGCAAGCAAGGCCGACGCTGTGCACCGCACGATGGATGAGCTGGCTGCGCTGATCGACTACCGGCCGCAAACCCTGGTGTGGAATGCCGAGGACGGCCGCCTGGACCTGCTCAACAACGGGCGCGCCGAGAGCCTCGAGTACGCGCAGATCATCGTTGCCACGGGCGCCACCGACCGTATCCTGCCGGTGCCGGGCTGGACCTTGCCCGGTGTCTACAGCCTCGGCGCGGCGCAGATCGCTCTGAAATACCAGGGCTGCGCCATCGGGGAGCGCGTGGCGTTCTGTGGCACTGGGCCGTTGTTGTACCTGGTCGCCTATCAGTACGCCAAAGCCGGGGCCAAGGTCGTCGCGGTGCTCGACAGCGCACCGTTCAGCGCGCAGTGTCGCGCGCTGCCGGCACTGCTCGGGCAACCGGCGACCTTGGCCAAGGGCTTGTATTACCGCGCCTGGCTGACGGCCCATGGGGTTGCCGTGCATCAAGGCGCCACGCTCACGCAGATCGAAGGCGAACAGCGGGTCAGCGGTATTCGCTGGGGCGAACACAGCCTGGAATGCGACGCCGTGGGCTTTGCCCATGCCCTGCGCAGCGAGACGCAACTGGCGGACCTGCTCGGTTGCGCATTCGCCTGGAACGCATTGAACCGCGCCTGGCTTCCGCAACGCGACAACGCCGGGCGCAGCAGTGTCAGCGGTGTGTACCTGGCCGGTGACGGCGCCGGGATCATGGGCGCGGACGCCGCGCAGATGGCCGGCGAGCGCGCCGCGCTGGCGGTTTTGGAAGACTCGGGCATTGCCATTGATCACCGCCGCCCTGCCGTGTTGGAGCAGCAACTGGCCGGCATCCAGCGCTTTCGCCAGGGCCTGGAAACCGCGTTCCCCTTCCCTGAGCAGTGGGCTGCACAGGCACCGGATACGCTGATGGTGTGCCGCTGCGAAGAAGTCAGCGCCGGCGAAATACGCGCAGTGGTGGATGAAGGCCACTGGGAGATCAATCGGGTCAAGGCCCACTGCCGCGTCGGCATGGGCCGCTGCCAGGGGCGCATGTGCGGGCTGGCGGCGGCGGAAATTGTCGCTGAGCGCAGTGGCCGGCGCATTGAAAACGTCGGCCGCTTGCGTGGCCAGGCGCCGATCAAGCCACTGCCATTTGGCGTGGAGGCGCAGCCATGATCGACGTCATCGTACTGGGCGGTGGGATTGTCGGCGCGTCGGCAGCCTTGATGCTCGCGCGGAAAGGCCAGCGCGTGGCCCTGGTGGAGCGGGATTTCTGTGGCTCGCATTCCAGTGGCGTGAATTATGGCGGTGTGCGCCGCCAGGGCCGGCCTTTGCATCAGTTGCCGCTGTCGCAACGCGCCCATCAACTGTGGGCCGACTTGCCGGGCCTGATCGGCATCGACGGCGAATACGTGCGCTCCGGGCATTTGAAGCTGGCGCGCAGCCATGCTGATTTCGCCGCGTTGCAGGCGTATGCCGAGCAGACCCGTGGCTTTGGCCTGGGCTTGCAGTTGCTCGACTACACCGAGCTGCGCGCACGCTTCCCCTGGGTGGGCGACATTGCGGTGGGCGCCTCGTTGTGTCCGCAAGACGGCCACGCCAACCCGCGCCTGGTATCGCCCGCCTTCGCACGTGCCGCGCAACGCCTTGGCGCATCGGTGTACGAGCAAGCCGAGGTGATTGGCATAGAACATGACGGCCAGCAGTTCCAGGTGCATTGCGCCAACGGCCTGCACCTGCAAGCGCCGTGGTTGCTCAACTGTGCCGGCGCCTGGGCCGGCACTGTCGCTGCGCAGTTTGGCGAAGCAGTGCCAATCACCTCGGCGCACCCGGCGATGCTGGTCACCGAGCCGCTGCCGGTGGTGATGAATGTGAGTACCGGCGTTGAAGGCGGCGGGATTTATGCACGCCAGGTCGCCCGGGGCAATTGCATCCTCGGCGGCGGTCGCGGCTTTGCCCTTGGCCCGCTGACCGCGCGACCGGGGCAAGCCGCCGTGCTGGAGATCCTGCGCAATGCCGGCGAGCTGTACCCGTTCCTCAAGGGTGCCCAGGCGATTCGTACCTGGAGCGGCACCGAAGGTTATCTACCCGATCACGAACCGGTGATCGGCCCCAGCAGCACCCAACCTGGCCTGCTCCACGGTTTCGGCTTTGCCGGTGCCGGGTTCCAGCTCGGTCCCGCGGTCGGTGAAGCCCTGGCAGAGATCGTCTGCGACGGAGCCAGCCGCCAACCCATCGAAGCGTTTTCCATCCGTCGTTTCCAAGCCTGAGAGGAAAAACATCCATGAACCCACGTATTGCGCTGTCCTGCTTGTCCCTCGCCCTGCTCGCCTCCACCGCGCATGCCGCGCCCACGCTGTACCTGGGCATGAACGGCGGCACCATGGAACGGGTGTACGCCGACAAGGTGCTGCCCGCGTTCGAGAAGGCCAACAACGTCAAGGTCGTGATTGTGCCCGGCACGTCGTCGGACATCCTTGCCAAGGTCCAGGCCAACAAAGACAACCCACAGATGCACGTGATGTTCCTCGACGACGGCATCATGTACCGCGCCATCTCCATGGGCCTGTGCGACAAGCTGACGCCGAGCCCGACCCTGGAGCAGATCCCGGCCAAGGCCAGAATCAAGGACGAAGCCGTGGCCGTGACCCTCGGCGTCACCGGCCTGGGCTACAACGCCAAGATGTTCAAGGAAAAAGGCTGGGCGGCGCCCACCTCGTGGATGGACCTGGCCGACCCGCGCTTCAAGGAGAAAGTGGTGTTCCAGTCCCTGGCTTCATCCACCTTCGGCCTGCACGGTTTCCTGATGTTCAACCGTATCCAGGGTGGCGATGAAACCAACGTCGAGCCCGGCTTCAAGGCCTGGCCGAAAACCGTCGGCCCCAACGTGCTGGAATACATCGCCAGCTCGGCGAAAATATCCGAAATGGTGCAGACCGACGAAGCCGCGATTTTCCCGCTCACCCCGACCCAGGTCGCCACCCAGAAACTGCTTGGCGTGCCCATGGAATATGCGCAACCCAAGGAGGGTGCGGTGGTGCTGAACGTGGCTGAGTGTGTGATCGCGCGCAACGACCAGCCGGAACTGGCGCAGAAGCTCGCCGCGTTTTTGCTGACCGCCGAAGCCCAGGCCCCTGCGCTGGAAGAAGGCGATCAGATCCCGTCTAACCCGACCACGCCGACCACCGACAAGACCCGTGCGCGGGTGGAAGCGATGCAGGGTTACTTGCAGACGGCGATTTCGATTGACTGGGACCAGGTCAACCAGGCGCGGCCGGAGTGGAATGCGCGGTGGAGTCGGTCGATCGAGCGTTAATCAAAGGGGCGCAATCGGCAGCGCGCGTTTGTGCGCTGTTTTGCTGTACGCGCCCTCGACAATCGTCCTCACCCGCTCGCTCACCGGTTCGCCCATCAGGTAGGCGTCGATCTCTGCGTATGTGCAACCGTAGGCGTGCTCGTCCAGCTTGCCCGGTACCAGTTCTTCCAGATCGGCCGTCGGGTGTTTGTGCACCAGGTTGTCCGGTGCGCCGAGGGCCGTGGCGAGCAGGCGCACTTGGGTTTTGGTCAGGCCGGACAGCGGGGCCAGGTCGCAGGCGCCGTCACCGAACTTGGTGAAAAACCCCATCAACGCCTCGGCGCCGTGGTCAGTGCCGACCACCAGGCCATTGTGCAGGTTGGCCACGGCGTATTGCGCGATCATGCGCGTGCGGGCCTTGACGTTGCCCTTGATGAAATCGACATGCTCGGCGCTGGCTTCGGCGGCGGCCAGGCTGGCCATCAGACCGTCGACGCTGGCGGCGATGTTGAGGGTGTCGATGTGGTCCGCGGTGATGAAGTTCAGGGAGGCCTGGGCGTCGCTTTCATCAGCCTGGGTCTTGTAGGGCAGGCGCATGGCGATGAAGCGTGCGGCGTAACCCTCGCTGCGCAGTTGCTCGGCCGCCAATTGGCACAGGCGGCCGGCGGTGAGGGAGTCGACGCCGCCACTGATGCCCAACACCAGGGCCTTGCAGCCCGAGTGGCGCAAGGTGGTCTTGATGAAGTCGATGCGCCGTTGGATTTCCTCGGGCTCGCCGCCTTGGGTCAACGCGCGATTGATGTTCAGTTCCCGTGCGATACGTTCTTGCATGTCACACCTCCACACTGCCAACGTTGAACACTTGTGCTGCGTACTGCAAAAACGAAGCGTCTTCGCAGACATTTTTCACCGGGTCATCGGAGAATTTCACCACTGGCTCACCGTGCACCCGCACCAGCTTCATCACGATGCTCAGCGGTTCCACGCCTTCCACATCGCAGGCCAGGCTGGTGCCCATGCCGAACCCGAACCGCGCCTTGCCGCGCACGTGGCGCAGGATCGGCAGGCATTTTTCAAAGTTCAGGCCGTCGGAGAACATCAGGTCCTTGGTCATCGGGTCGATGCCCAACTGCTTGTAGCGGGCCAGTACCTTATCGGCCCAGGCGATGGGGTCACCAGAATCCTGGCGCAACCCGTCGTACAGCTTGGCGAAGTACAGGTCGAAGTCCTTGAGGAAAAAATCGGTGCTGATGCAGTCGGTCAGGGCGATGCCAAGGCGACCGCGGTACTCGCGCACCCAGTTTTCCAGGGCGGCGTTCTGACTCTCGCGCAGCCGCCCCAGTTGCTGGTGCACCATCAGCCACTGGTGGGCCATGGTGCCGATCAACGGCAGGTCGAATTCGTAGGCCAAGTGCGCGTTGCTGGTGCCGACGAACTGGCCGGGGAAGTCGCGGCGCATGATATCGACCACTTCGCGCTGGGCCTTGAACGACAAGCGCCGACGGGTGGAGAAGTCGGAGACGCGCAGGTCGGCCAGCTCATCGCGGCTGAGGTTTTTCTCTAGCCAGTCGAATTTCTGGTAGAGCTTGCGAGTGACGTCTTCGAGGGTGACGTCGGGGTATTTGTCGCGGTTGCGCAGCTCGCTGACCAGGGCCAAAACCGGCTGTTCGAACATGATGCAGTGCAGCATCGGGCCGACTACGCGGATGTTCAGTTGGCCGTCGACTTCACTGACATGGATATAGCGCAGGTTGAAGCGGAACAGGCCGAGGAAGCGCTCGTAGTCCGGGGTGAGGTATTCGCGAAAGCGTGGGTTGAACAGAAAGCGCAGTTCGCCTTCGCGCATGTGCAGGCCGGCCATTTTTTCCAGCTCGGCGCGCAGTTCGGGAATCAGGTGGCCGAGTTTTTCCTTCGAACGGACGATGAAGTTGTACTCGACGTCGACGTTCGGGTGCTGGTGCAACACGGCCTGCATCATGGTGAAGGTGTAGTAGTCGGTGTCGAGCAAACCCTGGATCACCGGGGTCTCGTAGTCGTATGCACTTTCCATGGTATTTCTCCTTAACGCGTGGCCATCGCGGCCAGTTCTTCGCGGGTGCTGCTGATGACAGCACCGGCCTTGAGCAACTCATTGACCGCTTGCACACCGCCCTCCTCGCTGATGCCTCGGCACGCCGGCAGGTGCAGGACCACTTCCAGGCCGGCCTTGAGCAGTTGCAAGGCGGTGGTCTTGACGCAGTAGTCCAGCGCCAGCCCGCCAACGATCACGCGGCTGACGCCCTGGGCCTTGAGGTATTCGATGACGCCGGTGGACAGTTTGTCGTGCAGGTCGTGGTAGCAGGCACCGTAGGGGTGCAGGTCGGGTTCGACGCCTTTCCAGATGAAGTAGTCGTAGTCATAGGGCGTGGGCAGCGCGTCCAGCAGGGTGAAGCCCTCGGTGCCGGGGACGCAGTGGCTCACCCAGGTCACATCGGCGTGGGCCAGGCCGGTGGGTTGCAGCATGTCGCTGTGCTGTGCCACCACCCAGGGCGCGTGTGGGGTGTGGGCGTCCTTGCTGCCGACGCGGTGGCCGGCGAGGCTGGCCATGTAGTTGAGTTCGGCACCGATCTGGTCACCGCCGGCCACAGGCAACTCGTTGGGGCACAGTGGCGTGAAGCTCTTCTGGGCGTCGACGTCGAATGAGGCAATGGTAGTTTTCGCAAGGGTCATGATGGTTCTCCTGTGGCCTGGAAACAAAAGTACACGTCATGTACTTTCATTGCAAGAAACATTTAGTTATCTATCCTAGTGCCGGTACATGACATATCTGTTCGATCCGTTAGACTGTGCCCTACTGTTATTCGCAAGGACCTCACATGCCGCTTAGCGCCTACCTCCACACCGTCGACCTGTGCGTCCTGTATTACTGCCGCAGCACGGGCGAACTCAAGCTGCTGCTGAACAAACGCGACGCCGAGCCATTCGCCGGGCACTGGGCGTTGCCGGGTGTGGTGGTGAACGGCGGCGTGCAAGATCTGCGCCTCCAGGATGCGGTGGAACGCTTGCGGGCGAGTGACAAGGTGGGGTTTGAATTGGCCTGGAGCGAGCAAGTGGGCACCGTGGGTGATGCGTTCCGCGACCCGCGTTGCTGGTCGTCGTCCACGTACTACCTGGCGATCGTGGCGCAGGAGGTGACGCTCGGCGAGCATCAAGCCTGGTATTCACTGAATGCCGTGGCTGACGGCAGCATCAAGCTGCCGTTCGATCACAACATGATCGTGGCATCGGTGCAGGAACGGCTGTTCTCCAAGTCGCTGTACAGCAGCTTGCCGCTGATGTTCCTGGGCGATGAGTTCAGTGCCCCGCAAGCCACCACGATTTTTTCCCTGGTGCTGGCTCGCCCGGTGCTGAAGACCAGTATCCGCCAGCGCTTGTTGAAGCTCACGGAGGCAGGGTATTTGCGCGAGACCGGGCGCAAGAAACAAGGTGAAGGCGGCAGGCCCCAGGCGACGGTGGAGAACCTGAAACCCGGGGACATTTACTTCTTCGATCGCAGCTTTGCCGAATAACCCACGCTTGCAGGAGCCCGGCTTGCCGGGCGCCTACAAGGGTCAGTTCATCCAGTTGCCGCCGTCGACGTTGTAGGTCTGGGCCACCACATAGTCGGCCTCCTTCGAAGCCAGGAAGATCGCCATCCCGGTCAGGTCCTGCGCCGTGCCCATCCGCCCAAAGGGCACTTCCTCCCCTACCCGCTTCTTCTTCTCGCCCGGCGCCAACCCTTCATGCCTGGCAAACAACGCATCGACCCCGTCCCAGTGCTCGCCATCCACCACACCGGGTGCGATGGCGTTGACGTTGATGCCTTGCTTGATCAGGTTCAGCCCCGCCGATTGAGTCAGGCTGATCACCGCCGCCTTGGTCGCGCAGTAGATCGCCACCAACGGCTCGCCCCGGCGTCCGGCCTGGCTGGCCATGTTGATGATCTTGCCGCCATGGCCCTGGCTGATCATCTGCCGCGCGGCGGCCTGCAGGGTGAACAGCGTGCCGGCGACATTGATCGAGAACAGCCGCTCGTAACTGTCGCGGGTAATATCGACGATGGGCGCCAGGTCAAACAGCGCAGCATTGTTGATGAGGATATCCAGCTTGCCGGCCTGTGCCACCACGGCCGCGATCGCGGCGTCGATGGAAGCCTGGTCGGTGACATCCATTGCCACTGCATAGGCTTGCGGGCCTAGTTCGGCGGCCGTCGCCTGGGCGCGTTGCAGGTTGATATCGGCGATGGCCACCGTCGCACCTTCAGCAATATAGGCCTGGGCAAAGGCGCGGCCGATACCGCGCGCCGATCCGGTGATGAGCGCGCTTTTACCTTCGAGTCGTTTCATTGAGGTGTCCTGTAAAAACTATTTCGGGTAGCCGGCGCGTTTCATCTCGCGCTCGGTGCTGGACTGCGCTTGCAGCAAGGCCTGGTCGACCGACATGCCACCGGTCAGCGCGGCCGAGAACAGCTTGCCCACCGAGGTGCCGATGGCCTGGAACTCAGGGATGGTCACATACTGGATGCCCACGTACGGCACTGGCTTGGCCGAAGGGTGCGCGGGGTCGGCGTGCTTCATCATCGCCAGGGTTACCTGGGCAAACGGCGCGGCCTTCAGGTACGCCTCGCTATAGGTGGACTGGCGCGTGCCAGGCGGTACGTTGGTGATGCCTTCTTTGTCGGCGACCAGTTGGATATAGGCCTTGGAGGTCGCCCAACTGATAAACGCCTTGGCGGCGTCCTTGTGCCGGGAGGTGGCCGGGATCGCCAGGGACCAGGCGTAGAGCCACGAGGAACCTTTGTCGGTGACTTCGGTGGGGGCGGCGGCAAAGCCTACGCTGTCAGCGACCTTGCTTTGGCTTTTATCAGTGGTGAAGGAGCCCGCCACGCTGGCATCGACCCAGATCGCGCATTTACCGCTGTTGAACAGCGCCAGGGTTTCATTGAAGCCGTTGCTGGACACACCCGGCGGGCCATATTGCTTGAGGGTGTTGACGTAGAAGTTGGCAGCAGCTGTCCATTCGGGGCTGGTCAGCTCCGGCTTCCACTGCTCGTCGAACCAGCGCGCACCAAAGGCGTTGGCCATGGTGCTCAACAAAGCGATGTTTTCGCCCCAGCCGGCCTTGCCACGCAGGCACATGCCATATTGGTCCTTGTCTTTGGCGGTGAGCTTGGACGCGAACTCGCCAAGCTGGGTCCAGGTGGGGTGCGCCGGCATGCTCAGCCCCGCCTGCTTGAACAGGTCGGTGCGGTAGTAGGTGACGGTGCTCTCGCCATAGAACGGCAGGGCGTACAGGGTGTTGTCGACTGACAGGCCCTGACGCACCGAGGGGAAAATATCCTCGACGTCATAGTCCGCTGGCAGTTGGGTCAACGGCTCCAGCCAGTGCTTGGCGCCCCACAGTGGGGTTTCGTAGGTGCCGATGGTCAGCACATCGAACTGCCCGCCCTGGGTGGCAATATCGGTGGTGAGGCGCTGGCGCAGCACGTTTTCTTCCAGCACCACCCAATTGAGCTTGATGTCTGGGTGCTGCTCTTCGAACACCTTGGACAGGCGCTGCATGCGGATCATGTCGCTGTTGTTGACTGTGGCGATGGTGACGGTGTCGGCGGCATGGCTGGGCATGGCCAATGCCAGGCCGGAAAGCAGGAACAACGCTTGCGGGAGCTTGAACATAGCGGTTTCCACCTGTTGTTTTTGTTGTTGAGCGCCGATTACAGCAGCTTGGCCAGCCCCTCACAAACGCCAGGCGGATGCTCGACTGGTACTTTTTTAACCGGCAACCGGCAGTTAAAAAAGTATCAGTGCCGGGCAAAACCGGGGGTAGCGCCCAAGTCGTCAACCCGCGTATTTTGAGGCCTTCCATAAATAAAAGAGGCATCACCATGCCCATCAGCCGCGCCCAGTTGTTCGAGCACCGCCCAGCCGAACTCGAAGTGATCCTGCCCGAACCGGACCATTGCTTTCGTTGGTTCGAGCACGACTACCCCTACGATTTGGCGCGCTGGAACTACCACCCTGAGTTTGAAATCCACCTGATCCGCCAAGGCAGCGGCAAGCTGGTGGCCGGCGACTATATCGGTGCGTTCAATGCCGGGCATGTGGCGCTGATCGGCCCCGACCTGCCCCACGACTGGATTGGCGAGTTGGCCCCCGGCGAATACCTGACTGGCCGCGACGTGGTGCTGCAATTCGACGGCGCCGCCCTGCTCGCCCTGCGCAAGACACTGCCGGAACTCGGCGACCTGCAGCCATTGTTCGAACAGGCCCGGCGTGGCCTGGAATTCACCGGCGATACCGCGTTGCAGGCCGCGCACTTGATGGAAGCCATCGGCAGCGCCTATGGCCTGCAACGCTTGATCCTGTTCCTGCAACTGCTCGACAGCCTGAAAAACGCCCCGCCGCCGCAGGTCAAGGCCCTGGCCAGCCCCTGCTACGCGCCGACCCTGGACGCCCGCAGCGCCGAACGCATCAACAAGGCGTTCGACTATTTGATGCGCGAACTGACCGGCGATGTGCGCCTGTCGGTCATTGCCCAGCAGCTGGAAATGAGCGAGCCGGGCTTCTCACGCTTCTTCAAGCGCAACACCGGCCACGGCTTCATCGACCTGATGCGCAAGTTTCGTGTGCAACGCGCCTGCCGGCTGTTGCTGCAAAGTGATATGTCAGTGGCGGACATCTGCTTTGAAGTGGGCTACGCCAACCTGTCCAATTTCAACCGGCATTTTCGAATCGAAATGCACCAGACGCCGAGCGACTACCGGCGGGAAACAGCCATGCACCTGTTCCAGCGCATCGAAAAAATGACACCCAGTCAATTTTGACCAAAAGGTCGACTAATTCCGCTTTTTTTCATGCTGATCAATCGATTGAGCAAAGTTGGTACAGCCTGTGCAAACGTTTGCGGTACGAACTTGGCAACCAAGTTCACCTCAACCCGAAGAATCGGGTCTAAACCGCGTACGAATAGGGATTTTCAATGCACCCCACCTCAAGGCGTCCTACCCCCTTTGGTGTTTCTTTGCTACTGGCTGCCGTTACGGGACTACTCAGTGCGTCTATTTTGGCGCAGGAAAAACCCGTCGATGACTCAGCACAGGGCGAAACGCTCAGCCCTGAAGCCAGCCCGGCGAAAAAAGGCGTGTACCTGTCGGACTGGTTCAACCAGGACCTGACATTGATCGGCAGCAAAGACATCAGCTTCGGCCCCAAGCCGCAGGATGATGTCTACCTGGAGTACGAGTACTTCGGCCGCAAAGGGCCGTTCGAGTTGTACGGCTACATCGACGTGCCGAAGATCCTCACCATCGGTAACAGTAATGACAAAGGCGTGTGGGACCACGGTTCGCCGGTGTTCATGGAGCATGAACCGCGCATTTCCATCGACTACCTGGCGGGCCGCAGCCTGGCCTTCGGACCGTTCAAGGAATGGTACGTGGCGTTCGACTGGATCTACGACCACGGCAGCAACAAGGAAAACCGCGCCAACACCCTGTACAGCGGCCTCGGCACCGACATCGACACCCACTCGCGGGTCAACCTGTCGGCCAACTTCTACGGGCGTTACCAGTGGGAAAACTATGGCGCCAGCAATGAATACTCCTGGGACGGTTACCGTGCGCAAATGAAGTACATCGTGCCCATCGGCAAGTTCGACAACGGTGCCTCACTGACCTACATCGGCTTCACCAATTACGATTTCGGTTCGGACCTGCACAAGGACAACCCAGCGCGCACCGCCAACTCCCTGGTGGCCACCAACGTGCTGCTGTATTCGTTCACCCACCTGCGTTTCACCCTGGTCGGCCGGTACTTCCATAACGGCGGCAACTGGGAAGATGGCAGCGAGTTGAATTTCGGCGAAGGCAACTTCCGCGCCCGTTCTGATGGCTGGGGTTACTACGCCGGCGTGGGCTATCAATTCTAATCAAGGAGTTTTAGATGAAAGCGTTCAAACGTCTCTCAATGGCCGTCGGCCTGGCCCTGCTACCCCACGTGGTGCTGGCGGATGCGCCTGCGCCGATCAAACCCAAGGTCATGCTGATCACCATGTTCGCCCCGGAGGCACAAACCTGGATCGACCGCCTGGCACTCAAGCAGGAAGTGCGCGTGCCGGGACTATCCGCCGAATACCCGGTAATCCGCTGCAACACCCAGGACGTGTGCCTGCTGGTAACCGGCATGGGCCAGACCAATGCCGCGGCCTCCACCCTCGCCCTGGCCTTGTCGCCCAAGTTCGACCTGCGCCAGAGCTATTTCCTGATCGCCGGGATTGCCGGTATCAGCCCCAAGCATGGCACCATCGGCACCGCCGCCTGGGCGCATTACCTGGTGGAGTTCGGCACTCAGTGGGAGCTGGATTCACGGGATGCCCCCAAGGATTGGCCGACCGGCTATATCGGCATCAACACCAAGGGCCCCAACGAAAAACCTCCGTTGGACTACAAGACCGAAGTGTTTGAGCTGAACCCCAAGTTGCAGGCCAAGGCCTTCGCCTTGTCGCAGAAAGTCGAGCTGACCGAAAGCAAGGAATCCAGCGCCTGGCGCAAACACTACCCTGCCGCCCCAGCCAACCAGCCGCCGCAAGTCACCCGCTGTGACACCCTCGCGGGCAACACTTGGTTCTCCGGCACGCGCTTGAGTGAGCGCGCCGAAGTCTGGACCAAGTTGCTGACCGACAACAAAGGCGAGTACTGCACCACTCAGCAGGAAGACAATTCCACCTATGAAGCCCTGCTACGCGCCAGCCGCGAAGGCCTGGTGGATATCCAACGCCTGGCAGTGGTGCGCGCAGGGTCGGACTTCGACCGCCCTTACCCTGGCTACAGTGAAGTGGACAACCTGCTGAAATACGCCGATCAAGGCGGCTTTGTGCCGGCGCTGGAGAACCTGTACCGCACTGGCAACCCGCTGGTGCAGGCGATCCTGAAGAACTGGTCCGCATGGGAAAAAGGCGTTCCCGAAGCCTGATGATTCTGTAGGCGCCGGCTTGCCGGCGCCTACAGGGGCTGTGTCAGGGCACGAAGATGATTTTGTCGGCGCTGCCCTGGTTCACTTCTTCATAACACTGCACGCCATTTGCCAACGCGACTTCACGCAGGCCCGTGGGCAACGGCAGCAGGCCTTCATCAAAGAAGCGCCCGAACTGCTCCAGCATCACCGCGCATTGCTCGCAGTTGTAGAGCAACGAATTGATCCCCACCACCGAGCCGCCCTTGCGGTACAAGGCCAGGGCCGGCAGTTGCACATGGCCGTCCACCGGTGCCGCGATGATTGCAATGCGACCGAACGGCGCCAGGCCTGCCACAGCCGCCGGCAGCCAGAAACCGGTGGTGTCGAAGATCACGTCGGCGCCGCCCGTGAACACGGCATTCACCTGCGAGCCCAGTTCTTCCGGACTGCCCAGGGCAATCGCCTCAAAGCCCTGCCCCTGCAAGGCTGCAACCTGCTCCGGTCGACGCACCGCAGCCAGCACCTGGGCCCCGCGAATCTTCGCCAAAGCCAATGCCGCGCTACCCACGGCACCATTGGCGCCAATCACCAGCAACCGGGTGCCTTTGCCCACACCGCTGCGCTCCAGCGCGTCCCAGGCGGTGGTGTACGGCACGCCGAGGCTGGCGGCCTGGGCGAAACTCAGGTGGGTGGGTTTGTGCGCCACGCCCTTGGCCGAGACGGTGAGGTACTGGGCATGGGAACCGTCGGCAAAGAACCCCAGGTCGCGGCCTGTGCCCCAGACGTCCTGGCCTACCCATTCTTTTGGCCCCTCCACGACGACGCCGGCGAAGTCGCGACCGGGAATGCGTGGCAAGGTGGTGTAGGGAAAACGGCCGAGCACGTTTTTGACGTCGCTGGGGTTGAGGCCCGCGGCCTTGATCTGTACCAGCACTTCACCCTCGGCCGGTACCGGTGTGGCGACGTCGACTACGCTGAGGGCGGCGAGATCGCCGGTAGCGGTAAATTGCAGTGCTTTCATGGCCAATATCCATCGAAGAGTAAAAAGGGATCAAGACAACCAGGTGCTCACCCACAGCCGGCCCATGGGCCAGAGCTTTTCGCCCAGCAGCATGCCCATCAGGCCGATCAAGGCGATGGCCGGGGGGGCTGGCGAGCGGAAATCCAGGGCGCCGTAGATCACGCCGACAAACAGGCCGATGGCGAGGGAAATCAGGTAGTTCATGAGGTGAGCGCCGTGTAGGTGGTTGCGCTCAGTGTAGAGAGCCGAATCCTGAAGCATCGGCCAAGTACTTCAGGATTTCGGCCAAACCCTCAACCCACGTAGTGCGAAGGCGCCACGCCGAGTTCGCGGCGGAACATGTCGCTGAAACTGCTGGGTGAGTAGCCGAGGGACCGGGCAATGCCGCTGACAGACTGGCCCTGGATCAACTCCGCCACCGCCGTGGCCAGTTGCACCTGGCGGCGCCACTCGGCAAAGCCCATGCCCAGGTGGTTCTGGAACAGCCGCGCCAGGGTGCGCACACTGGCACCGGCGGTTTCGGCATGCTGTTCGAACGGGACCTCCAGGGACGGCGCGGCCATGACCGCCTGGCAGGCATTGATCAGGCGGCGGTCTGCCTCCACCGGCATGGCAATGCGGATTTGCGAGCGGCGCGCCCGTTGCAGCTCCAGCAGGGCCAGGCTGACCACTGCATCGTAGTAATCCGCCTCACCGTTGTCGCCCTCGTCCACCAGCGTGACGATCAACTCCCGCAACAACCCACCGACTTCGATCACCTGCACCTGGCTGTCCAGCGTCGCCGCCAGCGCCGGGCGCAGGTAGATATTGCGCATCTGCAAATCCGACACCACACGAATCCCATGCTCCACACCTGGCGGCAGCCATACGGCGCGCTGCGGCGGCACCACCAGCGCTTCACGCGGGGTCTCGACCCACATCACGCCGCTCATGGCGTAGAGCAACTGGCCCCAGTCGTGGCTGTGGGGTTCAACGTACAGCCCACGCGGGTAGGTGCGCGCCAGGGGCTGCACGGGAACGGCGTGATCACTGAGGTCGGGGGGCGCAGCCTGGGCCATGGGGTGCACATCAATCAGGGGTGAGCCGCCATGGTAATGACCACCTCTCGACAATCCGAGTGAATTTTTACAGCCGCAGGTGATCACTTGCTTATACCGGGAGGGTCAATGGACCAATGAATAACGCAAAGCTGTTTGTGATCGATTACACCCTGCATGGCGAACCCAAGTCGTTCATCATTCGATTGGAGAAACTGGATGCTGCCGAAGCCTGGCACTGGGCGAGTTGTGACGCCGGCGTGGGCCGTATCGGCCGCTTTGCCCGCGAGCAAGTGAAAAAGACCAGCCAACAGCAGGCGGAAAAATTCGGCATCACCAACGTGCAATGGCGCCGCTCGGATGCGCGCGCCCAGGCTTGATCAGGGAGAGAACCATGGATTTACCGGTACGGGTCAATGGCAAGGCGCGCATTGACTACACCCAGGACACTCTATTCGGACCCATGGCCAAACATGTCGAATGCCAGGTGAGTTTGCAGCAACAACCTGGCTGGACAGTGCTGAAGGTGTTCCAGCCTTTACCGGACGACCTGCACGCGGCACACACTGTGGTGTTTGCGCTGGAGGGGCGGCGCACCAGCGCCATCGTGAAGGACCGTCAGCGTTTGTCAGACCATAGCCTGCGGCTTGAACTGGAAACTCAGTAGCCCACGGAACACGGATACCTTTGCGAGCTTGCTGCCGCTGGCGGCCTGACAGCTATCTACCTGTAATCCCGCGATCCACATGTGGGAGCTGGCTTGCCTGCGAAAGCGTCCTGACAGCCGACCACTCTCCAACTGTCACCCCCCGATCCAAATGTGGGAGCTGGCTTGCCTGCGAAGACGGCCTAACAGCGGACCACAATCTAACTGTCACCCCGCGATCCAAATGTGGGAGCTGGCTTGCCTGCGATGCAGGCACCTCGGTACATCAGGCACACCCAGTCGACGCCATCGCAGGCAAGCCAGCTCCTACATTCTTGACCGCACTCAGCCCTTGGCTGACTTCGCGCATTCGCAGCCGGTGGCCGATGCACACGGTTCACCATGGGCATGGTGCTCAGCACAGCCCTGGCAGCAATAGCCCTTGCCGTCCTTCATTATCGCATCGGCTCCCAGCACGCACTTGCAGTGTGGGCAGGCACAGGTTTTATCTGGCATGTCAGACTCCTTCTTCATGGTCGTCCCAGTGCGGCGGGCGCCGGCACCTTAAGCAGTGACTGTGGCCCGCCGTCGATGGTTCAAACCATCAGTCGGTGCGGGTATTGCTGCGGTACATGAACACCAGCGCCAACGCCAGGCAGGCCATCGCCACGATCCGGCTGCCCGACAATTCGATGGCCGGGTTGCCCAGCCAGCCGAAGTTGTCGATCAGCATGCCCATGCCCAGTTGGCCGACGATCACCGCGACGGTCGCGACGGCCGTGCCGACCACCGGCACCGCGCCGACCATCACCATCATGTACACCACGCCGAACAACGCGCCGGTGAGTTGCCATTTCGGTACCTGCAGCAGGCTCACTGCCTGGGCGGGCTCAAAGAACAGGATCAGCAGCGAGGTGACAATCGCCCCCACCACAAAGGTCACCAGGCTGCCACGCAACACACCCACGGTCTGACCCAGGCGACCATTGATAGCCGCCTGCACACTCAACACCGCACCGGCGGCAACCACAGCGACCAATAACAAAATCAGATTCATCGCCTTAACCCCGTGCAATCAGAACAAGTGCCACCACAATCAACGCCAGGGCAATCCAGCGTTCACCATTGACCCGCTTGCGCGCTGTGCCGAACCAGCCGAAATGGTCGATCAACACACTCTTGCCGACCTGACCGGACAAAATCGCGATCATGGTCATCGCAATGCCGATATGCGGCGTGGCGAGCGTGAGCACCACCACGTAGATCGGCCCCAGGAAACCGCCGATCAACTGCCAGCGCGGCAGCTCGGACAGTGCCGGGCCCTTTTGCGGGCCACTGAACAGCAGCAGCAGATACAGGATCGCCGAGCCCACCCCGAAAATGCTCAGGGTTGCCCACAGATGGCCGACCTGCACCCCCAGCGGTCCGAGTAACCCCGCCTCCACCGACAGGCCCATGCCGGCCAGGATCACCAGCGGCAGCAACAGCAGCCGCAGGGCATTTTTCTTCGGCTTGGCGTGCGCCACGCCCTCAACAGCACTTGCTTGCATACATCACCTGCACATCAACAAAGGATTGGATGACGCGCATTATCCGGTGGCCGTCCTGTGCGATAAATGGGAGCATGCCGACAACACCTTTGCGCAAAACGCACAACCTGGAGGCATGATGCAAGGCTTGAATGAACTGAGCTTCAAAGCGCTGCGCCTGTTTGTCGCCGTGCTGGATTTCGGCAGCTTTTCCGAAGTGGCCCGCCGTGAGGGCCTCGCGCCCTCCTCCATCTCCCGCCAGATACAGTTGATGGAACAGGCCCTCGGCCAACAGTTGCTGTACCGCCACACCCGCGCGGTCAGCCCTACCGAGGCCGGACGCCTGCTCGGGCGGCACGCGCGGTTGATGCTCGAACAACTCGAAGCCGCCGGCCAAGCCCTGCAGGAACAGGAAAGCGAACCCAGCGGCCTGGTGCGCATCAATGCGCCGATGGTCTTCGGCCAGCGCCACATTTCCCCATGGTTGGGCGAGTTGTGCCGGCGCTACCCGAAGCTGCAACTGGATATCCAGCAGACCGACACCTACGTCGACCCACTACAAGATGGCACCGACCTGCTGTTCCGCATCGGCGTGCTCAACGACTCCAGCATGCAGGCACGCATCTTCGCGCCCCAGCGCTTTCGGATTGCCGCCAGCCCTGCCTACCTGGCCCGGCACGGCACGCCCCAACACCCCGACGAGCTGAGCAACCACCAGTGCCTGGCCTACAAAGGCATCACCGGCCAGCAACGCTGGTTCTTCCGCAAGGGCCAGGGCGACTGGACACCCTATAGCGTCAAGGGCCCGATCACCGGCAACCACGCCGACACCCTGACCCACGCAGCCGAGCAGGGGCTGGGGCTGGTGGTGTTTCCTTCCTGGTTGATCGGCGAAGGCCTGCGTGCAGGCACTTTGCACGCGGTGCTGACGGAGTATGAAGTGGCGACGACCCTGGAGCCGCAGCAGATTGCGGCGTTGTGGCCTGGAAGCCGGCGTTTGTCGCTGAAAGTGCGGACGGTGATTGATTACTTCGTGGAGTGTTTTGGGGGGGTGCCGTATTGGGATCGGTGACCTGTAGAGGCGCACCACTGAGGGCATTTCCTACCTCAAAAAGTAGGTAGGATCTGATTTTGCCGGCCACTATTTTTGGCCAAAGCGTAGTGCGGCAGACTTGGGCAACTTCCGCGATGGGACAACGTTCATGAATACGACATGCGCAGGAACTACGGTGACGTTAGATCAAGCACACGCTGGACACATTCGAACTCAGGTCCTCTTGTTCAACCTGAACTATCAACCCAACACCCACTGCCCAATCAACCAGGCATTTGCCCCGCTGATCACTGCAAACAGGAACCACGCCAGCAACCGGGTGGGCAGGCGATTCACGAACGGCCCCATCAGCTGTTTGTCGCCGGTCATGCGGATCAATGGATACAGCGCAAACGGCAACTGCAGGCTGAGAACCACCTGGCTAAGGATCAGCAGCTTGCCAATGGCATCGTCGCCCATCAGCCATACGCCCAGGAACGCCGGGATCAGCGCCAGTCCGCGCGTGATCAGGCGCCGTTGCCAGCAGGGAATGCGCAGGTTGAGGTAACCCTCCATGATCACTTGCCCGGCGATGGTGCCGGTAAAGGTGGAGCTTTGCCCGGAGGCCAGCAAGGCGATGCCGAACAGGATGCTGGCGAACGCGCCGCCCACCAGAGGATCGAGCAGGTGGTAGGCGTCCTGGATTTCCACCACGTCAGTGTGGCCCGTCTTGTGGAAAGCGGCGGCGGCGAGTACCAGGATCGCCGCATTGACCAGCAAAGCCAGGGCCAGTGAGCCGATGGTGTCGATACGCGCCAGCTTGACCGCGTCCTGTTTACTGGCGAGGTCCTTGCCGATCAGGCGGGTTTGCACGATGGAGCTGTGCAGGTAGAGGTTATGGGGCATTACCGTGGCCCCGAGAATACCGATGGCCAGGTACAGCGGCGCAGCATCGCTGATGGCCGACAACGATGGGGTGAAACCACTGAACACGTCGGGCCAGTAAGGTTTGATCAGGACCAGTTCGATGAAGAAACACACGCCGATGGTCGCCACCAGCGCCAGCATGATCGCTTCAAGGCGGCGGAAACCGCGGTTCTGCAGGGCCAGGATCAACAAGGTATCGAAGGCAGTGATGACAATGCCGGTGGTCAGTGACACCCCCAGCAGCAGGTGAAAGGCCAGGGCACAGCCGAGTACTTCGGCGAGGTCGGTGGCAATAATGGAGATTTCCGCAAGCACCCACTGGGTGCGTGCGGATCGCTTGCTGTAGCGCTCACGGCACAGTTGCGCCAGGTCTTTTCCGGTGGCAATGCCCAACCGCGAGCACAGGCACTGCACCGCCATCCCCGCCAGGCTGGCCAGCAACACCACGAACAGCAGGTTGTAACCGTAGCGTGAGCCCGCCTCGATGGCCGTGGCCCAGTTGCCTGGGTCCATGTAGCCAATGGAGATCAGCAAGCCTGGGCCGGCGAACATCAGCGCGCGCTTGAAGAACGAAGCCTTGGGGTCAACGGCGACGGAACCGGCGACTTCCGGCGGGCAAAAGGGGGCGGTAGCGATTTTTGGCAGGCTGAATTTCACGCGGTATCCCAGGCAAACACACTTGATAGAGACGCAGCTTATCAGTCGGATGCGACCGTGCGCATCACCGTCTCCCGCGGCAAGTCGAACGCTTCGACCACTTGCACCACCAGGTCCATCTCCTGGTTCAGCGCTTCACGCTCCATGCGCTGGCGAATCACACCTATCACCAGCACCGCCAGAGTGGTAATTGAATACGCCGGGCCGGAAAACGCGCGTACCCCGCTCACCAGCAGCATCGCTGCGGCCAGTGCCTGGCCCACCACCGGGATGGCCGTGGCCGCGCCACGACGCAGGATAAACCCGGTCAACCCGGCGAGCGCCGTGCCGCTCAACGCGGTGGTCGCCGATCGGCCGACATCGAAACGGTTGAACAAGCCCTGCTCCTTTTGCGCGGCGGCCTTGAGTTCGGCGTCGAACACCTGGCGGTCAGCATTGCTGAGTTTGTCCTTGTACTGCTCGATGAGCTTTTCGGCGACCTGGGCTTCAAGGTCGGCCAATTCGACAGTATTGAGCGGCTCATCGAACTTGATCCCCAGCCGCTGCACCACATCTTCGGCGATCTGGCGATAACTCACGCCGTGGCCACGGGCCAGGTTCATAAAGGTATCGCCGCCCATGCGCTGCAACTCGATGGCCAGCTTGAGCGGCTCGCGCACTGTGGCGTCGATAGTCGCACTGCGCTTTTGCGCCATCAGTTCAGCGAGAAACTTCAACTCCTCGGGCCGCGCCTGCACCAGCGCCGGAAACAGCTCCGTGTCCTCTTCGGCAAAACGCACCTGCGGGCTGCGCTGGTCGGAGCGGATCATGCCGCGCCGCTCGTGCAACAGGTCGGTGTACTGCACCACCGTCTGCAACTGCGGCCAGTAGGCGGCATGATCGAAGGTCGCCAAATGCACGTTGGTGACCTTGGCCTTGAGCGCCGGCGTCACCGGGATCGCATAGCGGCCGATGCAACGCTCGGTATCCGGTTTCAGGGCCAGCGCCCAGTCTTTGCTGGAGTGGCAATTGATCACGCGCCCGTTGAGCGGCGCCGATACATCATCCCAAGGGCTCGACGTGCAGATCGCCCCACCCATCAACAGCAGATTGTCCAACGGCAGTTCACGGGCGGTCTCGGGATTGGCGAGCAGGCTCTTGACCAGAATGCGTGCGCCAAGGGAATGGCCAATCAGGTTGATACGCCGGACTGCCAGGGACTCGCCGTGCAGGTAATTGGCCAATTCGGGCAGCAAGCTCCTGGCGACCTCGTCCACCCGTGCCTCGACGCTTTTGTAGTGATCGAGGAAGTACGCGATTGCCTTGCCCACCCCGACAGTCGCCGCGCCCAGGCTGCCGCCGCCAAGCATTGCGCCGATCACATCCTTGAACGGTGCAAACAGGTTCTCCAGGAAATGCCCCGCCGGCCAGAACAACATCAGGTTGGTGGAGCCCTCGATGCCCGCCAACTGCGCCTTGAAGCTGCCCAATTGTTGCCGGTTGAAGAACGCCGAATAACCGTGGACATAGAGATTAAGCACATCGCCCTGGGGCTCGCCGCACAGTAGGAACGTGGGCTTGCGGGTGCGGTGCATTTCATCCCACTGGTGCTGCATGGGGCGGTGACTCCTGGTGACAAGGGACGGCGATAGTAACAAAGGGCGCGGCTCAACGTCGTACCGCTGGGGCAAAAGGCACCACGTTGGCCACCTCTTCCTTTCAGAAGATGGAAGCCGCCTTGGACTTGGCCAGGTATCGCGCCGGTGAATCGCCCAGGTTACGGCGAAACACCGAGGTAAACGCGCTGGAGCTGCTGAAACCCAACTCGAACGCCACATCGGTGATGGACGAGCCGTGGCTGAGCCGCGCCGTCGCCTCCAGCAGGCACACCTGCTGGCGCCACGACACAAAGGTCATGCCCGTGCATTCACGAAAGTTACGGGTAAAGGTGCGCCGGCTCATGCTCGACCAGTCCGCCATCTCGCCGATGGAGATTTTCTGTGTGGGCGCTTCAAGAAAGCGCTGACAAGAACGGGCCAGCCGCGATTCCGAAGGCAGCGGCGCGCTCAACGGCAGCTCGGGCATGGTGCCGATTTCGTCGATCAGCAAGGTCAGCACGCAACGATCGCGCACGCTGGGCGAGGCCGATGGCCCAATCGCCAGCGCCGCCTCCAATAGATGGCGCAACAGCGGCGAGACGCCAAACACCTGGCAATAGTCCTGCAACCCGGCGCGTCGAGCCGCGTCGTCATCCAGGTAGGTATTGAGCATCACCACATCGCCGCGCATGTGCATTTCGTGCGACACCCCGCCCGGCACCCAGATCGCCCGCTGGGGCGGCACCACCCAATTACCCAGGTCGGTGAACATTTTCAACGCGCCTGTCGAGGCGTAGGCGAACTGCCCGCGCCGATGGGTATGCCTGGGAAACACAGTGCCAGACGGGTATTCGCGCAGCGTCACCACCGCTTCGGGGCTATCGGGTTCATAGGGCGAAAAAGTGAAGGTCGGCGGCATGGCCCGATTTTGTCAAAGTATGACCTGACATAGCAAGCGGGCCATTAATCTGCCACCTAGAATCGTCGCTCCCCAAGTTGGGTTCATATCGAAGGGATATTCGGAAAATGAGTGTCAAAAACTACTTGGACGTAAGCGTAGACGGCGCCGTTCTGATGGTGGGACTCAATCGCCCGCAGAAGCGAAACGCCATGTCTCTGGAAGTCATGCACGAACTGCGCGATACCTTCACCAACATACCCGAAGGTATTGGCGCCGCCGTGCTCTACAGCACCAGCCAGCATTTCTGCACGGGGTTGGACCTGTCGGAAATCCGCGATCAATCGGTCATCGACAACGTCCAGGCCTTCCGCGAATGGCACAAGACCTTCGAACTGATCCAGTTCGGCAAGGTGCCCGTGGTCGCGGCCATTACCGGTGCCGCCATCGGTGGCGGTCTGGAAATCGCCACCGCCTGCAGCCTGCGCGTGGTGGATGACAGCGCCTTCTTCTCGCTGCCCGAAGCCATGCGCGGCTTGTATGTCGGCGTCGGCGCCTCGGTGCGTTTCCCGCGCATCGCCGGTATTGCCCTGATGACCGACATGATGCTCACCGGCCGCACGCTCTACGCCAAGGAAAGCTATGAACGCGGCGTGGCGCAGTACCTGGTGCCAGTCGGCCAGGCGGTACTCAAGGCCACCGAGCTGGCGCACAAGATCGCCGGCAACCTGCCCATGACCAACTACGCGGTAACCCACGTGCTGCCGCGCATTGTCGATCAAAGCCAGCAGGACGGCCTAATGACGGAAGCCTTGATTGCTGCCGTGGTGTCTTCGGACATCCGCACACAGGATCGCCTGGCGGACTTCCTGGATCGCAAGAAGGACAAGATCCAGACCGCGCCAGCGGTGTAACTCCCGGTCGTGAACGTTGCCGGGCGCACCTCGGCAAACCATGGATGGCCTTCACAACTCACTATCAACCCGGTGAAACCATGTTTCAGCACAGCACTCAAGACGATCTTTATCGCAGCAATGACGCGACCGATGAACGATTGATCAAAATCGAACGCAGCTGGCATAAACGCGCACAGATCAAGCTCGATTCCCAACGTCCGGATATCCAGCTGGACCTGCAAGCGCCGGACTTTCTCGAGGCCCTGTTACCTTTCGCCCATGACCCGCATTACCAGGATTACCCCCATGCCCTGAAGCTGCTGATCCTGTCGGCCGGCTGGGTCATCTACAACCAGAAAACCATCGCCATCGAAACCGAGATCATCTGCCCGTCCTGCATCGACCTGCTGCAGTTGGGCTCGCGCCTCAGCTCCGCCAGCGCCGCGACGATTTCCGAAACCCTGGCGGATGAGGCTTATCACACGCTGTTTTCGATCAACATGTGTGAGCTGGCAATTACCCAGCGCGGCATGCGCATCAAATGGCCGGAGCTGGAATTGACCCGCCACCTGAGCCAGGCCCAGGCCACCCTGTCGGAGGCAGACTTCAAGGTCTACCGCCTGGCCTTTTCGCTGGTCTCGGAAACCTTTATCAGCGACTACCTGGCCGACCTCAGCGACGCGCCGGACATCCAGCCGGTGTTCCGTCACGTGGTGGCCCTGCACAAAAAAGACGAGCTGGTGCACAAGCACATCTTCCCGCTGTTCGTGCAGCAGGTGGTCGGTGACTTCACCCCGCAGCAAACCGCCTTGTTCACCCGCGGCATCGCCAACTCGATCCGGATCTTCCCGATGCGCGAGATTTCGGCGTGGCGAATCATCCTGCCGCAACTGCTCGAAGTGTTCGGCGACCAATCGCTGCTGCTACCGACTCAATTCACCGAGACCGGCGAAGCGGACTACTCGGCCATGCCCGAGATCCTCAGCTCCATTGGCATACACCCCGAAGCGGTGCTGCCTGAGCTGCCAGTGATGAGCGAACCGGCCATTACCGTTTGAACCCAGCGTGCTGCTGACCTTCACAATTTCATAAGAGTAAATGTCATGTGTGGATACATTGGCGTCTTTGCCAAACAACCTCGTGCGTTCAACCCCAATATGTTCGATGCCGCCCTGCGTGCGATCCATCACCGTGGCCCGGACAGCTCCAGCCAGTGGTTCGACCCCAAGGGCCAGGCCGCCTTTGGTTATGTGCGCCTGGGCCTGGTCGGCCTGGGCAACGGCACCCAGCCGATCGTCGCCGACGAAGGCGACCTGGTGATGATGGTCAACGGCGAGTTCTATGACTATCAACGCATTCGCGCCGAGCTGGAGGGCTACGGTTGCCGCTTCAAGACCTCGTCCGACAGCGAAATCGCCATGCACCTGTACCGCCGCCATGGCGTCCGCGGCCTCAAGCAACTGCGCGGCGAGTTCACCATCCTGATCTTTGATCGCCTGCGCAAAAAGCTGTTTGCGGTGCGTGACCGAGTGGGCGTCAAGCCGCTGTACTACACCGAGCATGAAGGCGCCTGGTACTTCGCGTCCGAAATCAAAGCCTTGCTCGCCGCCGGCGTGCCCGCACAGTGGGACCACGAAGCCTACGCCAATCGCGGTTTCATCCTGCGCGACCGGACTGTGTTCAACAATATTCGCAGCGTGAAACCAGGTTGCTGGATCATCGCCGATGAAAGCGGCCTGCAAACCGAACAGTATTGGGACTGGGACTTCCCGGATGCCCAAGCCACCGAGCAGCGCAGTGAAGCCGAGATGATCGAGTCCCTGCGCAACACCATCGAAGAATCCGTGCGCCTGCGCCTGCATGCCGATGTACCGGTCGGTGTGTGCCTGAGTGGCGGTCTCGACTCGTCGGCCATGCTCGGCATCGCCACCGAGCTGACCGGCCAGCCATTGCAGGCGTTCCACTTGTCGTTCGAAGGCGAGCAGGCCTACGACGAACGCCAGTACGCCGAAGTGGCCGCACGGCATAACCGTGCCCACCTCAACGTGCTGTCGGTGAACTCCTCCGACATGGCGGACAACTTCGAAAATGCCCTGTGGCACGCCGAAATGCCCTTCGCCAACGCTCACAGCGTGGCCAAGTACCTGCTGTGCAAATACGTGCAGAACCAGGGCATGCGCGCCGTACTCACTGGTGAAGGTGCCGACGAAGTCTTCGGCGGCTACCCGCACTATCGTCGCGACATGGTGCTGTACAACCACGAAAACCAGGATCCGACGGCCATCGCCGAACTCACCCGGCGCCTGCACGCCAGCGAAGATCGCTACCTGCCCGGTGCAAAGAACGATGTGAAATGGGTGCAGGACGAACTGGGCCACGGCGTGTCCTGGCTGCAAACCCAATCGGCGTTGTTCGGCCCCCTGGCGCAGCTGTACAACGATGACTTCCGTGAGCGCTTCAGCAATACCGATGCCTATCGCGAGTTCTACGATCGCCTGAGCCCACGGGCGCTCAACGGTTGGGAACCGGTCAACCGTTCGCTGTATATGGTGGCCAAGTCCAGCCTGCCCAACGTGGTGCTCACCTCCCTGGGCGACCGCATGGAAATGGCCGGCAGCCTGGAAGGCCGTCCGCCGCTGCTGGATCACCAGGTGATCGAGGCGGCGTGCCGCTTGCCGGTGAACATGAAAGTGCGCGGCGCCACCGAAAAATACGCCCTGCGCGAGGCCATGCGCCCGTATGTGCCGCAAGCCGTGCTGGACCGCAAGAAACAATACTTCCGCGCGCCACCGGCGTCCGAGAGCCCGCAATCGAAGCTGTATGAAATGATCAACGACGTATTGAGCGGCCCGGCATTGAGCAACGTGCCGTTCTTCGATCCACGTAAAGTACGCGCCTTGCTGGCAACCCTGCCAAGCTTGTCCACCGCCCAACGCGCTTCGGCAGACAACCTGCTGATGGAAATCGCCGGGCTGTGCCTGATGCAAAAACGGTTCGCCTTGAACTGACTTCCCGGCGGCGCACCGCGTTTGCGGTGTGCCGCCTGACCCAAGGAGGGTCCATGCTGAAAAAACATTTATCACTTGCCGTGCTCGTCACCCTGGTGTGGGGGGTCAACTTCCCTATCACCAAATTGGGCCTGCGTGCCATCGACCCGTTTGTGCTCACGGGTATCCGCTTCGCCCTCGCCGCCTTGCCGCTGGTGTTCTTTATCAAGCGCCCCGCCGTCAAGTTCAGCTACGTGGCCGCCTACGGCTTCATCTTCGGGTTGGGCATGTGGGGCGTGATCAACTACGGCATCCAGGTGGGGGTGAGCCCCGGTATTGCTTCATTGATCATTCAACTCAGCGTGTTCTTCACCATGGGCTGGGGCTTTGTGCTGTTCAAAGAGAAAATCCGTGGCGCGCAGATGGTCGGCGCCGTGTTGGCCTTGGTCGGCCTGGCAGGGATCATCTCCACCCAGGAAGGCAACCACGCCGTGCTGGGGGTCATGTTGATCGTTCTCAGCGCGGTGGCCTGGAGCGTGGGCAACGTCATCATCAAGAAATCCGGGGTCAAGGAGATCTTCTCGTTCATGGTCTGGGCCAGCCTGATCCCGCCGATCCCGCTGTTCCTCACAGCCTGGTTGATGCACGGCGGCGCCGCCTTCGAGGGCTTGCAAACCAGCCTCGACCTCACGGCGGTCCTGTCGATCCTGTTCCAAGTGTACCTGGCGACGCACTTTGCCTACTGGGGCTGGAACTCGCTGCTCAAGCTGTACCCGGTGTCTACCGTGGCGCCGCTGTCACTGCTGATTCCGGTGTTCGGCATCACCAGCTCGATGCTGATGCTCGATGAGCGCATTTCTACGCCCAACCTGATCTCCATCGGCATCATCATCGCGGGGCTGGCTGTGGGCCTGTACCGCAAGCCGGTCAACCTGGCGCCTGCCGAACCGCAACCGATTGTCCATATGGATAGATAGTCATGGCATAAATTCGGGATTTTGTTCGCGTATTGGCTGCTTTAACTTGGGTCCGGTCTTGTACTGAACGTGAGGAAACACCATGAGCACGCCCGAATTTTTTGTCACTCCAGGCTACGGCGATTACATGCGCGAGCACCTGCATTACTCGCAAGCAGTAAAAGTCGGTAATCGCGTGGAAACCTCAGGCCAGGGCGGCTGGGACGATGAGTTCCAGATTCCCACCGACCTGGCCGAGGAAATCGCCCAGGCGTTCCATAACCTGGAACGCACCCTGGCCACCGCCGGTGCACGTTGGGAGCACGTGATTCACGTCAACTCCTACCACGTCGGTGGCTTCCCCCCCGAAGTCAACGAAGCGATGGTCAAGCACTACCGCCAGTACATGCCCCACCATGCGCCGATCTGGACGCAAGTCGGTGTCGAATCCTTGGGTTTGCCGACCATGCGCGTGGAAATCCGCGTGACCGCGATTATTCCCTGACCCCGAACGTGCGTATCACCCATTCGACAAACACCTTGAGCCGCGCGCTCTGGTGACGATTGGGTGGATAGAGGATGTGCAGCGGCGTGGCTGGACGCGACCACTGTGGCAGCACACTGACCAATTGGCCATTGTCCACGTAGTACTGAACGATGGCTTTGAAATGCTGCCCGACGCCCAAGCCGGCGAGCAGCATTTCCTTGAGGCCGTTGCCTTCGTTGGTGGAGTAGGCGCAATCGCCCACTTCGATGCGCCTGTCACCCTGCTCGAAAATCAGTGGCTCCGCCTTACCGGAGCCGGCAAAAAAATAGCCGGCCTTGAGGTGGTTGAGCGCCAGATCCTCCGGGGAAAGCGGCACACCTCGGCGCTCCAGGTAATCAGGGGCCGCACAGGTCAAATACTCCAGGTCGGTCACCTTGCGCCCGATCATCGCCATGTCATCCAGCTTGCCGGCGCGGATCACGCAGTCCACCCCTTCCCCCACAATATTCACCGAACGATCACTGATACCCAAGGCAATGGTGATATCGGGATACTCGCGATGAAAATCCACCAGCGCCGGAATCAGCAGGCAATTGGCAAACGACGCCGGCGCATCCACCCGCAGATGCCCGCCGGGCTTGAGGACTTGCCCACGGATGGCGCTATCCACTTCGTCCAATTCTGCGACCAGGCGCCGGGCATGTTGGTAATACTCCAACCCCTCGGACGTTGGCGCCAGAGCCCGTGTGGTGCGGTGCATCAGCTTGATGCCGAGGTGCTTCTCAAGGTCGGTGATCAGCTTGCTCACGGTGGAGCGCGGCAGCGCCAACTGGTCGGATGCACGACTGAATGAGCGGGTTTCGACGACGCGAACAAAGGCACGCATGGCGAGAAGTTGGTTCACAAGGATGACCTTCTGGATAGCTGCAACCGCTTTCAGCAGGCGAAATTGTCGATCTTGACCTGACCATCGGGAAACGTGGCAATAATCTCCAACTCGCCGCCCATCGCGCGGATATAGTCGCGCAACGTGCTGATGTACATGTCGGTGCGCCGCTCCATCTTGGAGACGGCCGCCTGGTTGATGTTCAGTGCTTTAGCCAGGCTCGCCTGGCTTAACTGCTGGGCTTTGCGCAGCTCATGCAGTGGCATTTCCTGCAGATGCTGCTGAAACAACAGCTTGGCTTCGGCACGGGATTGCGGCGTCATGCGCGCTTGCAGTTCAGCGAATTTCTTAGCCATGGTGACGGCCCTCCCAACCAGAATTCGACCTCACAAAATATTCCACCAAAGGAATAAAAAATTCAACCTGTCAAAAAGCGTTTCACCTGAGTCTCTTCCCATCCCGCTCAAAAACACAATTTTCGAAATGTAAAAAGCGCTCTAATACACCCCTATTGATTGGTTTTAGAGATCCTGGAGTTCGCAATGCCCCATGAAGGCAACCTGTTACAAGCAGCGGTGGTGTTCCTTCTCGCCGCCGTGCTGACCGTGCCCCTGGCCAAGCGCCTGCAACTGGGCGCGGTGCTGGGCTATCTGTTCGCCGGTGTGATCATCGGCCCGTCGGTGCTGGGCCTGATCGGCAACCCGCAGAGCGTCGCGCAGTTCTCCGAGCTGGGCGTGGTGTTGCTGTTGTTCATCATCGGCCTGGAACTGTCGCCCAAGCGGTTGTGGGTGATGCGCAAGGCGGTCTTCGGCGTCGGTCTGGCGCAGGTGCTGCTGACGGGCTTGGTGATGGGCGTGGTGGCGCTGTGGCTGTTTGGCCAGTCGTGGAACAGTGCGATCGTGCTCGGTCTGGGCCTGGCGCTGTCGTCCACCGCGTTTGGCCTGCAAAGCCTGGCCGAGCGCAAGGAGCTGAACCAACCCCACGGCCGCCTGGCGTTTGCCATCCTGCTGTTTCAGGACATCGCCGCGATCCCACTGATCGCCATGGTGCCACTGCTGGCCGGCAGCGATCACCCGACCACCGAAGCCCAGGGCTTGCAGCATGTGTTGCAGATTCTCGGCAGCATCGCGGTGGTGATCATCGGCGGACGCTACCTGTTGCGGCCGGTGTTTCGCATCGTTGCCAAGACCGGCCTGCGCGAAGTCTCTACCGCCACCGCGCTGCTGGTGGTGATCGGTACGGCGTGGTTGATGGAGCTGGTCGGCGTGTCCATGGCCCTCGGTGCCTTCCTGGCGGGCCTGCTGCTGGCGGACTCGGAGTACCGCCACGAACTGGAATCCCAGATCGAACCGTTCAAGGGTCTGCTGCTGGGCCTGTTCTTTATCAGCGTGGGCATGGGCGCCAACCTCAGCCTGCTGATCAGCTCGCCGCTGGTGGTGATCGGCCTGACGCTGCTGCTGATCGGCCTGAAACTGCCGCTGCTGTATGCCGTGGGCCGCATGGTCGGTGATCTCAATCGCGAAAGCGCCCTGCGCCTGGGCGTGGTGCTGGCGGCGGGCGGTGAGTTCGCCTTCGTGGTGTTCAAGATCGGCCGCGACCAGGGCCTGTTCGAACCACACCTCTACGACATCCTGGTGCTGACCATCACCCTGTCCATGGCGGTGACACCGTTATTGCTGCTGGTGTGCCCGAAGCTGTTCAAGCCAAAGGTCAAGCCGGTGGAAGTGCCGGAGGAATACCGCACCATTGAAAGCGACGCCCCGCGCGTGGTCATCGCCGGCATGGGCCGTATGGGCCAGATCGTGGCGCGGATCCTGCGCGCGCAGAACATTTCGTTTATCGCCCTGGACACGTCGGTGGAAACCATCGAACTGACCCGCAGCTTCGGCGGCATGCCGGTGTTCTACGGCGACCCGCAACGCCCCGAGATCCTGCACGCGGCCAAAGTCGACCAGGCGGAGTTCTTCGTGATCGCCATGGACGACCCGGAGATCAACATCAAGACCGCCGAGCTGGTGCGCAACCTCTACCCGCACATGAAAATCATCGCCCGCGCACGTAACCGCCAACACGTGCACCGCCTGGTGGACCTGGACGCCTCGCCGATTCGCGAGACGTTCTATTCCAGCCTGGAAATGAGCCGCCGCACCCTGGTGGGCCTGGGTTTGAGCCAGGCCCAGGCCGATGCACGCATCACTCGTTTCAAGAACCACGACCTGCAAGTACTGGCTGCGCAGCACGCGGTATACGACGACGCGGCGAAGGTGATGCAAACCGCCCAGGAAGCGCGGGCAGAACTGGCGCGGCTGTTTGAGATGGATCGACTTGAGGAAGAGTCCGACAAGGTGTGAGGCTGCAGGTGAACGATTTTGCGAAATTTCTGACAGAATACGCCGCAATTTCCTTCATCCCTGGAGCGCTTCATGGCCACTTTCACCAAGACCGCCGTCCTGCTGGCCCTCGCGCTGACCGCCGGCAGTGTATTCGCCGCATCCAAGCCGTCCACGCAAACCATCTCCACCTTGGGCGGCAAGTTCACCTTCAACCTGCCCAAGGCCTATGCCGCCGACACCCTGCCAGCCGGCAAGGCCGAAGATGGCACTGCCGAGACCCAAGGCACGATGTACGCCAACCAGACCACGAAAAGTGTGGTGATCGTCGCCGAAACCGTGCGCAACGATGGGTTAACCATCGGCGATAACGACGCGACATTCCTCGATGGCGCCGTGGCCGGCTTCATCAAGGACCAGAGCGCAGCGCTGCCTGACTTCAAGAAACAGGGCGAGAAGAAACTGACCTTCAAGGGCCTGGGCCTGCGCCAGGTGGACAGCACCGCCACCCAAGGCGGCGGCAAGACGCTGAACTCCACGTTCCTGGGCGGTTCGGGCAACCACCTGCTGGTGATCCAGGCGATCTCGCGGGCGGATGATGCGAAGGGGCATGCGGCGTTGGTGAAGCAGATTACCGGCGGGAAATAACCTGATCTCCCAAGCAACTCAACTCTAATGTGGGAGCTGGCTTGCCTGCGATAGCGGTGCATCAGTCAATAGGGTTGTCGACTGATCAATCGCTATCGCAGGCAAGCCAGCTCCCACCTATTTTGACCGCGTTCAGTTCAGGCTTTTTTCCAGCCAGGCTTTCAGGTCCTGCACTTCTGTTTCGCTGATAGTGTGGTTCATCCCCGGATACCCGTGAAACTCCGGCTTCAACCCCAACCCCGTCAACACCTCATTCGCCCGCGTCCCCGACACATAGGGCAGTGCCTGGTCCAAGGTGCCATGGCCAATAAAAATCGCCAATTTGCCCAATGACGCATCCGGCTTCAGTTCAGCCTTGAGCACCGGCAACACGCTGCCACTCAACGCCGCAATCCCACGCAGCAACTCGGGCCGGCGCAAGCCCACCTCATAGGACATGATCGCGCCCTGGCTGAACCCCACCAGGAACACTCGGTCAGGTTGAGTGTGGTACTTGGCGGTGGCTTTGCCGATGAAGTCTTCGATCAGCTTGGCACTGCGTTGCAGGTCGGCGGTCTCGCCATCGTAGTCGCCGTCACCGGGGGTCTTGGTAAACCAACGATAGCCGTGCGGGTCCACCGGCATCGGCGCACGGGCCGACAGGTACGTCCACGTCGACGGCAGCGCATCCTTGATGCCGAACAGGTCTTCTTCATTGCTGCCAAACCCGTGCAGGAAAATCACCAGCGGCTGGTTGCGCGCGTCGCCCTGGGTTTGTTCCAGGTACGACAGCGGTAAATCGGTGTGCAGCGTATCGTCGGCATGGACGACGCCGGCCACCAGGGTCAGCGCCAGGGCAAACATTTTGAGCATGGGACGTTACCTCAGGGTTTGCGAAGCAGATAAGTGTCCATGATCCAGCCATTCTCCAGGCGCGCCGCCTTGCGCACCTGCTCGATTTGTTCAGCCACCTCACTCACTTTGCCGCTGATAAGGATCTCGTCCGGGGTGCCCAAGTAGGCGCCCCAGTAGATATCCAGGTTCTGATCCGCCACGGTGCGGTAGGAGTCTTCGGCGTCCAGCATCACCACCAGGGTGTCGGCATCGCTGGCCTGCCCTGCCGCCAGGCGGCGCCCGGTGGTGATCTCGACCGACTTGCCGATGCGGTTCAGCGGCACTTTGTGCTGGGCAGCCAGGGCCTGCACGCTGGTGATTCCGGGGATCACCTCAAACTCAAAGGAGCAGCGGCCACTGGCCAGGATCGCCTGCAAGATACGAATGGTGCTGTCGTACAGCGCAGGGTCGCCCCATGCCAGGAAAGCGCCCACTTCACCGTCAGCCATTTCCTCGTTGATCATGCGCTCGAAGGTCAGTTGCTTGTCGCGGTTCAGGTCCTGTACGGCAGTGGTGTAATCGATGTCGCCACGCACCCGCTCGGGGCACTCGGCCTCGACGAAGCGGTAGCCGGGCTCGGTGATGTAGGTCTCGCAGATCTCGCGGCGCAGGTCGATCAACTTGTCTTTGCTCTGGCCCTTGTCCATCAGGAAAAACACGTCGGTGCGGTTGAGCGCCTTCACGGCCTGCATCGTGATGTAGTCAGGGTTGCCGGCGCCAATGCCGATGATCAGGATGCGTTTCATGGATTGCTCTCATTGCGGGGCGTGGATTTTGCCATGTTCATGGGGCTAGGCGTGAGTTTCCAGGCGCAAGCGCCAGAGGTTGTTGAAACGCAACTCAGTGGCGGACAGCGGTTCGACATCGATCCGGTAGAACATCGACAGCGGGAAGTGCATGGCGTGCCACATCGCGGCGCGGATCACAAACGGATGGGTAATAGCCACGACATGGCCGGGCTGTGATTCGAGGGTTTTCATCCACTCCCCCACCCGCAGGCAGATCTGCTCCACCGACTCGCCACCATGGGGCGCGCAAGTAAAGTCAGTGAGCCAAGTGTTCAACTCGTCACTCTCCAACTGGCCGATGTCCTGGCCCTTCCACTGCCCGAAATCACCATCGCGCAACGCGATCTCGATCACCCCGTCATCGCCGAACAAGCCTGCCGTCTGCCGTGCCCTGGCCTCAGGCCCACACACGAGTCGCCGGGTTTTCTTGTACCGATCAGCCAGCGACAACGCCTTGCCTTGCCAGTCCATCACCACGGCCTCGTCATCGGGAAAACGCCCCTGTTTTTGCAGGGGCGTGACGGCGTGGCAGATGAGCGTCAAACGAGTGGTGTGCATCGCAGAGTGCTTGAGACCAAAAGGATAAGGGTTCAAGACTGGCGCAGTTAGCGCAGGGACGCAACGCCCTGTGCCAGATAGAGCACGTGATAGCCGTTACCTTGGCGTTCTGTATCCAGTGCCTCGGCCGACACAGTAATACGCACCAGCCGCCACGCTTGCACATCCAGCGCCAGCAACACTGCAAAGGTGTCGCCGCGGTCGGCCAGTTGTTGATTGCGCTGTTTCTCCTCGGCCAACACCGCCGCCCTGTCTGCCTCCGGCGCCAGCGGCCACTCCTCGCGATACAAACTCAACGCGCCTTGCGCCGGGCCACGTTGCACATCCAGCGGCAACCAGCTCTCGATATGCGGCCGTCCAAAGCTGTCGAGCACCTTCTGAAAACGTTCGCCAAGTAAAAAGTCAGCGGCCTGCAACGGATCGGCCCACAGGTACACCGACGCATACACATTGCCCCCGCTCTCCTGGGCGATAAACGCCTTGAACAGCAACCCTTCGGTGTCGTCCCAGAGCGGCCCCAATTGCGCGGCGCGCCGGCGGATCACGCCCATGTCGTAGTCAGCAGGCAAGCGGTGAGAATATTGTTTGGCAAACATACGAGAACTCCTGTGCAAGATGAGGGTTCAGCTTGCGCAGCGGCGATGATTTCAACAAGATATCAGCGGATATAGGTGCGATAAGGATTCAATATGGCTGACGTGCTCAAACCGCTGGATATCGACACTGTCCAGGCTTTCGTACTGGTGGCCGATTTCGCCAGTTTCACCCGCGCTGCCGAAGCCCTCGACACCTCGCAGGCGGCGATCAGCCTCAAGCTCAAACGCCTGGAAGAACGCGTCGGCTATCGCCTGCTTGAACGCACGCCCCGGCATGTGCGGCTGTCGCCCCAGGGCGAACAATTCATTGTCGCCGCCCGCGCCCTGCTCAATGCCCATGAACGCGCCTTGGCCGATATGGGCAGCCACGCATTGCGACGCTTGGTGATCGGCATCAGTGACCACGTGGCCGGCCCCGACCTGCCGACCTGGCTCAGCCGCCTGGCCGCCTATGACACTTTAGTGATCCTCGAAGTGCGCATCGCTTCCTCCCGCGACCTGGTCGCCGCCTTTGATCGCAATGAGCTGGACGCGATCATCGTGCGCAACGAAGGCGACCGCCGAGACGGTGAAGTCCTGGCGGTGGAACGCTTCGGCTGGTTCGCCGCCCCCACCTGGCAACACAGCCCCGGCACGCCGCTGCGCATGGCCACCATGGCCGCGCCCTGCGGCGTTCGCCACTTGGCCACACGCGCACTGGATGAGGCACGCATCGACTGGACCGAAGTGTTCGTTGGCGGCGGTGTCATGGCCGTGGGCGCCGCCGTCAGCGCCGGATTGGGCGTCGCCGCGCTCGCCCATCGCGTTGCGCCGGCAGGTGCGGTGGAAGTGAGTGAGCAATACGGGTTGCCCGCCTTGCCCGTGAGTGAGGTGGTACTTCACAGCCGCATCACCGATGGCCGCTCCAAGGAAACACTACGCGCACTGAGCGCCACCTTCCGCGGCGCGCTACGCAACCCCGTGTAGACACCGGCCTGTCGGCGATGGGCGCCCGACAGTTTTTCGCCGGCAAGCCGGCTCCACAGAGAACAAAAAGCGTATCTACGATGCGAAGCGAGTCGCTTTTGATCTTGATCTGAGGCGGCCCCCCAAATACCTGTCGGATTACGGGCACACCGAGCCTAAGCGAGGTGCCGAGTGTTGGGGCAAGAGCCTTTTGGTTACTTTTGGGCTCTTTTCAAAAGTGACCCGCTGTAAGAGCGGAACCATTGGCGGCCATCCCCCAAACAACGGATATGTACCCAATCAACCATCACTCAAACCACTCCCGCCTCCCCTCAAACGCCCCCACAATCAACTCCACAACCCCCCGCACCGCCTCACCCTCCCCAACCTGCGCATTCACCGCCAACCACACCTGCCGCTGCATACACTCATCCAACAACCCCGGCAACGCCACCAGCCCCCGGTCAAAACTGCTCATGTAATGCGGCAGCAACCCAATGCACGCCCCACAACGAATCATCTCCAGCATCAGCGAATAAGCATGCACCTGCACCACCGCCGCCAAGCGTTGCTGCACCACCTGGTTCCACGCCTGCAAAGCCGCCACCTGCGCATCAGGCTGCCACTGCACCAACATGTAGTCGTCAAGGTCCTCCACACTGTCCGGCCGTGTCGTCAACCGCGAATACCGCTTGGCGATATGCGGCAAATACTGCAAACGCGCCAAGGCCCTCGGCGGCTCAGTGGCAAAGCTCGGACCAGGCACAGGCCCTTCCGCGTCCGACAGCCACAGCACCACGTCCACATCCACCGCCTGCAATGACAGCTGGCTGTCGATCGAAATGATCTCCAGACGCACACTGGCATTGCGGCGCAGCAAGGCGATCAGATCGCGCCCAAGAATGTCATGCAAGATCGGCTCAGCCACCGCCAGCCGAATCAACGGTTGCTCCGTCACCGGCAAGCGTCGCTCCTGGGCCAGGGCAATCAGCTGCGCCTGCAACTGCTGGCCATCGCGACTGAGCACCAGCCCATTGCCCTGATAGCTGAACAGCGAATGACGCACGTGTTCTTCAAGCTGCGCCAAACGCTTGCGCAACAGCGTCGCCTTGATATTCAAACTGCGCGCCGCCTGCATGAAACAACCGCAGCGCGCACTCACCAGAAAGTAGCGCGCCACCTCCGGGTCGATCTCATGGGCCAGGGCCAGCCAACTGCTACGGCCCTCGGCGGGTGCGCGATAAGCGGAGGGGCCCTGGGGGGCAGACGGTTCTAGAAATGCCATGGGAGACTCCCTGTCTTGTCAGTCTGTGCATCCAATGCGGTTGACCTGTGTTACTCCAGCACCTTGTTCAGCTCGGTGCCGTCGATGCTCAGGGTAGCAGTGTTGAGCATGCCTTCGAGGTAGGCTTTGGCGATCTGCTCCTGACGCTGGGCACGCAGGGCCTGGGTCAGGCGCTCACGCAGTTCGTCGAGGGTCGCAGTACGCGCCGGTTGCTGGCCGGTGAGCTTGAGCACATGGAACCCCGCCGCGCTCTGCACCACGTCCGACACGGCACCGACCTTGAGACGTGACACCGCGCCGCGCACTTCCGGCACCAGTTGCTGCAACGGCTGCATGCCCGAGTCGCCGCCGCGCGTGGCGGAGTCGGCGTCCTGGGAATACTGGGTGGCCAGGGCGGCGAAATCACCCGGTGCGGCCTGGGCACGACGGCTCAGCTCCTGGGCCTGGCGGCGCACGTTATCGACGGTTTGCGGGTCATTGGTCGCCAGGAAAATCTGGCTCACGCGATACAACGGCGGCGTTACCCACTGGGCCTTGCCACTGTCGTAGGCCTGCTGCAACTCCGCCGCGCTGGGGTAATCGGCCGGCACCTGGCTGACCGAGAGCATGTAGTCGCGAAACACGATCTGCTCAGTGGCCGCACGGGTCTGCTGCTCCACGTCGGGGCGCTGGCGCCAGCCCTGGGCATCGGCTTGTTCCAGCACAGCCTTTTGCGCCAGGCGTGAGCGAATCCAGGTTTCCAGCGCGCCACGGTTGCCGCGCAATTGCTCACGGGATTCGGCAGGCAGGCTGGCCAGCACGGTTTTCAGCTCCGTCAGGTCGATCTGCTGATTGCCCAGGCGGGCCACCGCCGGCCCAGCCGATACAGGGCTGATCACCGGTGCCGGTTGCTGCGCCGCCACCGGGTCGCTGCCCGGTCGCAGGCTCAAGCCCACCGCCACCACCAGTAAAGCCAGCGCACCCGCGCCGACCATCAGGGTTGGTTTCTTCACAATACCGGTGCCTCGGTTTCAGCCTGCAACTGCGCGGCCTGCTGGCTGTACTCACGCAGGTAGACGATAAATTCCTGCAACAGGCGGTCCCACAACTCCAGCTGGCTACGCAGGTGCGTAGCGCCCACGCCCGCCACCACCACGTCCATTTCCATCAACAGGAATTCGCCCTGCACCGACAACCGCGCAAAACGTCGCGATGCGTTCCACACCTGGGCCAGACCTTCGGGCAATTCACCCTGGACCCGCAGCGCGCAACTGTAAGTGAAATCCACATAGTTGCCCTGCTCCGCTGCCGGGTTGCCGAAGCGCACGGCAAAGCCGATGCCCTGGCTGGCGCTGAGCAATTGCACGATGCCATTTTGTTCAGTCTGGTTGACCCGGTAGCCGGCTTCCTGCAGCAGCTCGGTAAGGCTCTGGGTGGTGACGCTGGTGATCAATTCGCTCATGGTGATTTCTTCCCTGTCTATCAATGATTGGCGGTTGCCTGGGGCGCATCGAAACGGCTCTTGTACAAATCGTCGCCAAAGCCCTGGGCGAGTTCCTCGAACTTCACCCGTGCGCTGCTGGCGAACGGCTGGCGAATGCTCATCACCTCGGCCACATCGATTTTTTCGTAGGCCGCGAGCAGCTGCTGGGCCACGCCGTACATCTGTTGATTCTTGACTGAACATTGCTGCACTTGTGTGTCACGTTCGCTCAAGGACGCCTGCAAACGGGCGCGCTCGGCCTCTTTGCCCTTGGCCAGCACCAGCAATTCGTCATAGGCCTTCTTGAACTTGCCGATCTGCTCGTTGCTGGCCGCCACCTGGGCTTGTGCCTGGCTGTGCAGGCTCTGTTGCTGGCCAGCCATTTGTTCGGCCACGCCACGCGCCTGGGCGAGTTCGGCCGTCAACTGCTTGATTTGCGCCTGGGCCTGCTTGGCCTGGTTTTCGGCGGCAATGCGCGCCGCGCTGGCCTGGGCCTGCTCGCTTTGCAGCGCCTGCAATTGCTGGGTGGTGCTGCGCAATTGCGTACGCAGGCGCTCTTCCATGCCCTCGGCCGACGCGCCGGTGGTGATCAGCAGCAGTAACAGCCCGCAGATTCGCGTGTTCATGTGGCATCTCCCTGCGCATCAAAAGCGCGTGTTGAGTTCCAGTTGCATCACATCGACTTCGAACGGCGCGCCATACACTTCGGAGGCGCTCAACCAGCGCGCACTGGCGTAGATGTTCTTTTCGATGCCGTAGTTGGCGCCAATGAAGTAACCCTTGGCGTTGGTCCCGCCCAAGTGGAACGACGAATCGTTGAAGCCGTCGGGCAAGGCGTCGGGCTGGATGTACTTGTAGCCAGCCAGCACGTTCCAGTCGCCGCGCTTGCGCATCTCCAGCGCAGTGCCGAGGGTGAACGAGACCATCAGCGCATTGCCGCCACTTTCAAACTGGCCCTTGCTGTTGATGTTGTTGACGATCTCGCCCTCGCTGCGCTTGAGCATCTCGCCCTTGTCGTAGGCCAGGTTGTGGATGAAGTTGCCTTGGGTGCGCAGCTTGAAGTCGCTGGGCAACTCGGCATCCCAGGCCAGGTTCAGGTCGAGCACATCGAACTTGGACGCCAGGCCCACGAACTGGGGCTGTGGGGTCAGGCCAGGCGTGGCCGGGTTGGGGGTGATGTCACGCAGCAGGAACACGCTGTTGCCCTTCTGCATGAAGGCCAGGCGCGAACCGTCGCTGTCGCAGGCGGGCTGCCCGGCCCAGGGTTCACAGGCACCGGAGCGCTTACCTTCGATGTCGTCAAAGTGGTAGTACGCCACCGCGCCCTTGAGGCTGTTTTCGCGGTTGATCTTCCAGTTGGCGCCGATCTGCCCGCCAAACAGCCACTTGGTTTCGCTGTCTTCCTTGTCAAAGCCGTTGCTGCTGGCCGAGTCGGAGGTGTACTCCACCGGGAACGCGCCGAGGGTGCCGAACAGGCCCCACTCGCTGTTCAGGGCATGGTTGAAATTGGCGGCGATACCGTCGAAGTTCAGGTCGCCCGAATACATCATGTCGGTGGAATAGAACGGGTTGGCGAAGCGCCCGGCGGTGAGGGTCACGTCCGGGGTGGCCTTCCAGCTCAGGTAGCCCTGGTCGAGCCAGATGTCCTTCTTGCCAAACCCGCCGCCCAGGGTCTGGGTGGTGGACACCGGGTTGTTGTCGGAGCCGGTGCCGACGCGAATACCGGCGGTCCATTCCGGCGACAGCACCGCTTTCATGCCCAGGCGCGCACGCAGGCGGAACAGGTTTTCGCGGTCCTTGGTGGTATTGAGCAGCGGCGGCAGCTTGGTGTTGGTGTCTTTGTTGGTGTCGTACGGGCCGCTTTCATTGAGCTTGGCGTAGTCGACGATCTCGTTGCTGTTGTTGCCCGAAAAGTAGCGTGATTCATCCCGCAGGCGGATATCACCATCAAAGCTGATGCGCGAGACCCAGTCTGGGAAAGTATTGGGCTGGGCCCAGTTTTCCTGCTTGGCGGTGGCCATGACCTCGGCCTTGACCTGGTCGCGAATCTGATCCTTGACCGCCTGCGGCACGTACTGCACGCGCACATCGCCGGGCGCGGCGGTCGGGCCGGCGGCAACCACCGGCGCCGCATTCGCCTGGCGTGCCTGCTGGGCTTCCTTTTCGGCCTGGGCGATCAGCCCATTGGCGGTGTCCTGGGTCAGCACGCCTTGCTGCACCAACAGGCGGATCAGGTTGATCGTGACGTTTTCCGAGGGCGCGACCGGCGCTGCAGCCGCCTGGCCGACCAGGGTCGCGATGACCATGCCAACCGCCAGGGTCAGTCGATTCACGGGGGAAATCATGTGTACGCAACTCCTGTAAAAAACCGTAGATAAGAGGTTTCGATCAATCCGGGCGCCGGCCCTTGAGGGACAGGCGCATGGGCAGCGTCAACGACGCCGGCGGCTTCTGGGTGGCACGCGGCGCCTGTATCAAGGCGAGCATCTGCGCATCGGTCTCGGCATCGCCGCTGGACTTGGCCACCAGCGCTTTGGTGACTTGGCCATCGGCGCCCAGCCACAGGTCTATCTGTATCGAGAACGCCTTCTTGCGCAGCTCAGGGTCTTCGCGCATCAGCCGTTGATAAGTGCCGGCCAGGTACTGCTTGTAAGTGCCAGTCCCCAGCCCGCCGCCGCCACTGCCGGCCATGCCGCCGCCTTTACCGGCGCCGATGTTGAAGCCGTCAGTGCCAGACTGGGCGTCGCCGTCGATCTGCATCGGGTTGGCCAGGTCCTCGTTAGGCGACGGTGGCGCTTCCTCGGCCGGCTTGACCTCTTCGGGTTCCGGGCTGGGCACCGGCTCCGGGACTTTTTCTTCGACCTGGGGCTCGGGCTCCTTGGGCTTTTCCGGCGGCGGCGGTGGCGGTGGTGGCAGCGGGATAATCGTCGGCACCTTCGGCGTTTCGCGGCGCACGCCACTCATGTCATTGGCCCACTGCCACAAGAACCAGGCCGCCACGGCGCCCAGCAACAGGCCGGCGCCCCACTTCAACGGGCGCAAGGGCGGTGTCTTTTTCACTGGCAAGGGTGCGATCGGGATCTGTGCGGTCATGGCTCAGCCCTGGCTCGGTTTGCCAGTGACCAGCCCGACCTGGGACAGCTCCAGCCGGCGCAGCAGGTCAAGCACTTCGATCACCTTCTGGTACTGCACCATCGCGTCGCCGCGCACGATCACCGGGAAGTCCGGGTTCAGCGCTTTCTCGATGCGCAGGCGCTCTTCCAGCTCGCCGAGGGTCACCGGGTAGGCGTCGAGGAACACCTGGCCGCCGTCATTCACCGAGATGGCCTTGGTCTTGGCCTCCGACAACGACACCGAAGCACTGGCCTTGGGCAGGTGAATCTGGATGCCCGACACCTGGGCGGTGGCGGTGAGGATAAACATCACCAGCACCACCATGAGCACGTCCACCAGGGGCGTGATGTTGATGCTGTCGACGGCCGCGTCATCGTCATCGTCGTGGGCGGCATTTACGGAAGCCATGGCGATTCTCCTCAGGCCGGAACAGCCGCGTGATGGTCACGACGGTGCGCCGCTTCACTGGATTGGCTCTCGCCGTGCATCTCCGCCAGGCGGGTGATGAACTCGTCGACAAACACACGCATGTCCGCGCTGACTTCCTTGTTGCGCGTGATCAACCGGTTGTAGCCAAACAGCGCCGGGATCGCGACAAACAGGCCCATGGCGGTCGCCAGCAACGCCGCCGCCATACCGGGGGCGATGGCGTTGATGTTTACGTCACCGGCCATCGCCGTGCCGAGGAACACCACCATGATCCCCAGCACCGTACCGAGCAGGCCGATGTACGGGCCGCCGGCAATGGCGTTGGACAAGGTCGAGAGCTTGGCGCTGAGCGCCTGGTTTTCGCGGGTGCGCACGCCGTCCATGGAACAGCGGATGGCTTCGATGGTGGCGGCCGAGACCGACGAGGTGTCGGCACCCTGGGCACGCCGGGTACGGATCTCCTTGACCGCCACCAGGTACAGGCGCCACAGCGAAGAATGGGCCAGGCGTTCGCCGAGCTGGGCGTCGTCGGCGTACATCTCCAGGCGCGTGCCGATCTGCGCGAAGTGCTCGCGGAAGATCTCGTTGGCACCGCTCACCCGGCTGACCTGGCGGTTCTTGCGCAGCATGATGACCCACGACTGGAACATCATCGCCACCAGCACCAGGATGATCACCCAGGCGTCCACCGGCACGGCGTTGAGCAGGAAGCCCAGGCTGCCGAAACCAAAGCCGGACTGTTCTTCGTCCACCCCGTAGGCCACCAGTTTCGACTCGGCGCCCTGGGCGCTGGCATCGGCCAGTAACAGAGCAGCCGGGCGCGCCACCTTGGACAGGCGCAGCTCATCAATGGCCCCTGCGAATGGCTGGCGCGTGCTGCCGGCTTCCGGCAAGTCGGCGCCGAGGGCCAGCTGGGAATTGAACGCCGGCAAGGCGACCGCCAGGGTCGCGGTTTCACGGCCATTCACATACAGCGTGACCTTGTCACCCTCGGCAGTGAACGCCAGGTGCTGCCATTGGCCGGGGTTCAGCGGTTGGGTCGACACCGCGCGCTGACCGTCGATCTCTACAAACGGCATGCCCTGGTTCAAGCCCAGCAGCAGGCTATGGGTGCCATCCCGACGCGCCAGGACGACTTGCTCGCCACTGGCCTGGTCCAGGCGCAACCAGGCGCTGAAGGTGAACGCAGCGCCTGCCGCGTGTTGCAGCGAGGGGCTGGCCGGCAACATCAGCGGTTGGCCACTGAACTGCAAGGCACGGCCGATCACGCCATCGATGGCTGCGCCGGTGGCGTTCAACGCCGTGTTGGCATAGGCCGTGGTGTCCCGGGCCGGCGTGCCATTGGCGCCGTCAAAATGGTAAAGCGCGGTGTAGTTCGGGTCGAACGTCAGCTGGCCGTTGGCGGTGGCCGGGGCCTTCTGGTTGCCGTAGTACATCCACAGGTCCTGGCGCTGGCCGCCTTCAACCTTGGGCACATCGACCCAGATCAGCGCCATGCCCATCAGCGGGTCGAAGCTTTCGATCTGGTGGTTGAACACGGTCTTGTCGTCGGCACTCACAAAGCGCAGATCGGCGCCGTCCTCCTTGACCCCGTCAAAGGTGAAGTTGCCGGTGTGCAGGCGCACCAGCAGCGCGGTGCGGCCCAGGGCCTGGTTGATCGCGGCGCCTTGGGCGGTGGTGTCCACCGAAATCTGTTTGCGATAGTGCCAGTCGTCCTGCCACCAGGCATGGGCAGTGGCCGGGAGCGCGAAGCCCAGGCAGATCAACAGGCTCAGGAATAGGCGTTGCATGGGTGAAGTCTCCGGAAGAAAAAGTCAGAAAGTCGCCTGCACACTGAAGTGCAGCCGCGAGTCCTGTTTCTGGGTGTTCGGTCCATCGAGCAGCGGGTAGCCCCAATCCAGGCTGCCGGACAACCATTTGCTCAAACTGGCGCGGGTGCCCAGGCCAACACTGGCCAGGCTGTATTCGTCTTCTTGCTCGGGCAGCGGATCGTGCAGGCGCATGCGCGCACCTTCGGCGAACGCATAGAAACGCCACTCCTGCACATAGCTGCCAAGGAACTTGGCCAGGGACGGTGTGCGCAATTCCTGGGAGAGCAAATACCCCTCGTCCCCGGTGCGCTCGGCTGCCAGGTAACCGCGCACCGACGTGGCGCCACCGGCGGAATACTGCTCGTTGGAAACCAGGGGGCCAGAGGCGAGCTGGAAACCGCCCTTGGTCGCCGACTGCCAATCGTTGGCGAAGGTATAGGTGTAATTCAGGTCGCCCTTGAGCACGGCAAAACTGGCGCTGGCCTTGTAGCGCTTGTACTCGAATTCCTCGGCGTCACTGCCGTAGCCGAAGAACGCGCGGGTGCCCACCACCAGGTTCAGGCCCAGGCCCAATTGCGACTGTTCGGTGTAGCGGAAGCCGTTGTAGCCCAAGGTGAACGGCGCGTATTTGAGCGGCACCTGGTCGCTGCTGGCGCCGAATTTCATCTGCTCGTCGAAGTCCTTGAAGTCGACGCCGAACGAGAATGAGTTGGCCCAGTTGCCCGCCGCCGGCAGGTTGTAGATGGCCGACACCCCGTAGGAATGGCCCTTGCCCAACACATTGCTGCCGCCGATGGTGGCGATGTTGCTGTCGGACTGGTAACCCGAGAACTGCAAGGTCCAACGCTCGTTCAGCGGCGCCGTGTAGGAACCGGACCAGACCTTGGCATTCTCGGTGTCCTGGGGCGCAGTGAAAAAGGTCAGGGAAATGCTGTGGCCCAGTTGCCAAAGGTTGTCATAGCCTAGGGTCGCCACCGAGCGCAGTTTTTCGGTGTCGGCGCTGTAGTCGTTGTTCAGGCCAAGGCTGGCGTGCCAGGGGTTCTGGTCTTCCACCTGCAGGTCCACATCCATGGTGCCCGGGCGTTGACCCTCGCGAACCAGCGGCGTGACCTGGCGCCCGGCACTCCGGTTGAGGCCGGCCAATTGGGTCTGCACCGTAGCAAAGTCCGGCACGGCGCCCTCCTCCAGGGCCGGCACTTGCTCGCGGATTTCCACCGGTGAATAGTGCTTGGCGCCCACCACGCGCACGCGGCCGACCTTGGTTTCGCTGACCTGCAGGTAGACGATACCGTCATCGACCTTCTGCTCCGGCAGCTCGACAAACACCGACTGGTAGCCGCGCGACTGGTAGATCTTCTGCAGCGCATCGCGGGCGCCTTCGATATCGCCCAGGGTCTTTTGCGGCCCCAGGAACGGATACACCGCTTCCTCGATCGTCGCCGCATCGAGCACGGTGTTGCCGCGCACGAAGTACTCGTTGACATCGACCTTGCGCGCCGCCGCGTCTTCCTCGGCCAACACCGGTTGCGCCAGGCTCCCCAGCGTCACGCAACACAGCGCCAGCGTTAATTTGAACAGATGCTCCACACCGCCCCCTGACTGTCTGATTTTTTGCGCCGCCGCCGATTGCCCGGCGTGCGGCTGGCTCAATTGCTGGTGATCGACGTGCTGCCGTGGCGTGCCAGCCAGGTGTGCAACAGGGCGAAGTTCAGTGAGAACTCCGGCATGTGCAGCAAGGCGCCACAAAACACGTCACCGATGATTTTCTGGATGAGTTGCACCGCACGCGGGTTGTTGAGCAGCGTGGCGATGTCGCGGGTCAATGCATGGATGCTCCAGACCTTCTGGTTGAGGTCCAGGCCGACGAACCAGCGGAACAGCAGGTTGTAGTTGAGCTGTTCATGCAGTTGCTGCTCGCTGGGTACCGAATACAGGAGTTGCAGCAGCAGGATCTGCAGCACGGTCTGTGGGGCGATCGACATCGCGGGTTCGGCGGTGAGCCAGTCACGGTGCTGGTCGAGGACTTCGTCGATCCGCGGGCGCAGCAATACCAGGGAATGGCTGGCAGGGATGTAGCTGGAGACTTCCTTGCGGGTGCCCTGCCAGTCGTCCTGGGAGACGATCCAGACCCAGGGTGCGCCGTAGCGATAGACCGACACCGGCTTCTTGCGCGCGGCTTCGACGATCTTCGACAGGCGCTGGTCGAGCTCCTGCATGCCGACTTTCGAGTAACGTTCCATAGTTCCCATCGCCCCACTCCTGGCATCCTGCTTGCGGCTGAAAAGCCCACCTTTCTGGTGGGCTCAAGCGCGTTACACAGGAGAGACGGGAATGGCCAAGGGCTACCGAACTTTTGTCATGAAAGCTTCATTTTGGATTGGGTGGGGGGCAATTTCTGGTGGGGTGTATAGCCGTTATTCGGGTGATGGCTGCTATGGCTTCCGCCCTTACCAGCCATTACCGCAGCAACGGATATCCGCCAATCGTCACGAATAAACCGGCCAAACTTCAACAACCTTACCCCCCCGTACCCCCAGCAAATCCCCAAACTGCAACAACACAAACTCACTCTGCGTCGGCCGTAAAAACACCTGGTCATCCACGTTCAACCCCACAGCCGGCGACCCATTGACCATCTCCTGATTAGAACTACGCCCATACAACTCATTGCTCTTTAACCCACCCGGCGACTCGAACTCCGCCAACCAATTCCCTCCATAAATAAAGTAAGTCCCCCGCTGGTTCGGATCCCACCACGAAAACACCCGCGACTTGCCATCCAATGCCGGAATATCCACCGCCCCCGTGCTTTTCAACACTGGCGTGGCGATAAACACCGCTGGCACATGCTCGCTCAAGGAAGGCAAATCATAATGGGTGGGCTTGAGCAACGCGGTCCCCACCGACACCTCCGTGCTCAGCCGCTCCTGCTCGTGAATCCGATAACTCGGGCTCCCCGCCGTATTCAACGTAAGCCCCTCCCCCCCCCCCAGCAACGTGCTGCCGAGTAAAATCCACATAGCCGGAGTAGCGCCGCATCACTTGCTCGAACAACGTTTGGGGCGAACCCAGAATGCCCGGCACGCCCATCCCCACGAACGGGTCATAGCCCATGAACCCCGCAAACACCAAATGCCGAGGGTTGGCGCTGATCAGCGTGAGCATCTGCCCAAGCACCGCGTTATCACTGACACCGCCTCGATGCAGCCCCACATCCAGCTCGATGTTGACGCGCAACCGCACGCCCAAGCCTTGGGCCAACGCCAGGTAGTGCTGCAAGCGCTCGGGCGTGTCCAACAACCACTGCAATTGCCGCGACGGGTCGAACGGCCCCTTGTGGGTCTGATAAAACAGCTCGGCCGAACGCACCGGCAGCGGCTTGCCCATCAAAATATCCGCCTCGGGGAACACCTGGGCATCATGGTTCAGGAACGGCTGGTGAAACGACATCAGCCGCTGCGTGCCCGCACGCTTCGCGATGTAGGCCAGCAACCCTGGTGATGGCAGGGATTTCTCCACCAGGCGCAGGTGTTTGCCGCCACGCTTGACCGACTGCATGACCACATCGATGTTGTGATCCAGCCGATCCAGGTCGATCAGCATCACCGGGCGCATCGGCCCATGGGCCTTGAGTTCGGCGTTGAGGGTGCGGAAGTAATCGTTGTAGGGGCTGCCCCGGTCACTCGGGCGCAGCCACCAGGCGCCGGCGGCCAGCAAGGCGCCTGTGCCGAGTACAAAATGTCGACGGTTCATCGGGCCACTCCCAGGATGGATGACAGGTGCGCGTTGAGGAATTTGCCACTCGGGTCCAACTCACGGCGCACGCGGGTGAACTCGTCCCAACGCGGGTACAGCGGCTGCAGGGTGCGCGCGTTGAGGGTGTGCAATTTGCCCCAGTGCGGGCGGCCGGCGTATTTCCAGAAGATCGGCTCCACGGCGGCGAAAAAGTTGTGATGGTCCATGGCGTAGTGCTGGTGCACGGAGATCGAGCAACTGTCGCGGCCTTCGAACATGCTCAGGGGAATGTCATCGGCCTTGACGTAGCGGTACTCGATGGGAAACCAGGTGCGCAGGTCCTTGTCGTTGATCAGCTTGAGGATCTCGCGCAGGCACGCCGGCCCATGCTCGGCAGGCACCGAATATTCCATCTCGTTGAAACGCACATTACGCACGTTGCCGTACACCTCGAAGGACTCGGCCACGCGGTCCTCGAAGCTGGCAAAAAAGCGCAAGCTGTTGAGCAAGGTGCGACGTGTGCCGGGGAAGTCGCTGGCATATTTGTCGAGCTTCTCGATGATCGTCACGAACGCATTGCCGCCCGCCTCCGCCGGGTCGATGGGGGGTGTTGCTGGATCGTTGGTTTCATTGAGGGCAATCGACAGCGCGTAGTCGGAGTGGGTGACCACCAGCATTTCCCAGTGCTGGTTCTCCCGCGTGTTTTTATCCACGTCTTCCAGCAGCTCTTCGGTCTTGGCGATCCACTGGCGTTCGCGCAGGCGATAGGGCGTGCGGTTCTGCGAGCGAATGCGGGTGGCTACGCCCAGCGCGCCGAGGGACACGCGGGCGGCGCTGAACACCTCCGGATGGCGCTGGGCATCGCAGTCCAGCACGTCACCCTGGGCGGTCACCAGTTGCAGCCCGGTGACGCAACCGGAATACGAGGTGAAGCCCACGCCGGTGCCGTGGGTCGAGGTGGAAATCGCCCCGGCCAGGGTCTGGTAATCGATATCCGCCATGTTCGGCAGCGCTTGGCCCACCGCCTTGAGCGCCGGGCCCATGCGCGACATCGGCGTGCCGGCGGCGAAGGTGGCCTGCAAGGTTGCCGGGTCGTGATCGAGCAGCCCATTGAAGTAGCTCAGTGACAGCAAGGTGCCATCAGTCGGCACCAGGGCGCTGAAGGAATGCGCCGAACCGACCGGCCGCACCTGCCCCGGCGCCTGGCGAATCACCTGCACCAGTTCGTCCAGGTCTTTCGGCGCCAGGCGTGCCAATGGCAAACAGGTCTGCGCCCCCGACCAGTTGCGCCACGGAATCAGGCGAGGTGCCCGCGCCAATTGGGCCAGCACCGGGTTGCTGGCCAGCGCCATGAAAGCCCCGGCCATGCCGGCGCGCTGCAAGAGTTGCCGCCGTGAAAGCGCCATTCACCACCCCGTCTTATTGTTGGATTTGAACACCGGCCATAAAGCCGATCAGCGCCACAAACTGTGCCTCGGAACACTGCATGCACAGGCCCATCGGCGGCATGCCGTTGTAGCCGTTGATGCTGTGGTCCAGCAGCGTGTCGACGCCTTGGGCGATACGCGGGCTCCACGCCGCGCGGTCACCGGTCAGCGGCGCGCCGGACGCCGGGTTGGCGTGGCACAGCTTGCAACTGCTGTCATAGACCTGGGCCAGCGCCGGGTCGGCGGGCATGGCAGTCGCCGCAGTGGCGCGTTCGGGCGGGGGGCGGGGTTTATCATCACAGGCCGTGAGCAGGCCGAATACAACCAACAGCGAGGCGATGCGGGGCATGGCCACCCTCTCTTCTTATGATGTGGAAAGCGGTTTCCACACTAAGGCAGCGGCACGGCGGCGTTGAGGGTTTTGGCGGACACAAAGGGGGGCTGTTGCGGACAGTTGAACGTGGGCGTTGGCCGCCCACGTCCTGGCGAGGGGCTTAGAAGGCGATACCGACCTTGAACCCGTACTCGTCACGCTTGAGCTTGGTGTTGTCGGCCACGTCGGAGTCACCGTCAAGCTTGTACTCGGTGCGGGTGTAGTACAGGCCCGCGACGACCGGCAGGTCACCCTTCTGGTTCATCAGCAGGCTGACTTCAGCGTAGGGGTTGGTGCGGTCCTTGAGGTCCACGGTGTCGCTGCCAAAGTCATCGACCTTGAGCTTGGTGCGGCCATCGATGGTACGACGGGCGCCGGCTTCGACACGCAGGGTCATATCATCGAACTGGTGGTTGTAGCCCAGGGCCGCCTTGGCGAACGGCGACTTGTTGGTGAGCTTCACGTCGAGGTCATTGATCTCCGGCTCGTAGCGCGTCCAGCTGTAGCCACCGCCCACGATCACGTCGACAAAATTGCGCGCATCCAGCGCGGCACGCCAGCCGAGGTCCAGATCGGCCTGGCCTTCCTTGAGTTTGTTGTCGCTCTTTTCGCCGTACTTGGCTTCGATACCGGCTTGGTAGATAAAGCCGGATTCGGCAGTGAGCTTGTTGCCGAAGTTGTAGAACAGGCCGGCTTCGGGCATGTGGCTCTTGTCGCTCTCGCTGCCGCCTTCAAATTTGAAATCGTTGTAGCTGCCCAGGATCCCGAAGGTAGAAATCGGGTCAGTGGACGGTGCGGCGAACACCGCGGCAGGCGCAGCGACCAGCGCCAGCAGCGAGGTACCCTTGAGGAATTTTCCGAATAGCTTGGACATCGTTTTACATCTCCTTGTCTGGTGAGCAAATTATTCAGGAACCGCTTCGAACCCCTTCTCGCGCGAAAGGTTCGAATTAATTTGCACCGATTTGAAGGTAAAACGGTTCAGCGAAGGCTCTAGATCAATATTCTCATGAATTAGCCATTACAAGGCCATCAAGCGTTTGGCGCAGCGTCGTGTCGACAGGTACCCGAATGCCAAAGGTCTCGGTCAGCAACTCCAACAGTTCATCGGCACTGCCGAGGGTGTGTTTTTCACTCGGCCGATCCAGGAAATGCACGGCGTAGTTGGCGTTGTTCAAGGTATGGCGCTTGCCCGGCGCCAAGCGTGCGACTTTCAGCTGGCCCACGAAGGGCGAATCCGGGTGCGTGGAGACGTACCAGTTGCCGATCTCATAGTCGATGGCCGCCTGCGCTTGCAGGTCGAACACATACAACCCACGCCACTCCTCCCCCACCTGTGCCCACAGCGTGTAATTGCCCTGCCCGTCGAAGGTCAGGCGATAAGGCTCATGCGCCGTGGCCTGCACTGCTTCGGTGTCCAGCTGCAATGGGCTGCTGGGTACCATGCCGCCAAAACCGACATCACTGATATAGCGCACCCCGTCCAGGGTCACCAGGCTCAAGCGATGGGTACGCGCCGTGTGCGCATCCGGCGGCCCACCCATCACCACCCGCCCGGTAATGCCGCGCGCATCGAAGCCGAGCGCCTGCAACAGCGCCAAAAACATCTGGTTCAACTCATAGCAATAACCGCCCCGGCCGTCCAACAGCACCTTTTGCTCGACGCTGGGCAAGTCGATAGGCACCGGCACGCGCATCAAGGTCGACAGGCTTTCGAAGGCAAAGGTGCACACATGGCGCAACTGCAGCGCCTGCAGGGTTTGCAGGGTCGGCGCGGGCGGCGTGTCATAGCCCAGGCGTTGCAAATAGAGGCGGCTATGGGTCAGCAAAGACATGGCGCAATCCTTGGACGCGAGGGGATGGCGACACTATGCCGCGCCAGCACGCAGATTGTCATTTTGAATGAACCTTTTTGAACACTCCCGTATCCATCTATAACAACACAGGGAGGCAACATGAGTACCGCAAAAATCTACACCATCCACTACCAGCTGCATGGCAAACCGAAGTCCTTTGTGGTGCGTGCCGAAGTGATGAACAACGCCGAAGCCTGGCACTGGGCGGCGGTCGATGCCGACATCGCGCACGTGAGTCGCGTGGGGCGCGTGGGCCATGAACAGGTGAAGAAAACGACGCGGCCTTGGGCGGAGAAGTATGGGATTACGGACGTGACTTGGGTTGCGCCGAAGTGAAGGGAAAAGCCCCGCCGTGTCAGGCGGGGCTTTTGCGAGTGACTTGCCTTTTTTGGGCTTACGTAGGTCGAGGGCTGGGAGTTTGGGCCATTGCCTGGAAGCCGCCATCCACGAAGGACTGCTTCCGGCCAATAGCGGCCGTTCTGGAATGGCAGGAAACGACCGATAACTGCCTTCGATACGCGACTTTCGCCCGTCAGCGGCTCGATTGTAAGAATATGGCGGAGAGCTGCAAAACCGCCTACGCTTATAGAATGATTCCTCGAACGCCTTGCCCATCTGGTGGTATAGAGCCGAGAGATCTGACTTCCTTTGACCGTCCGCTTAACACCTACCCGGACCAACCCGCGCCTATCGCCAGCAACTGCCCCCTGAGTCCGGTCCACACAACCAGCAGTACGGCGCAACGGGTAAAAGCCAGACCCAGTACCCCCACCTGCCGTTCAAAAGCGACCGATGCCGCAGCACCTCTGGAAACGGGGGCGCTGTTCACGTTCTGTCATGAGGTCAATCCGTATGTATCGGCCGAGCACGATTCCTTACCAGCAGCATCGAGGGTTCAGCCGAACCTTCACTCAGGGGCATTTGAGCCTTGGATTATTCTTTCCCATGGAGGCGTTCGACGGGGACACTCCGAGCATGCTCAACCAGGTCACACTGGCTAAAAAAGCCGAGGCGCTGGGCTTCTGCGCGCTCTGGTTTCGCGACGTGCCGCTTCGCGACCCTGGCTTCGGGGATGTCGGCCAAGTCTTCGACCCCTGGGTTTACCTGGGTTATATGGCCGCCCATACCTCGGAGATTGCACTTGGCACCGCCTCCATCGCCATCCCGCTGCACCATCCCCTGCACACGGCCAAGGCGTCAGCCAGCGTCGATCAGTTGAGCACTGGTCGCTTGATTCTGGGGGTTGCTTCGGGAGATCGGCCAGTGGAGTTTTCGGCGTTTGGCGTCGATCCCGAAAGGCGTGGAGAGATCTTTCGAGAACACTACGAAGTGATTCGCCGCGCCCACAGCACCAGTTTTGAGCCCATCCACTGGAGCACTGGTGAAATGCAAGGCGCAGACCTGATTCCGAAACCTACCACCCAATTCATTCCAATGCTCGTGACCGGCAACAGTCGCCAGTCACTGGATTGGATCGCGCGTGAGAGCAACGGATGGATCAACTATCCACGCATTCCGAACATGCAGCGGCTGGTCGTGGAAGATTGGCGACTGGAGGTCACGAAACAATGTGGTTCTGTGTATAAGCCCTTTACTCAGTCGCTGTACATCGATCTCGATGAGAATCCGTCAACGCCACCCACACGTATCCATTTGGGGTTCAGACTTGGACGTTACCATCTACGATTTTTGCTGGAGTCGCTTGAGGAAATCGGCGTGGACCACGTCATTCTCAATCTCAAATACGGCAAGCGCCCTGCGGTGGAAGTTATTGAGGAATTGGGTACGCACATCGTTGCGCAGTTCGGAGTGCAGCCGCGTCAGGCAGCTCATTGAACATCGGTCACTGCTACGCCGACGAATGCTCACTTGACGAAACCATTAGGTGTCACGGCGCGGATGACCTACGGTTCTATATCAATGATGGAGATCTTCGCGCCATGAGCGACCGGTGCCCGGCAAACAATCTACCCTACTCATCCTGAACACGTGATGAGCACATTGCCTTGCAGATTCTGTGCGGCTTCCACGCCGTCCATGGACACGATTTGCGCGCATATCCTTTCACTTATACCGAACGCGCAAGCATGGCATGAATCCTGGACACAGCACTTTAGCCATGACATTTATCTTCAATACAAGTGTTTTAATTGATCACCGCCCGGGACAGCGGCAGGCCCAGGCGATCCTGATTTTCATACAAGACATCGTGAGCCTCCCCGAACTGAATGAAACTTCCTGTTGGATTTGCTTAACCGGGCAGCTTGGCTGCAAGGACGTCAACCTTCTCGATTGATGGCGGTTCGGCAAACAGCTCGGCAGCGTTTGCCATAAGCGCCGCCGCGACCTTGCCCGAAAGATGAGCCTGCCGGCCCGCATCATCCGGGAATGCGTCAAAGATGCCAAAGGTGGACGGCCCCAAGCGGATTCCAAACCAGGCTGTAGTGGCTGGCTCCTCCTCCACTAACGGAAGGCCGCCCAAAAGAAAGCTTTCTACATCCTTTTCTTTCCCGGGTTTTGCTTCCAGGCGAACGAACAACGCTACTTTGACCATGATGTGGCTCCTGTTGTTACGATGCGGCTGGCGCTATCAGATCGCGATAGCTAAGAGGGGTATCCGAGACTCTTAACTATGGTCGACGATACCAGGATTACAAACCCAAATAGACCAAGGGTAGCGGCGAGTAGCGCACGGGCAGTGAGAACGACGTAGTGGGCAGCATATAACCGCAAGTCAGCCGCTTGCTCACTTGGTCCCACCCTCTGGTCTGATAATAATGATTCAACGATATCTGAAATTTAGAAAAACATAAGAGATCATGGTTGCTGTCAGGCCGACCAATATGTACTCGACGCGGGGTAAAAACACGACTAACCCGCCCAAAGAAAACACTATCAACGTGTTTTGTAGTATGTATTTCCTTATTCTACTCACGGCTATGAAATAGCCATATTGCTTACCTAGGAAAAACAAGGCCATGCCGGTGATCGACATAATCTGGAAATCGCGTATCGCAATGTCGTTCAGGATCGCATGCCTAATCAAATTCGCCAGAAGTGCCAGCCCCATAAAAAGAAAAAGGTGCGAGTAGATTAAGGCGTGCCCACTCATACTGCTTTGATGTTTGTTCAATAAGTAAAAACTATCAAAATAGATCCACCAGATACTGCAAATCATGATAAATCCGGTGATGGCCGCCATCACATTATAATAACCCCATTGAATGTTAGACAAGCCTCCGGAAAGGCTAATAATTGACTCCCCCAATAAGATTAGGGTGAGTAGACCTATGCGCTCAACCAAATGTTCCGTGTGTGCTGGCAACGGCTTTAGTTTAGTCCAGAAAAACACAGGAAACAGAATATCAAGAACAATCCCAATATAAGCAACAAGATAACGCAAGGGCGGGTCAAAAATAACGGATGAAAGACTAATAACTGCGCTAACTAATAGGGCGAAACCAAGCCTTGAGGAAAGTTCGCCGCGAGAATCGAGTTTACTAATGGATGAAATGTACATAACACTGATGATCGCTCGTATACCAAAATAGCAGGCAATAATAAGCGGGTAGTTAACTTCCAGGTCTTCCCCAATCCGTGCCGATAGCACAATGAGCAGGAGCATTATGAATAATGTTGCCAAACGGTGAAGATTACTGTCTGTATCGAACCTGTTGGAGTAAATCGTGTGACTGGACCAGACCCACCACAACGGTACAAAAAGCAGTAAGAATGTCCATAATTGCTTATGTTCAAAGTGGCCGTCATGAACATGTCCGAGAGTGTGCGTAACCTGGCCTATCGTAACAACGAAAGTCAGGTCAAAAAACAACTCCAACCATGTGGCGTGTCGATTTTCTTCATAATACTTCAAAGATTTCATTAGTTGCCGGCTCCGTGTCCACCTCTTTAATGTAAAAGGAAGCTAACGTTGGTTTTTCCTCGGCTCCGATGTGGGTGATGTTAAGCCGATTTGGCTCTCTAGCGATTTCGTCCACGCACTAACAAAAGTTCAATCATCTGACTCATCCCGATGAACTCTGGAACTCCGTCATAGCGAAGCCCGTCAATGTAAAACGCTGGGGTGCCATTCACGCCGCTGCGTACACCGCCATTGAAATCGGCTTGTATTTTGGGAATGTAAGTATCCTCTTGCATTGCAAGATCGAATTCCTCCTTGGGAAGGCCGTGTTTGAGAACGATGGCGCGATACAGCGGCAGGCCCAATCGATCCTGATTTTCGTACAATTCGTCGTGGGCCTCCCAGAAGAATCCTCGACTCCCGGCATACTCAGCGGTGACCGCTGCACCCAATGCATGGGGGTGAGCGGTGGTCAGAGGGAAGTTACGGAACACAAACAGCAAGTCATCGCGAAAATGCTGTTGCAGATTCTTGACCATCCAATAAGCTTCACCGCAATAGGGACATTCATAGTCGCCAAATTCCACCAAGGTGACCTTGGCATGCGCACTTCCCTGGCGATGGTCGTTGGCACTTACCGGGACTTTGAGAGTGGCCATGTAATCACCTGTTAATTTTTGGTTGGCGTGCTTTGTGGCGAATTCACCAGAGCATCCAGCGCATCCAGAATGCCGTCCGCCCCAGGGTTGATTGCCATTGGTGAGACGTAGCTCCAGGCGACCACCCCCTCCTTGTCAATCACGAACAGTGCCCTCTTACAAACTCCGAGCTGGGACTCGTACGCTCCATACTGTCGTGCCACCGCCCCTTTGGGCTCGAAATCGGCCAGCAGGCAGAAGTGGAAATTTCGATCTTTGGCAAAGGCCTGATGACACCAGGCGCTGTCAACCGAGATACCCAATAGCACCGCACCATATTCTCTGAAGGTGGGTAACAACTGGTTGTACAAGGTCAGTTGGTCACCACACACCGAAGTCCAGTCAGCGGGATAAAACGCCAGTATCACGGGATTTCCCTTTAGCTCACGCAGCGACAACTGTTGATCAGGGGTTGCGTGAAGAGTGAAGTCGGGCGCGACAGTGCCGGCCGGCAGCGGACCCTGAACCAGGTCGCCATTGGTTTTTTGTGCATCATCTAACTCTGAAGTATTCATTGCTTGAACCTTGATAGATGGGTGGTTGGGACGTGCTCAGTGGGATACGACGTGCCCGGCGGGATAACTCCATCCACCATCAAGGGGAAAAAAAAGACAACGCTGCCTCGATCTCAGCCTGAGCCTGAGTAATTTCGGCAGCGAAACGTTTACGTTCCGCATCAAGGAACACAAGAAGATCCGCCGTGTAATCGCGGAATTGGATTAGGCCAGGTTGGCAGGGGAATGGTCGGATTCGCTCTGGCTCACCAATGACTATAGTCGTTGATGACGCTTACCGTAGTAACTGAACGAATTTTCTGTACCCTCCAGTGCCAACAACAGTCACGCGCTTAATGCGTCCACGGCCAGGCGTGTTGAGCAGAGCTTGGGTCTAAAGCGCTCAGTTTCCCAAACGCTTCTGGACCCGGCAAAAGATCTGAAGCGCTCAACAGGAACGCTCCAGGACCGAAGTGGCAACTGAAGTGTGGTTCAGGGCAACCGGACTCGTTCGAATCTGAAGATTCGCCTTTTCAAACTTCGGAACAGACAAGATCGGGCGTCAGGGACCGGGACGCGCGAAGGCTTAGGAAGGCTTCGAGGTCAGCATAGGGCATCGGTTTAGCAAAGTAATACCCCTGAAAAACATCGCAGCGACCGCCCTTGAGAAAATCCACTTGAGACTTGGTTTCCACACCTTCGGCGACCACCGTCAGGCTGAGGTGATGGGCCATGGAAATAATGCCTTGGGTGATCGCGGCATCGTGATGGTCGGTAGCGATATCCCGGATGAAAGAACGGTCAATCTTGATTTTGTCGATGGGTAAGCGCTTGAGGTAGCTGAGGCTGGAATAACCGGTGCCGAAATCATCGAGCGCAATGCGTACACCTAGAGCCTTGAGCTGGTGCAACGTGTCGATCGCCTGCTCAACGTTATGCAACAGGAGCGACTCGGTAATCTCCAGTTCCAACTGCCCGGCGCTAAGTTCGTACCTGTTCAGCACTGCCTGTATACACTCGACGAACTGCCCACGCTGGAAATGCATCGGCGAAATATTCACGGCCATCGAGATGCCTGTGATGCCCTGCTCGCCCAGTTGACGCAACTGCGCGCAGGCCGTATCGAGTACCCAAAGGCTCAGCGGGATGATCTGACCACTGTCTTCAGCCACTGTTACAAACACCGCTGGTGAGATAAATCCTTTTTCCGGATGCTCCCAGCGCAGCAAGGCTTCGATCCCGACCACCTGCCCCGTGCGTGCGTCTATCTGCGGTTGATAATGCAGCTGGAAGGATTGAGTTTCGATAGCCTTTTGCAAGTCATTGCGCAGGCTCGCGTGCTCGCAAACACGTTGATTGAGCTCGCTGGTGTACCACTGAAAGTTGTTGCGCCCTTGCTGCTTGGCTTTGTACATGGCCATGTCAGCCTGCTGGATCAGTTGCATCGGCTGCTCAATGTGACCATCGCTCAGGGTGATGCCGACACTTGCACTCACATGCAGGTCAATGCCCTGGATGCAGTAGGGTCTGGCAATGCTGGCCATCAAGCGCTCGGCGACTGGCACTGCGTCCTCGTCACGCAGCAGGTCCGGCAGCAGCACAATGAATTCGTCACCGCCCATGCGCACGATGGTGTCACCGGGACGAACTTGCTGGGTCATGCGTTGCGACACTTCGATCAGCACCTGATCGCCGAAGTAATGCCCGATCGAATCGTTGATGGATTTGAATCCATCCAGATCAATGCACATTACCGCCAGACGCCGATTACGCCGACGACTGATGTGGCAATCCCGAACAAGTCGCTCTTCAAGCGAAACACGGTTAAGCAAACCGGTCAGCCGGTCATGGCTGGCATTGAAGCTCAATTCGCGTTCGAAATTTTTCTGTGCGCTGATGTCCCGGGCAATGCCGAATACTCCCACAATCTCTCCGTTGACCATGATGGGCAGGTTGGAGATATCCATGGTCAACAGTTGCTCACTTTCGTCGCGAAGCTGTGCCTCGAAGCGCTGAGGCGATCCGGCACGGGCTGCGCAAAAATGCTGACTAACCCGTTGCAGATCCTCATCGAGAACCAGATGGGAAAAGTGATGACCAATGAAATTGACGGCCGTGTGCGGTTTCAGCTTCAGGCCTGCAGGATTGACGCTCTGGATGTTGCCGGCCAGATCGAGGGCGAACACCGGGTTGGGGTTATAGGTGAACAATGAACGAAAACGTTGTTCGCTCTCCTCCAATCGCCGACCGTCACGCTCATGACGGATCGCAATGACTGCCAGTTGCGCGGCAAACACCAGCTGTTGAATCTGCACCTCGTCCGGCGCATGGATACTCTTTTGGTACAGGGCAAATGTCCCCAACACCGTTCCTTCATGGGAGAGCAAAGGGACTGACCAGCAGGAACGCAGGTCATGCCCCAGCGCCAGGCTGCGGAAACGTTCCCAGTTCGGGTCCCGTGCGATGTCTTCGGTGACTACAAGCTCGCGCCGGAACGCTGCTGTGCCGCAGGTCCCTTCCTGCGGACCAATAGCCATTCCATCTATCGCCTCGCTGTACTCGGCCGGCAGACCTGGTGCCGCGCCGTTGAGTAAGTGCTTGCCCTCTGCATCCGCCAGCAGGATAGAGCAGTAGGTTTCGGGAGTCTGTGTGTCGAGCATCTGGCAGATGGCGCAGAGTACATCGCCCAGATGCTGATCGGTCGCGATCATGCCGAGAATGTCACGTTGCGATTGGGGGAAGGTCTTGCTCTGAAAGCTTGGACGAGTATTCATGGTGATTCCTGAAGACTCTCGATTCGTCCGGTCTTCAGAGAGCCAGAAACAGTAGCGGGCCGATCACTGTCCACTTGTGCGTCGGATATACACTCTATAGAGCGTCGCCCCGTTAAAAACAGACTCAGATCTAACAAAAAAAGCAGGATCACATTGTTGCCGTCTGGCTGACTTCGCTGTCTCGACTTTTGGAAATCCGCCCTTTTACGGACGTTCACGACACCGCAGGTGGCCACATCGAACGCTGCGATTTTCAAGCCTGATTGTTCACCCGTGGCTACGGCGTGGGCGATGCCAAGACGACGCCGCACCCTAGCGATTTCGTCCGCGCCCTACGGACCGCTCTACTGGAGTCCCGTCATACTCCCTATGGCCGAAAGCAGTCATTTGTGGACGGCAGCTATCGGCCAGAAGCGGACTTTCGTGTGCAACCTTTTCGGCCGAAAGCGGGCTTCGATTACCCTTCGTCACCACTGCAATGAGCAGCGGCGGTCAACCAATCCCGGAATTGCCGTGCAGCCGCAGTGAGAGGCCGATCTTTACTTGTGACCAGGTAATATCCCTTTCCAGTATGCAGTTTGTGTGGAAATAGCTGGACTAGGTTGTTTTTATTCAAATCTTCCTCGACAAGCCATGGACTGGTCAGCACCAAACCCTGACTTCGTCTAGCCGCATCAATGGCCGTTTCCGACTGGTCGAAACGTAGATGGCTTGTCATGCCATCGAAGGAAAGGCCCACCTGTGCGAGCCATCGCGACCAATTTGCGTGCGAGGTCGTTATTAGCAGAGTCGCCCGCGTCATATCCTCCACATTTACCGCTTGGAGCCAATCCCGATAAGCGGGGCTGCAATACACGCTCACTTCGTCAGGCAGCAGCAACAGAACATTCAAATTACTATCTTGGCCGTCGAAGTATCGGACGGCCAGATCGTATGTGTGGGAATTGAAATCCACGTTGTCTGCTGAAGCGCTGAGATGAAGGCTCAGGCCAGGATATCGACCCGTCAGCAAGGGCATGCGTCTTGCGAACCAAGTGTTGGCGAACGCTGGCGGCATGCTCAAACGCACCTGCGATTCGACACGACGCTGTAGCGTTGCATTGGCTTGGTCAATTTGCTGCAGCGCAGGCTTTATCTGTTCCCAATAGAGCGTCGCATATTCGGTTGGTTGCAATTTGCGCACGATGCGTGCGAACAAAGGAACGCCCAGCCAATCCTCAAGTTTACGAATCTGCTGGCTCACGGCACCCGGTGTGACAAACAGTTGCTGAGCAGCCAGCGCTGCGCTACCCGTTTGCATAACAGCGTCAAAGCAGGCAATGGCCTTGAGCGGAGTGTCAGATCGCATAGATTAGTAATTCTCTCTTATAGAGATAAAACAGATGGTTTGTACGGCATAAGCGACGCCCTGACAATCACATCGTCAATCGTACAGCCATGCAGGTGCCAAACATGAACATTCTGATCATCCACGCACATCCCGAGCCCAAGTCATTCAACGCCGCCATGACACAGACCGCTGTGCGCACTTTTGAAGCGCTGGGGCATAACGTCCAGGTCAGCGACTTGTATGCCATGGGTTGGAACGCCACGCTTCACCCGGACGAGTTCGGCGATCGTGCTGATGCAAACTATTTTGATCCGTCCAGTGAACAAGAGCATGCGCAGGCCAATGCGACAGTGTGCCGCGAGGTCGAGCGTGAGCAATCCAAAGTTGCCGAGGCAGACCTGGTAATTTTTCAGTTCCCCATGTGGTGGTTTTCCATGCCAGCAATACTCAAAGGATGGGTCGATCGGGTCTTCAGCCGTGGTTTCGCGTATTCGTCTGGCCGAAAGTATGAAACCGGACACCTCAAAGGCAAACGCGCGATGCTAAGCCTTACCACAGGTACGGCCAGCACACTGTATGAGCCAAACGGCGTTGATGGGGATCTGCACCATATTCTGTGGCCCATTCATAACGGGATTCTTGCCTACACCGGTTTTACTGTACTGCCACCTTTTGCCGCATGGATGCCGGCGCGAGTGAGTCAGTTGCAGCGCGAACAGTACCTTCAGGACTACGTTAAGCATCTGTCTAATCTGGACGAACTCCAACCCTTGTTCTTTCATCCCCGTCGAGATTACGACGAGCATCAACAACTCAAGCCAGGGGTCGTCGCTCGATCCGGTGTTCAGTGGAACCCACGCGCAAAACAGACCTTCGAGGGGGCGGCAAACAGTTTTGCACAGCGCCGTATTCAAGATGAAAAGAACTCACAAACTGCACGCTTCAACCAGATTAACGCCTCACTGGAGAATCCACAGTGAAAGGCTCTTGGATCATTCTTGGAACGGATGTAATCGACGCTGATGCATAAAAAAATAAAGCCAGCTTTGGGCGCCGATTTGTAAGAAGTACGGCGCCAGCGTCAGGCTTTTGGATCCAGGCGCGCTGCCAGAGTCAATGACCAGCAAACGTGTATTGGTTGTTGAGTTCTCGAGTTATGAACAGGCCAAGGCCTGCAATATTGACCCTTATTACGCTAAAGCCAAGTCGGTTGCGTTTCTCGCTTATAAGCGAGAAATGATAATTATCGAAGGTAACTTGGCATAAATTTTTGCGGGGCTGTTACATGAGAAAGCCAGTTGATGGCATGGCCACAGGAATCATGGTTTTGCTGTGTTTGGTCTGGGGAGCGCAACAGGTCGCAATGAAGGCAATTGCTGAGGATGTGTCACTCATGGTGCAGGTCTCATTACGGTCTGGAGTCGCGGCACTTCTGGTATGGATCGCAGGCCGGTGGATATTTCGCGAAGCTTGGCTGCCGACCCATAGCAGTCATCTGAACCGCATTGATCGACAGAAATGTCCACCGCCAATCCTAAAATCGTGAGGGTGGCTCATTTCCGGTCTTGATATTCGAAAAGACCTCATCTGGATCTGCCTGACACCAATATCTGAACAGAAGGCGAGGTTCGGTATTTCCGAAATATTGATCAACGGTGCTGTCGGGCGGCACGGTCAATTTAGGTGCTGGCCATTGCTGCGCTAAAACACCTATTGGTTTGTCAGACGACCAAATAATCCAAGTAGCCTTGCCTCCATAGATACCCGGTAAGTAGCCGGCATCTTGTATCACTTCGATTAAGGAGCGCAGCGTTGCTGATGGATCGAGTCTGATCGACGTCGCATGGCTTCCCAGATCATCTCCTGCATGAACGCTATCTCGATCAATGGCAACTTCCAACGTGACTACTCCTTTTTTGCAGCTGTGCTGCCACTAGATCGTCCAGCGTAGAGACATCAACGGCTACCTGTCCACAGTCTGCTTTTGGCCGGTTGCTGCCCTTTGTGGCAAACCGAATTCGGCCAATAGACGCCCCTCGTAGTCGACTCGGCCCCTTGCCTCCAGCAGCAGCCAGCCAAATCGTAAACATAAGTCTGTAATCAGCAGCTGGCTCGTTATGGCACGAGTCGGGTTAACGGGGGTAGGTGAACCTGAGCTATTTATTCACCACATGGGGCTGGTCATCGCCAGCCAATACCGGTGACTCGAGTCCGTCCCCTTTCGATTCCACTGAGACAACGGTAGTGGCTGCCAGCCAATTCGTCACGGCTTAACGAAATGATGACGGCAGAAAGCTATTATTGTTAAGTTTTTCAACCCCAAGCCGATAATCGCCAGGAGGCACAACTCGCACCCCGGAGTGGAGAAATCCGAATGTTGTCCAGCAGATCCAAGTCGTCAGAAGGTTCCCGAGACGAGCGCTTCGACGGCCTGCTCCATATGGTCAGGCGGCAGTTCGGTGTTGTGGCCGTCCTGCTAACAACCGGCGCCCAGGACCTCCAGCGTTTTTGCGCTGGCGCCGGCCCAATTGCGCGCGACACACTGCCAGACCTCCACATGCCGCTTCCCTCCAATGCCAATGCCCATACATTGCTGCTTGTGCCCGATATCAGCCGCGACGAACATCTGCGCAATCACCAGCTGACAAAAACGTTTCCCGCGCTGCGCTTTCTCGCCGTCTGCCCCCTACAGGCTCCAGATGGAGGGCAGCTCGGCCTGCTCTATCTGCTTCACGACCAACCCCGCGAGCTGGATTCCGAGCAACAGAAAGGTTTGCAGGAGTTCGCTCAATTGGCGGCAGGGGCGCTTCTGCTAAAGGAGTCGGATCGAGCAGAGTTTGAGCTTCCGAGCGAAAGCGAGCGACGTAAGACGCTGGCCATCGCCACTAGCGGGACTGGTGTCTGGGACCGAAACATGCTCACAGGCAAAGTCAACTATTCCGATAGTTGGAAGGCCTTGCTGGGGTACAACAACAACGAGATCGGCGACGACGTCGCGGAGGCATACACCCGCATCCATCCCGCCGACTTCGCCTACGTGCTGGCTGTCTACCAGGAGGCCATCGACGGGCGCACCGAGATTTTCGAAGTGGAGCACCGACTACGCTGCCGGGACGGCAGTTACAAGTGGGTCTGCAGTCGCGGCAAGGTGGTGGAATATGACGGCGCCGGCAACGCCGTGCGCATGGTCGGAGCCACCACCGACGTCACTGCCATGTACGCCCTGTCGGAACAGATACAGCTGAACGCCGCGCTGCTGACCGACCTGACCAACGAAATCCCCGGCATGGTTTTCCAGAGTCTGCGGCATGTGAATGGACAGTATAGCTTTTCCTTTGTCAGCATAGGGGTCTGCGACATTTACGGAGTGAAGCCGGAGCAACTGATGCAGGATGCCGACATGCTGCACATGATCATCCATCCGGACGATCTGGCTGCTTACCTCGGCTCCCTGGAGGCGTCTGCGAGGGATCTCAAACCTTGGAGCCTAGAATACCGGGTACTGCTGCCCGGTGGGGGCGCCGCTTGGCGTCAGGGTGCTGCGCGTCCCAGGGCATTGGCGGACGGCAGTGTGCTCTGGCACGGCATCATCACCGATGTCACCGAGCGCAAGCTAATCGAAGCAGAACTGCAGGTGCTCGCCAGCACGGATTCCTTGACGCAACTCTCCAATCGTCGTCATTTCATGCAGCACCTCGAAAGCGAGTTGGCGCGGGTGCAGCGCTCTGCCAGCTATCCCGCGGTAATCCTGATGTTCGACCTTGACCACTTCAAAGCCATTAATGATCGCTGGGGCCATTCGGTAGGTGATCTCGCGCTTCAGCACTTCTCGGCCATTCTCTGCACACAGCTGCGCAGAACCGATGCCGCCGGTCGCATGGGCGGCGAAGAGTTCGCAGTGGTGTTGAGCAATGCTTGCGTCGACGAAGCCAAAATCTTCGCCCAACGAGTCCAGGATGAGCTGGCCATTACGCCATTAGGCCACGGAGACGAATGTCTAACACTGGCGGTCAGCATAGGTATCGCCGCCCTCCATTCAACCGATGTCAGCGCTGAGGCCAGCCTGTCACGCAGCGATAAGGCGCTCTATCGCGCAAAGCGTGCTGGGCGCAACCGCATCGAGTGTTATTGAAATGTCGGGAGGGATTCAGACCTCAAAACAGCGACACACTAAGACGTATCGAGCCACCACCGCGCCGCCTGCACAAACGATACTCATCATTTCAGCATGATTGGAAAAGCATCTAGTCTGTAGCGTTCCAGCGATCGTATGCTTTTGGCCGACTGCTGCCGGTCATGAACGAAAAACATCAGCCTTTTCGGTGATGAATTGGGACTGCTAATCCTGTAGGCCATGTACTACTTGCCCTACAGAGCCGACCCGATAGCTGCGTACCAATTTTGTGCCGACATGAGTCCATGCAGCGACGCGCTGCCCCTCACGACAGGCGGCCATCGGCCGTTAGCTGGCCTGTATATCGTCGTGATTTTTACGATTGTTTATCGCCCAGCCTGGTTGCAAAATCGGCGGCTCACGCGGTTGAGCCTTATAGACAGGGAGTTCAGATGGAAACTTTCGAATTGGATGACTTGACCCATGAGCAGATCAAGGCGTTTTGCCAATTGGGTGATGAACATCTGGAAGGCGGTGATTTCAAGGCTGCCCTCGGTGAGTACAGCCTAGCGTGGGAGTTGATACCAGAACCCAAAAATAACTGGGAAGCGGCGACATGGGTGCTTGCCGCAATCGGCGATGCCTGTTTTCGGGGAGGATTCTTTACCTCCGCAAAAGAGGCCCTTGAGTATGCGATGACTTGTCCCGATGCAGTCGGCAATCCATTTTTGCATTTGCGTTTGGGCCAAGCACTGTACGAGAAAGAGGAAACTGATCGAGCCGCCGATGAGCTTATGCGAGCATACATGGCGGCTGGAGATGAGATTTTTGACAACGATGACCCCAAGTATTTCGCGTTCCTAAAAACGCGGGCCGTGATTTAAAAATCGGAATAGCCGATAGCAACAGCTCGACGGCGGCAGTAGTTGGCCGACAGTGGCCGCCCATGACAGACTGCTTCCGGCAAGTCTTTGATCGTTGGCACCCCATTATCTGACCCAATTTTCGATGTTGATAATTGACTAATTTTCGCCTAAAAATCCTTCTGGTTTAGGTCGTAGTTGTTGATACGACTACCACCGCCTCCACCACGCCTTCTGAGCAACCAGCTTAGGCGCTAGCAAGGCGATCTGAGAGCGTGCAATCTTTATCGGAGCGACCTCCATACCATCGAAGCTACCTAGACCCAGAGGGGGACTTTCTGCTTTTAGAAAGCGAGTGGTTTCTGATGAAGCCACCGCATGCAGTAACGACGAAGGCGCTATATTCCGACTCAATACGTGAATGCCACTCTCTGGGTCATGCAGACCACTCACGTCGGTGCCTTCAACGCCATCTATCAGAAGCGGCTGGATCATGACCGTCCCAAGCTCATAGGTGATATCCAGATCACCGCAAACGCAACGCAGCCTTTGCAGTTCACCATTCGACGATACGCACACAAAATCCAGCCCGTCGTCATCCGTGCAAAAGCTGCAAACGTATAACTGAAGGCTCTTGCTTAGCGCTAAATTCACATTAAGGAAAGCTCTCTTGAAGTAGTCTGCTAGCTGAGCATCCTTAAGCAATTTGTATATCCGCGATAGAGCTGCCAATTCTTGAGGGAGCTCAAGCGGTACATCCTTGATCGGGGGCATAGACGTAAAGGGCCATTTCCGTTCTTCGCCAGCCTTGAACGTGTCTAAGTAGAACGACGTGGCGCTTTCATCCTGGTGCAATGACCACCCAATGCTCATCGGCAAGGTAGAAAGTAGTTCTAGCTCCGGCATCACATTCATCGCATGAGCAACGACAAGGTACCCCATTGTTTAGGTCCTTCAGGTATAGGGCTGAATCGCCCCAAGCATAGTCGATACTTGAGTGTGTGCTATTGGCCGGTAGCGTACGGTAGGCGCTACGGCGCAGGCGCACCATTTCGCTAACGTGGGCAGTTGCGAGGCGCCCAGGTTAGCCTACCCATTACAATCAAGTCATCGCGTCTAGGCGATACGACGTTAGGCAGCCCGCTAAATAAAGTCCAGAACCCTAGCTCTTCAAGTACTCATCCATATCCAGCTCGGGAAACTTGCGCGTCATGAACTGCAGAGCATCCGGATCCCGGTTGTCCCGATAACGTCGTACGGCATTCAGGACATCGATTCCGCTCCACATCTCGGTCCATAGGATTTCGGGTTGGTGGCGCAGCAACACCTTCAGTGCTTCCAGAGAAGTACTGCCCAAATCGGTCACATATCTTGCCGCTGAATGCCCTTGACAGTCGACAGCATGAATATCGGCTCCCGCCTGCAACAGGCGCTCCATGATCTCGGGGTGACGTCTGTTGGTCGCCCACATCAAGGGCGTCAGTCCACGAAAAATCGGGTCCTTGATGGGCTCGTCCGGATGCTTACCAGCCGATAACAGTGCTTCGACCACCATCAGGTCACCATTCATCGCTGCTTTCGCCAACGTGCCATCCTCGGCATACATACCGCCACGTCGCACTAGCTCCACAGCCAAGGCGGATTGCTTGTAGCCAATTGCACAACTGAGAGCGGTTTCTCCCCATTCGCCACGCAGATAACGCAACCTCCACGGCCGCGCCAATTGCAATGCAGCTTGGTCATTGCCAAGTTCGATCTCTTGAAAAAGTCGAGAGCGAATGGTTCGGCGAAACCAATGGTTCAAATGGTAAGAATTACAGTGTTCTGGAACAGTGAAAACGAAAGTTCTCCACCCAGGAATCCGTATAACGAAAACACTTGGCATCATGCACCCGGCGCTAAAATAGATAGCCAGATGCTATCACTGCACGTTTCAATCCAGAATCCTCAGCTTTTGCTTGTACTCCTGAAACGCCTTATTTGTGCCGTCGCGGCCGACGCAATGACGCATTACCAAAAAGCGCAGGCCGATAGCAGCACCAGCGAATTCATCTGAGAATCTCGGCAGTTAGGCCAAATGGGAAATTGGTTGGTACGAAATTGGTACTAAGATCGTTGGCTTAGGATGAAGTCCTTGTAAACGTTGGGCCAGGGGAGGAGTCAGCCCAATCCATCACCGAAAAGGCTGATGTTTTTCGCTCGTGACCGGCACGAGTCGACCCAATGGGGACACCAGTTTCCGGAAGAAATCGGCGAAAAGCGGCTTCCGATCAACAATGGAATCTCAGCTTCTGTGATTCACACCTACAAGCCGCATAGGAGTTCGCGCCTCACCTGAAGAGCAATTGCTGCGAAGCCCTTTCCAGTACCGCGCTTGTGGGGCGCGTAGTCCTGATTAGCAGAAACATCCTCCCATTGACTCACCGATTCCACGTACCTATGAGTGTCATCGGTATCAATTTCAAACTCTATGAACCGCTCTGCGTGAGTGAGCAAAAGACCATAAAGGCTGGGCATACCGGGAAAGTCGACTTCAAGATCCAGTACTACGGTTTCTGACCATCTAATGCCTTTCGACTCGCCATAGTTTTTTAAGGCTAGGGGAATCCCTCTGGCCAACCAATCTTTGGCGGTTACCATGAGTCGGTGGGCCACAAGAGCATTTTGCTCTTGCACGTTCAGTTGCCGCTTTTTTAACAGACGGTCAATGTCCACTTCAATCTCCTAAAAAATCGTCGCTTCCAGAATGACGATGACCTATCAAACGCGCAACGACTCAGGCGATTCCCACCTTCACGCTGCCACCCGGTACGCGCGGGGCGTAGCGACGTTACGATGCCTTTACCGAAAGACGTCTTTCGACCCAAAGCGGATAGTGCCTGTAGCTGAAGTTGACCGACCATAAGTCCGTATTGCAGCATGGAATTGAAGTGTGGCGCCGCTGATCGGCCACTCTGTAAGCGCGACCTTCGCACCTAACCGGAAGAAGCTCATGATCATGGTGTTATCGAAAGTCGAACTCAAGGAACTTTCCGTGAAAGCGGAAGCAGAGGGTTTAACGCTGAGTGATCTAGCCCCCATTTGCGAAAGGTTCGGCGTTGCACCGCATGATGTTCTGAACGGACTGTCCGTCGCGGTTGCGGAAGGCTATCTCCAAGGATCTCTACCCTATGATTTTTGCGAGGGCGTTATGAACGGGATCATAAATGCTGTGGTTGAAGTAGGCATGACTAACAATATGCCTCAGCCCGCTTTCTCGCTTTACCAAGCATTCGATCAAGGTGAATGGTTCCGCAGTAACGACCCACCGGAAACTGACCCCAGTGAGAAATACACGAAGTATGTGGTCGGGGAAATAATGCGTACCCTGAGAGACTAGCTTTCACAGATAGAGACGTTTCCGCTTTTCGGCCGGAAGGTAGTGGATCGAACGCCGCCTTTGGCCGACTGCTGCCCGTCACCATCGGCAGAAATCGGCCAAAAGCAGTCCCTAACACCTGAGAATTAAGCCAAGCCGCGAAGCGGTGTCGGCTTGAATGAATTGTCAGGCCACGGCCGTTCCAGCTGGGATCCAAAGATCATCGCCCTCAACATCATAGGTGCGCTGCTCGCAGCCACCGTCTTTGCAGCGGACATAGGAAAGCATACGGGTCGCGCCATCGCTGTGCGCCACCAACCAGTAGTAAGCATAACCATCATTCGAAAACTCGCTATCTGGCCAAACTTCGATACTGGGATGAAATGCACTAAGGCGAGAGAACACTTCCGTCGATTTAATCATGGGTATGTCGGACATACTCTTTCCTGCGGTTAATTGTTTTGGGATTCAAATTGGCCGAGTATTAAAAACATCACTAAAAGCCTGCCTCAGGTTGAACCCCTTCCGCGTGCTTCTTCTAGGTGCGCAAAATACTGGTCAGACATTAATTTTATTGCGCCGGAGGCACTTAGTTCGATCATGCGCCGATAAGCGTCCGCTTTTGGCCGATTTCTACCGATGGTGACGGGCAGCAATCGGCCAATAGCGGCCCTTCCGCCCAGAACCAGTTTCACTCTTAGCAGCCACTCAAGCCGACCACTTTTTCTAATTCGCCTTATCTCTACCTATTAAATTAGCTCCTGTTCGAGCCGCACCTTAGATGACATGGTCATCTACTGATTCGGACCGAGTTCCAAGCTCTTTAACCTCCCGAACCACCGTACCAAGAATGCCGATCCCTTCATGAATCTGCTGCGTTGTCAGGCCGGCATAGCCCAAAATGAGCCCTGCCGATCGCTCGTATTCTACCGACGCGGGTTCGGCAAACAGCGGCGAAAGCGGATATACGCCAACCCCGCGTTCGAGCGCTATCGCCTGCAACGTCGGCTCATCCTGAGCGCGAAGCGCGGGTAGCGTTAATACGCCGTGCAAGCCCGCCGCCATGCCGGTCAGTTGCCCATATTCCGCCAGATGTTGTTCAAAAGCCTCCAGTAATGCCCTTCGCCGCAGTTCATTCTCCCGCCGCAGGCGGCGAACGTGACGCTCATAGGTTCCACTTTCGATCAATGAGGCGAGCACGTTTTGCTCCCAGCGCGGTGAGTGTCGATCGGTCAGCCGTTTTGCTTCACGGAAAACGTGAACCAACTCGCGTGGAAGAACCAGATAACCCAACCTGAGTTGCGGTGAGAGTGCCTTGGAGAACGTTCCGACATAAATGACGCGAGCATCTGCGTCCATGGATTGCAGTGCGTCGATAGGCCGCTGGCCATAGCGAAACTCGCCGCCGTAATCGTCCTCAATGATCCACGCGCGATGTCGCCTCGCCCAACTCAGCAGTTCGAGGCGACGTGCGACAGGAAGCACCGCCCCCATGGGAAACTGGTGCGACGGAGTGACAAAGGCCAGACGCACGCGATCACCTTCCGGCAGAGCATTTGTATCCAGTCCAGAGGCATCGACGGGGATGGGCAACGCCGTCGCGCCCGTGGCCTCAAAGCAATATCTGGCCATTCGGTAGCCAGGCTCTTCGAAGACAAATGCATCTTGCGGGTTCAGCAAAAGCCGGGCGCACAGGTCAAGTCCTTGCTGCGAGCCATGCACTACGAGTATTTGATCCGCATCACACGCCAGACCGCGTGCGCGTCGCAGATAACCTTGCAGCGCATTGCGCAAGCGCTCTTCCCCTTCGGGGTGGCCGTAAGCGAGGCTCGGTTGACGCTTGACTAGTTCGGAACGGTAGGCGCGCTGCCAACCCAGCGCCGGAAAATCCCTGGAAGCGACCGAGCCGTACCTGAAATCGATGCGGGCTTGTGGTGACGCCATGTTGTACGGCGTCATGATGGCCACTCGTTGCCCGTAAAGGGAAAGCACTGGCGGCAGTTCCTTTTGCTGCGCCGAGTCCCCTTGGGCATAACCGGATTGGGTGCTGATTATGCTCGCCACCGTGGCGGCTTTGCCCACTGATGTCAGTACAAAGCCTTCGGCCGCCAGTTGCTCGTAAGCCGCCGTTACCGTGGTTCGCGACACGCCGAGTTCGGCCGCGACTGCCCGCGTCGACATGAGCCTCGTGCCGGCGGCAAGCGTGCCGTCTTCTATCTGCGCGCGCAGCCTGGCATAGATCCGACGTTGCGCGCCGCGGGAAGATGCACCCGGATTGGCTGAAAACTGGCCCATGGAAAAACCTCGAAACTGGCACTTTCGATGATGCAGGTCGTGGTCGACATTATGGACTCCCAACAATCCGTAGTGAAATCCCCATGTACATTCCCGAACACTTCGCAGAGCACCGCCCGGAACAGTTGCACCGAATTATCCGCGACAATCCGCTGGGCATCCTCGTGACTGAGGGTGAATCCGGCATGGATGCGGACCACATTCCCTTCGAACTCGATACCGGCCACGGAACATACGGGCTGCTGACCGCTCATGTGGCCCGCGCCAATCCTGTGTGGCAACGTTGCGCCGGCGGAACGCCTGTCATGGTGATCTTCAGGGGGGCAGAAGGCTACATTTCGCCCAACTGGTATGCGTCCAAGCACGAGACGCATCGCCAGGTTCCCACATGGAACTATGAGGTGGTGCATGTGCATGGCGTCATGCGCGTGATGTCGGAAGAAAAGCTCCTGCGTCGCACCCTGGCCCTGCTGACTCGCCACCAGGAGTCCAAAGAGATCAAGCCCTGGAAGATGGGCGATGCGCCGCGTGAATACCTGGACGAGATGGTGTCGAGAGTCGTCGGTATCGAGATCGAAATGCAGTGCGTTGAATGCAAGCGCAAGCTCAATCAAAACAAGTCGCACGCCGATCGCTTGTCTGTGATCGCGCACTTGCGCGAGCGCGGGCACGTTGAGCTTTCTTCGATAATGCTGGCCAACCTTGAGCAGCCGGATCAGGGGGTAGCACCGTGGACCTTGAGTTGACCACCACCACGATTCTGGTGACCTTCGCCGGAGTTTTTTTGATCTGCTTTATGAAAGGTGCCTTCGGTGGAGGCTTCTCCATTGTCGGCATTCCGCTGCTGTCGCTGGTGATGGATCCGCTCACAGCCGGCGGTCTGCTAGCGCCGTTGTTTATCGCGATGGACCTGTTCGGCCTGCGTTACTGGAAGCCATCCACTTGGTCCAAACCCGACTTGATGCTGTTGTTACCAGGTCTGATTGTCGGCATCGGTGTCGGCTATCTACTCTTTCGCGTCATGGATCACCGCGCAGTCGCCTTAGTGATGGCAGCGATTACCCTAATTTTTGTCGGCCTCTGGTTCAAGACCGGCGGGGAAATCAGGGTCAGCCAGCGCTCATCGCTCAAGGCGGTGTCCGCAGGCGTCACCTCTGGGATCACGACTATGGTCGCACATTCTGGTGGGCCACCATTAGCGATGTACCTGTTGCCACTCGGTCTAAGCAAGAAAACCTATGCCGGCACCACCAGCATGTTCTTTACCGTAGGCAATCTGCTCAAGGCCGTGCCTTGGCTGCTGTTAGCCAGGCCCACCGGTAACGTGCTAAGCCTGATGGTCATCTGCCTGTTAGCAGTTCCAAGTGGTGTCTGGCTGGGCTGGCGATTGCACACCAAGCTGGATCAACGCCAGATGTACCTTGCCTGCTACTGCCTGCTCGTAGTCACCGCGGTGAAACTTCTGTGGGATGGCATAAGTGGCTATATCGTCTGAAAATGCCTCACCACTATGAGGCCTAACGTTACGGCCATTACCCAACTGATTGAATCGCCCCTGATTTCATAGGCGCGTTCAATTGTCTGACTTTTGCCAATTAGCCAGTTCTGAAGGACGGAAGCGGGTTTGAAGCCACCTGACCCGACCGGCGGCTTCTGGCCGATTGACGCCTGTCGTGAGGAGCATGGCGTCACTGCTTGGAAGTAGTGTTGGTACGAAAATGGTACGCAGCTTTCAGGCTGGCTCTGTAGAGTAAGGAATACGTGGCCTACAGGATTAGTAATTCCAATCCATCACCGAAAAGGCTGATTTTTTTCGATCATGGCCGGCAGCAGTCGGCCGATTGTGTTGAAAAAGTCAGCTTCGAATTCCACGCCAGAAAAGTACGCGCCTGAGATTGAAATCTGAATTTTTTGCAGAAGTTTCAGTACTCGGATTTCACGTAGCAGCGGGCAACAGAGGTGTGTTCATCCATCAATATTCGAGTATTTTGGGAACACCGACTTTTTCAACACGATCGGCCGATTGCAACCATTCGCCTAATTCCGCTCCCGACCCAGAACAGCTCATCACCAATGACCGCATCCAAAACATCGCCTTGTCATCAGGCAACAAGCCCGTCCCCCCGATGATCAGCAATTACCTAATCACGAACCCGATGCTCCGTATAAACCTGAAGCCTACAGCCTGGAACCTCATTGGGCGTCATTGTCGTGTACTGAACAGTATCCACATCAATAACCTTGTAGGAGTAGACATTGTATTTCTTGGCACCTACGGCATCGAACAGCACATGATTTTTCCGAGTGATCCAATATCCTCCGCGCTTGTGTATCTTGAGCGTCCTGGCCGGATCCCTAAAAAACAACGTTCCAAAACGTCCGTCGGCTGTCATCAATGACGTCCAGGCAAGGTACGGGCATTCGGCAGTGGGATTGCGCTCACCTTGCCATCTACCGACTAGGGCCGGGTCCTGTGCAGCACAACCTGTCAGACCTGCCAGGACAAGCCCAATCACAGTATTTCGTATCACTCTTGCGGGTTCCGTCTTGAATTTCGCGGTTGCGAAAAAAGCACCTTAGTACTGCCACAGGCCCAATCATGAAGTGGTTGTGCGTTGCCACTTTCAGTATTCAGTTAGTATTTGAATGCGGTCCAGTACATCGTCCATCGCACCCTCGGGCACGCACTCTACGCGCTTGATGCTTCGGGGCTCAAGGTTGACTGCGCGGGCCTGAGCGCACAGCTACCACACGCACTTGAAACCAAGCTTTTTGACCACGCAAAAAAAAACGCCAACCGATGTCAGCGTTTAATAACACATGCTCAAGTCGAGCGCTCACGCTCGCAGAACCGAAACGCTTAACGCGTCCCCTACCCCGCCTACGGCTTCAAATCACCCAACGGATCATAGGCCGGCTTCTTTTCATCCTTGTCTTTCTTTTCCTTATCCAGCGGCGCAATCGCCGGGCCGATGGGATCGACTTGCGGGTCCGCCACGTCGGGCGAATCCGGGTCGAAACCCAATTCGTCCTTGCCACTTGCATGCTCGCCTGAAGACGGGCCTTTCGGCGTATTACTCACGGCGTTCTCCTTTTTCAAAGTGGGCGGGCTTTGTCGTGCAGGTTTTCCAGGTCTTCCTCGACGCGCTCTACATCCTCATTGTCGTCGCGCTCTTTCGGGTCGTTGGGACGCAACGCATCGTTGTCGCGCTCCTCTTCGCCGGGTGTGCGGTCAGGGTTCGGGGTGCCGGGGGGTGGTTGGTTGTAGTCAGACATGATGGTTCACCTCATAGGGTCTACACAGGTTTAGAGAAACCGCCCTGCGCCATCGTTCAACTTGTTTGCCCAGGCGTGAGATGATGCGGGCCCCTTCTGGAGACATGAACCGGATGTTCGAGCTCAAACCCTGCGACCCTGTGACCTTCCGCCAACAGACCCGGCGCAGCACGCTGATGGTCGCGGTGCTGTTCCTGGCCCTGGCCATGTTGCTGTCGACCCTGGCGGTGATGCTGTTCGGCGAGCCTGGCGGTGACAATTTCCGCTTCAATGTCGGTGGCGTGTTCGCCGGGGTGCTGATCACGCTGGCCCTGGTGCGTGGCCCGTTCTGGACCCAGCCGTGGCTGGCGCCGGCGGTGTATGGCTGGCAACTCAAGCGCTGCCTGATGAGCGTGACCAACGTGATGCACAAGGTCACCGAGCGGGTCCAGGCCAATGACCCGACGGCAATCAAGGTGCTGCGCTTCTATCACTTGGGCCTGACGCAGATGCATGAGTTGGATGCCAATTCCAGCGCCCAGGTGCAGTTGGTTGCAGAGGTCGAGGCGCACAAGGCCAAGATGCAGGCGCTGGGGATCGATACCGAGCAAACCCGGTTCGACCCCGCCTGGCTGGATGCCTTTAAGACCGCTTAAGCCAACACGCCGATGCGCTGTGCGTCGGGCCAGAACAAGGCCGCCTGGCCGCACGCTTGGCCGGCGTCATCGAGCAGGGTCCACACCACGCCGGCGTGGATCATGAACGGCTGGTCGTGCGCATCCACGCGCCAGCCGCTGTAGCCTTGGGCGATGCCATTGGCGGTGACTTGCTCCAGCAGCACCTGACGCGCGGCGCGGTCGAGTGCCGAAGCGCTGTAGCGTGAGGGCATGCCGATGAAGGTGTCGCGCGGGTATTTGATGCACTGCAGGGCGCAGTCATTCACGTAGGTAAAGCGCGGGTCGGCGCCGCCGTCATGGGCCAGCAGGCTGTAGGGCGCGTCGCTGTGCAGCCAGGCCAGGCGCTGTTGCGGGTCCAGATGCTCGGGGGCCGGCAGTCCCTGGCCGGTCCAGTGTCGATACGCCGCATCCAGCAGGCTTACGAAGTTTTCTTGAAGGGACACACACAACCTCACCGTGTCAGTTGGAAGTTTTTGCCCGCCAGCAGAACACCGCGCTTACCGCGATCGCCGCGCCCGCCAGGCCAAACACCCAGGGGGCCGAGGCAATCGGCAGCAGCAGGCCGGCCAGCAATGGCCCGAGGCCGGCGCCGATATCCCGCCAGACGGCATTCGAAGCCAGGGCCGAGACGCGCATCGAGCCGGGATTGCGCTCGGCCACCAGGGTGGTCACCAGCGGCAGTTGCAGCGCGCGCAGCACCAGCACCGCCGCCGCGCCGACGATCACCCAGTAACTGCCAAACGCGGTCAGGGCCAGGGCACTCAGGAACGAAAACAGCAGCAGCATCGACGTGGCGCCAAAGCGCTGGGCCGCGCGCCCGCCCAAGGGGCTCAGGAGCATTTCCGAGGCGTAACGCAGCGCCATCAGGCCTCCGGCGATCAGTACTGCATCGCCGCCCAGCAGCTTTTGCGCTTGGATCGACAGGCCGAAGATAAACAGCCCATCCAGCGCCACCCCCTCGATAAACGACCACACCGCAACGCTGTCCGGCCACTTGAAGCGCCGCCCCGGCGTGGTGTGCAAGTCATGCCCCACCGTAGGCAAGCCGCGCGCCATCCACAAGCCCACCAGGCAGCACCCGGCCAGAATCAGAAAGATCGGACGCGGCCCGGCCCACAGGGTCAACCAGCCGCCCAGCGGCAGCGCCAGCATCGGCCCGAGGGCGATCAGCGCGCGGGAACGCCCGGCCCGGCGTGCGGCACCGGCCGGCTCCGAAGTGGCCAGCACTTGGGTGGACAGGTTCAACGCGGCAAAGCACAGGCCCCACACCAGGCGCAGGCAGAGCAAGGCGGCGAAGCCGGACAACACCGAATTGCCCAAGGCGCACAGGGTCGCGGCGCCAGCGGCGATCATGCAGGTCAGGCGGTCGCCGTTGCGTGAGTAGAAATTGAGGACATGCCGGTAGCCGAAAATCCGCACCAGGCGGTTGGCCGCCAGTAACACACCGGCCTGGGCCAGGGTGATGCCGAAGGCTTGGGATTCCATTGGTAGCAGCAGGTAGAGCAACACGTCACTGGGCAAGCATAAAGCCAGGGTCAGCGCGGCGCGGCGGGAGTGTGTATCAGCGGTGCGGAGGGCCAGGCTGGACATAAATCTGAAACATCCCGAAATACTCAGGTCGCCACGGTAGCCTTCCACACCGATGTTTTACAACGCCCAATCACGGCTTTTTACCGTAGGGCAACAAACGCAAGCCACTGGCCACTGCGCCAACCAGAGCAAAGCCGCAGCCCAGCCACAGCGCATAGTGCGGCCCATTGCCCAAGGACAGGTGGAAACACAAGGCCACCAGCGACGCCCCCAGTGTTTGCCCCAGCAACCGCGAAATCGCCACGATGCCACTCGCCCCGCCACTGCGGGCCAACGGCGCGCTGGTCATCAAAGCCTTGAGGTTGGGCGACTGGAAGAACCCGAAACCGGCACCACACAGCGCCATGCGCCAGCCGATATCAAACGCCGAGGCGCCGTTGCCCAGGGTGGCTAACGCGGCCATGCCCACGCTGAGCATTAACAAGCCGATGCCACACAGCAGCCCCAGCGACACCCGGTCGGCCAAGCGCCCGGCCACCAATGCCATCACCGCCACCACGGCCGGCCACGGCGTCATCAGGAAACCGGTTTCCACCTGGCTATGCCCCAGCACCGCCTGCAGTAAAAACGGCAGCGACACAAAGGCCAGGCCCTGGGCGCTGAACGCACAAATAGCGGTCAAGGACGACAAGGCAAATACCGGGCGCTTGAACAGGTCCAGCGCCAGCATCGGCGCCGGGTGCCCGGCCTGGCGCCGCAACAGCAAGGCGCCGCACACCAGCGCCACGGCGATCAGGCCCAACGTCAGCGCACCTTGGGCACCATGCACCGCCGTGCCCAGGCCCAGCACCAACAAGGCAAACAACCCGGCACACAACAACGCTGCGAATCGGTCAAAGGCATGCCCGGTCATGGGCAACGTTGGCAATGAACGCAGGCCCAGCACCAAGGCCAGCAAGCCCAGCGGCACGTTGATCAGGTACAGCCAATGCCAGGTCGCCACCGACAGAATCGCCGAGGCCGCCGTGGGCCCCAAGGTAAACGCCAGCCCCACCACCAGTGAGTTGTAGCCCAGGCCCCGCCCGAGCATTTTCGACGGGTAGATATGCCGCAACAACGCCGTGTTCACGCTCATGATCGCCGCCGCCCCGAGCCCCTGCGCCACGCGCGCGGCCGTCAGGGTGACCAGCGAACCCGCCAGCCCGCAAAACAGTGACGACACAATAAACAGCAGCAACCCGCCGAGATACACCCGTCGATGCCCCAGCACATCACTGAGCGACGCAAACGGCAGCACCGTGGCGATAATCGCCAACTGGTAGGCATTGACCACCCAGATCACCGAGGCGGAATCGGTGCCAATCCCCTCCGCCAGGGTCGGCAAGGCCGTGTTGACGATGGCCGTGTCCAGGGTCGCCATGCCAATCCCCAGGGAGATCGCGAGCACGGCCGGCAGGCGTTTATTGAGGGGCAACCCATCGGCAACAGAAGACATGAACAATCCGCGCAGGTGACAAAGGCCCCTAGATTACGGGCAGACCGTTTTTTTTTCAGTGACCGATGGCCTGGCTGTCAGAATTTTCATGTTGATGGCCACGCGATTCCCGCCAAAAAAACGGACAGTGCCTACATTTCCCCCCCGACCATTCTTTGCACCCTTGGCGTTTCTTCTCTTAACGAACCGGAGAACGCCGCCCATGCACAAGCAGCCACCCCTGACCCACGACCGTCGACAATTCCTACGCCTGGCTACGGTCGGCGCTGGCGCCCTGATGCTCACGAGCGCGTTACCCGCAGCGCTCGCACACGCCTCGCCGACACCGAAAGCGGCCAATAACCTCAACCCACAACAAGCCCTGGCCAGGTTGATGGAAGGCAACGGTCGCTATGCCGAAGGCGTCACCAAGCGCCATGAATTCATGAGCGAGCGCGAGGCGTTGGAGGGCGGGCAGAATCCGTTCGTGGCGGTCCTGAGCTGCGCTGACTCACGCATTACGCCGGAATACGCGTTCGATACCGGCCTCGGCGACCTGTTTGCCGTACGGGTGGCGGGTAACTTCGTGACCGACGACGGGCTCGCCAGCCTCGAATATGCGGTGGCGGTGCTCGGCACGCCGTTGATCATGGTGCTCGGGCACGACAGCTGCGGCGCCCTTGCCGCCGGGGTGAAAGCCACCACGGACAACGCCACGTTCCCCGGCAAGATCCAGGGCCTGGCCGACGCGTTCAAGCCGTCGGTGCGCAAGGTCTTGAAAGCGCCTGGCGATCTGCTTGCGAACGCCATTGCGCAAAATGTCAGCGACACGGTAGCGCGGCTCAAGGCCGAGTCGACGCTGCTGGCGGACGCCCTGGCCGCTGGCAAACTGCACATTGTCGGCGGTATCTACAGGTTGCACAGTGGCCGGGTCGAGTTGATCGGCTGACCCTCAACGCCAGTGCCCGGTGCTGGCCATTAACCCCACGGCTTGCGCAAAACCCGCCTGGGGTGCGATGTTCAGCGTGACCAGTCCGACACAGCGGCTCGGCTTCAACGTCGCGGCCCGCGCAGCGATCCGTGCGCCCTGCTCCGCGCCGGCGAATACCGCTTCGGGGATGTGCAGCGCATTCATCAGGTCGAGCACATCCTGGCCAAGTACAGCGTCGTCTGCCGTGCGCAGGTACGGGACGATCACCCGAAACCCCTGGGCCGCCAGCGGCGCCGTCACCTCGGAGAACGCACTGACATCCGCCCCCAGCAACATGATCGCCCGGCCCTCCTCTGGCCCAAACTGTTCATAACGGATCTCCTGGTCATCGGTGCTCACCTGTTGCACCGCCAACACCGGGGCGGCCATGACCACCGCCGCCAGCAGCAAAAAACCACGACGATCAAACATGACTCACCCCCACAATCAATTCACTGCCCAGCCAACCGGCCAGGTATTCACCGGCCTGCATCACGCCGGCCTCTTCGCCAAGACGTTGCACCAACCACTCGCACAGCCCGGCGAAACGGCCGTCGGCCTGCACGTGCTGCAACGCTTGAAGTTCTTGCACATCCACCTGGCGCAGTCGCGAGGTGAATTGACGCCGCCATACCAGCAAGCCGCCCGCCTGCTCCAGCATTACCGCCTCGGGCGCGGGCGCGTCCTGCCACAATGCCGACCAGATGGCTTCGGCATTGGTGCTCAGGCCATGGCAGCGCAGCGACGGTGTCAGGTGCAGCACCGCCGTGTCCCAGTCCAGCTCGGCCAACGTCTCCAGCGCCAGAGGCTGCGCATCGGCGGCCACAAAGGCGTCGTTGAGGGCGGCCTCGATCCAGGCCAGCTCATGCACATCCGGATTGCGCGGGAACACGGCTTTCAGGGTGGCGTAGAACCCCTCGGGGTACGCGTCCAGGGTCCAGGCATGGGGTGGATGGTTGTCGATATGGGTGATGCTCGCGGCCAGGAAGGCGTCCTCGCCCAGCCAGCGGCGCAGATTGGGAAACGCTTGTTCCAGGCAACCCACCAACTGCGCGCGGTAGTTGTTCTGGTACACCGCCAGGCCGGCGTGATGATTGCCCAGCGACTGCGCGGATTCATCCGACGCGCTCACCAACCAGTCGCGAAAGGTCTGCTGCAGTTGCGCCAGGTTCATCGCTGCGCCCCCAACGTGCGGGCCATGGCCAACTCCTGGAGCAACTCGGCGAGCGGCGGGATTTCATCGTCGCGCTCGATCATGGTCGCCACCGGGCCCAGCCGGGTCATGGCCTGGGCATACAGTTCCCAGACGCCGGTGCACACCGGGCTGTCATGGCTGTCGATCAAGATGTCGCGGCCCTGGCTGTGACCGGCCAGGTGCACCTGGCGCACACGTTCGGCGGGAATACCCTTGAGAAACGCCAGGGCGTCGAAGCCGTGGTTGCTGGCGCTGACGAACACGTTGTTGACGTCCAGCAGCAATTCGCAGCCGGTGCGCTGGGCCATGGCCGCGATAAATTCCCACTCGGTCATGGAAGCGCCTTCAAACGCCAGGTAGCTGGAGGGGTTTTCAAACAGCATCGTGCGGCCGAGCACCTCCTGGGCCTGATGGATATTGGCGCAGACTCGGTCCAATGCTTCGTCGGTGTAGGGCACGGGCAACAAATCATGGGCATTGAAGCCACCACTGCGCGACCAGCTCAGGTGGTCGGAGACAAACAGCGGCTGGACCTCGTCCACCAGCGACTTGAGGCGCTGCAGATAGTCGGTGTCCAACCCCTCGGCCGTGCCGATGGACAGGGACACCCCATGCAGCGCCACCGTGTAGCGCTCGCGCACCTGGCGCAGGATATGCCGGGGCTGGCCGCCCGCGACCATAAAGTTTTCGGAGATCACTTCGACAAAATCCACGGGCACCGAGGTCTCCAGGAAGTCGCAGTAGTGCTCCTTGCGCAGCCCCAGGCCGTAGCCTGAGAAGTGTGGGTTGGATGTCGACATGGCGGATCTCCGCTAAGAATAAGTGGCGAGCCCGCATGGGGGCTCGCCGGGTGGATTACTTCGGTTCAGTCAGGGTGCCACCGGCCTTCAGGCACTCGGACGGGGTCTTGACGATCACGCCTTCGCCCTTGCAGCTGTTGAGGCCCTTGCAGTCGTTCTTGGCGGTGGCGCACAGGCTGGTGCCTTTGCAGGTGTTGACGCCGTAGCAGCGGCCGGGTTTTTCCTGCTGGTCGGCGGCGCTGGCAGCGGTGGCAAACGAGGCGGATGCCATGGCGATCAGGGCAGCAGCGGCAGCGAGGCTCAAGCGGGATTTGAGTGCAGTGTTCATGGGTGTTTCTCCGGGGTTGGGGTGAATTACTTGATAACGGAAGCAGCGTCTTCGATGACCTTCGCCACAGCCTCAGGCTGGGAGATGTACACCGAGTGGCTGGCCTTGATTTCGGTGACCTTGGAACCGGCGCGCTTGTACATCCAGCGCTGCAGGTCCGGGCTCAGGGCGCGGTCTTCGGTGGAGACCACCGCGTAGGTCGGTTTTTTGTGCCAGGCCGCGGCCCACACGGTGCCGCCGAACAAAGCGGTAGTCGCGGGCACTTGGGAGGCGGCCATGAAGTCGGTGCGGTTGGTGGTCAGGTCGGCGGCAAAGTCGGCGTTGAATTTAGTGCGGTCGAAGAACAGATGACCGTCGCGGCTGGCCTTGATGTCATCGCTGGGCGCCGGCATCGAGCCGATCAACTGGGCCATGTTCTCGCCCACTTCCGGCTGCAGCGCCGAGACGTAGACCAGCGACTTGACCTTGTCGCGGTCGCCGGCAATCGAGATCACCCCGCCACCGGAACTGTGGCCCACCAGCACCACTGGGCCGACTTGCTGCTCCAGCACTTCGCGCGCCTCGGCCACATCGGCGGCCAGGCTCTCGTGGCCCTGGTGCACCACCGTGACCTTGTAGCCCTTGTGAATCAGGATGTCGTGCACCACGCGCCAGCCGGAACCGTCGACAAACGAACCGGGCACGATCACCACGCTTTTACCGGTGCCGGGCTGCGGGGCATCCGCCGCCTGGGCCAGCATCGGAACCGCCAGGGTCATGGCAATGGCCAGGGAAGAAAGCATACGCATTGGAAATCTCCATCAAAGTTATGAACGTTTGCCTGAGATCAGGCGGTCCAGCGACCAGGCCCCACCGCCATACGCCAGCAGCGGCAACAACAGGCCCGCCCAGGTCAGGTGCACCGGCCAGGCATCGGGGTACACAAACACCTCGATCACCAGGGTCATGCCCAGCAGCGCAGCGGCCGCCGGACGGGTCAGCAGGCCCAGCACCAGCAACAGCGGGAACAGGTGCTCGGCGTAGGTCGCCAGGTGTGCCGCCCAGTCCGGCGGGATCAGCGGCAAGGCGTACTCCGAACGGAACAGCGTGTAGGTCGACGGCTTGAGTTCAAGCAACCCGGTGACCTTGGTGCGCCCCGACAGAAAGAACACCGCCGCGACCGCCACCCGGGCCACCAGCAACAGCAGGGCTTCGGGGAGCAGGCGCTGGATCAGCGCCGGGGCCGCTCGGCTCATGGCTGCTCCGTCAGGCTGCCAAAGCCTTTGGGCGTCTTGATTTGGGTGCAGGTGCCTTTGTCCACCAACACCCAGGCATTGCCCTGGTAGTCGGTGGTGGCGGTGCCGGCGCACGAAGTGCCTTTGCCCGCGGCGCAATCGTTGGCACCGGCGAGGGACACGCCGAAGCATTTTTCCTGGGGCTTGGGCTCATCGGCGTGGGCCACGGCCGCAAAGGCGCTGATAGACAGGGCGAGGGTTGCCGCGAGGGCTGCGTAAGGACGCTTCATGGGGTGAGTCTCCTGGCTTGACTGAGTGTGGCCAGGGCGCCTTGGGGTCGGTGACCGCCTGCGCCAGCTGGTGGACAGAGTTAAAGCCAGGCGTGTATCCGCTCTGTGTCGCGAACGCGATAGAACGTCATGCCGGTGTATCAGGAGGGTGCGGGGATACAGTTCGATACACAGTCAATAAAACAGTGCCAAAACCCTGGCGCTTTATTCGGCATCCCGAACGACACAATTAGAAATATTCGCCTTTCCGAACGAAGGCCATTGCGTGTCGCCGACGACCGCAAAAATCACCATAAATTTCATGCGGTTGTTGTCATGTTTGTTACATGCCAACTGGCATACATTCTGCTTTATCCCTATTTCTAGTAATAAAATGTTTCAGCCCTGAGACAGTCTCATCCTCTGAAACATGCTGCGCGACCCACCCATAAAAACGACAACGCCCCAAAGGAGGGCGACCTTCCGACCTTTTGATCGACATCAACTTTCCAAAACTGCTGCTGCACATCTGTACCCCAAAAAGGGCGAATGGCCTGATCGCCAATAACAAGCCCGACTATAAAAAGGATGATTTGATGAGCTCGAGCAAGCACCACGCAGTGTCCTTCATGGATGCAGACCACCCCGCGCCGGCCACCCCCGACAGCACCATTGGCTTTGGTCCCTTTCTATTACTGGCCAGGCAGCATGTGTTGCTGCGCAATGGCGAGCCAGTGACCCTGGGCAGCCGCGCGCTCTACCTGTTGATTGCCCTGGTGACCCGTGCCGGCGAACTGCTGGAAAAGTCCGAACTGATCTCCTTCGCCTGGCCCAAGGTGGTGGTGGAGGAATGCAACCTGCGCGCGCAGATCGTCGCGCTGCGCCGTGCCTTGGGCGACGATGGCAACTTCAGCTATATCGTCACCGTGCCGGGCCGCGGCTATCGTTTTGTCGCACCGGTCACGGTGCAGGCGGCGGGTGAAGAGCAGTTGCCGGTGCCGTCCGTGCGGGCTGATGAGCCCTGCCTGGCGGCGCCCACGGTGGAGGTGATCGGCCGTGACGCGTTGACCGCCAGCCTGGCCGACCAGGTCATGAGCCAGCGCTTCGTGACCCTCACCGGCCCCGGTGGGATCGGCAAGACCACCGTGGCCCTGGCCGTGGCACAACGCCTGGCCGCTGAACTCAACCTGGGCAGTTGTTTTGTCGACCTCGCCCCGGCCACCAGTGGGCAATGGGTAGCCGGCATGCTCGCCAGCGCCCTGGGCATCCAGACTGTCAGCGCAGACCCACTGCACTGCGTGGCCGCCAACCTGGCCAACCGCCGCGTGCTGCTGGTGCTGGACAACTGCGAGCACGTACTGCCCGCCACCGCCACCGCCGTGGAAACCCTGCTGCGCAGCGCGCCCCACTGCTGTGTGCTGACCACCAGCCGCGAGCCGCTGCGCGCCGAGGGCGAACGGGTGCACGACCTGGCGCCGCTGGAGGTCCCCGACGCGCACGCCCACCTCAGCGCCAGCCAAGCCCTGGCCTGGTCCGGCGTGCGCCTGTTTGTGGAACGCGTACGCGCCCTCGACCCCGGCTTTGTGTTCAACGATGAAGACGTTGCAGCCGTCAGCGCAATTTGCCGCAAACTCGACAGCAACGCGCTGGCCATCGAGATCGCCGCCGCACGGGTGCGCACCTTTGGTATCCAGGACCTGGTGGGCCTGCTCGACGGCAGCTTCCGCCTGCAGATGACCGGCCGGCGCACCGCCCTCGCCCGCCATCGCTCCCTCAGCGCGACCCTGGATTGGACCTACGCCATGCTCAGTGGCGACGAGCAGACGCTGCTGCGCCAACTGGCGGTGTTCACCGGTTCTTTCACCCTGGACGCGGTCAAGGCGATGACCGCCAGCAGCCGCCTCGACCCGCGCAACGCCCTGCCCCTGCTCGAAAGCCTGATGGACAAGTCGCTGCTGATCGCCAGCGAAGCCTGCGTGCCCAAGCGCTATCGCCTGCTGGAAACCACCCGCGCCTACGCCCTGGAAAAACTCAACGAACAGGGTGAAACCACCGCCACCTGCCAACGTCACGCACGCTATGCGCTGGGGGTTTTGCAAGAAGCCGGGAAGACCCTGGACGGATTGTCCCCGGCCACGTGGCTGGCGCTCTACGGGCCGGAGATCAACACCATTCGTGCCGCGCTCGACTGGGCTTATTCGGCCACCGGCGACCTCTCCCTGGGCATCGACCTGACCTTGGGCGGCGTGCCGTTGTGGCTGCGGTTGTCGCTGGTCAGCGAGTGCCGTACCTGGGTCGACAAGGGCCTGGCCAGTGGTGCCCTTATCCCGCTGCCCTTGCGCCAACGCATGTTGCTGCAGACCGCGCTGGCCAGTGTCTTGATGCTCACCTACGGCACCGGCACAGCAATGCGCGAAGCCTGGCGCCAGGTGTGTGAAGACGCCCGCGACCTGGGCGATGCGGACCACAAATTGCGCGCACTCTGGGGCCTGTGGACCGACCGCTGTGGCTGCAACCAATACACCGAAGCCCTGGAGTTGGCCGAGCGCTACATCGCCCTGAACAGCAGCGGCAGCCACCAACTGCTCGGCAAGCGCATGCGCGCCGTGGCGCTGTTCCACATGGGCGACCTGCTGGGCGCACGGTTGAATATCGACGAAGCGCTCGGCTCACCGTCGGCGCCGCGCTCGCACATCATCGATGTGCACTTCGACCAACGCATTGCCGCCCGCTGCCTCAAGGCCAAGGTGCAGTTGCTCGAAGGGGATGTCGACCCGGCGCTGCGCCTGATCGGCAGCTGCGTGGATGAAGCCATCTCCCTCGATCACCCCGCGACCCTCTGGTACACCCTGTGCCTGGGCGCAATCCCGTTGGCGCTGCTGGCGTCCAACCTGCCGAAAGCGCGCTACTACCTGGGCCTGTTGCAAGACAGCACCACCGGCCAGGACCTGCATATCTGGCGGCAATTTCGCCTGTGTTTCGAGAGCATCCTGCTGATCCGCGAGGGTTCGCCGGAAGCCGGCGTGCCGCAACTGGGCGAAGCGCTGCATCACCTGCAAGGCCAGGGCGACAGCCAGCTCTACAGCCTGCTGCGCTGCGAATACGCCCTCGGCCTGGCGCGCCTGGGCCTGGAGAAACTCGCCCTGGAAGTGCTGGAAGACACCCTGCAACTGGCCCTCGGCCGCCATGAACGCTGGTTCGCGCCACAGATGCTGCGAATCAAGGCGCAACTGACCCTGCGCCAGGCTCACTACGGCTCGGTGGACAAGGCCAAAGTACTGCTGCGCCAAGCGTGGGTTGACGCGCAATTGTCGGGCGCGCACTTCTGGCGGGCCCAGATCGCAACCGACCTGGCCCGCCTCCAGGAACCCAAACTGCGCATCGCCTCCCTGCCCCGCTTCCAGCACCGGTAGGGACGTCCATTGGGAATGCCTGGCTGTGGTGAGCGGGCTCGCTGTGGCGAAGGGGCTTGCTGTGGTGGGCAAGCTTGCTGTGGTAAGCGGGCTTGCTGTGGTGAGCGGGCTTGCCCCGCGCTGGGCTGCGAAGCGGCCCCAACACAGGCACCGCGTTCTTTCAGCCAGAACCCGATTGGCTGTTTTAGGGCCGCTTCGCAGCCCAGCGCGGGGCAAGCCCGCTCACCACAATTACAAGCCAAAGCCACCGGCCGCTCACCACAATTACAAGCCACAATTTGAATTCAATCAAAGCCAAACCGTATCCCACAGCGAATAATCTCCTACCCGCTCAACCAACCCGGCTCGCAATGGATTGGCGATGATGTACCTGGCCATTTTCCGAACATCGTCCTCCACGCGCACCGCCCTATCGTGATAACCGGGCTGCCAGACACGTTCTTTGCTTTGACGACGACGGTTGATGGTCAGCGTGCTACGTGACTTGATACGCCGCATTACATCGGCCAAGGTCTTTTGCTTCAGTTCGAATAGCCAGTGGATATGGTCAGGCATGATCACCCAGGCCACGGAGTCGATCAGGCCCAATTCATGGGCGTGCCGCAATTCGGCAACCAGCAAGCGCCCCAGGAACACGTCAGTGAATAGACGTTGGCGGTTGTGAACGACGATGGTGATGAGGTAACTGCGCCCGTGCTCCGAATATCGTCCGTGGCGCAGGCGGTGGGATTGAGGGGCTAGGCGCAAATCCGTTGTCGATGGCTATGGCGGTGAATACCATCACGTAGGAGCTGATTGAGCCCAGCCGTGGGAAATGGAACTGAGGAAGGAGCTCTGGACACTCATGATCGACTCCCATCCGATCACAGAAGGACCCTGCTTATGTTTCCATTTCTTGCTGCAATCATCCCCGCCTTGGTGGGTGCTGCCAAAGCAGTCGCTGTCGGTGCCGTCACCGGTGTGGCAACTGCCGGCGCCGCCTACGGCACAAGTAAAGCGATTGAGGCCATCGCTGGCGACAAGGCGGCTACGCCCACATCCGATGGGCAAACAGACCCCGCGCCCATCAAAAACCCGGCGACATCCCTTGAGCCGTCCTGGAAAGCCTTGCAAAACGATGTGCCCGAACATCTGCGCCCCCTGGAAAAACCTGCCGTAAAAGAGGCAACACCTGTCGATTTACCTCTGCCGTCAGTCGATGAACACCCCCAAAAGGCGTCAGCTGTCATAGGCGCAGCAAACCCGGTTGCGCCTGCCTTACTTGCTCTCACCGCGGTCCCGACGTCTGGCGCGATGCGCGTTTAGCCTGCTTGATGGCTATGACAACACCCTTGCCTCAGATAAGGCGGGCCGCCACCAGCCAGTCCGCCACGGCCTGGAATGAGGCATCCGGCACCGGGTCGCCGGGCACGGTCTTGCGCGCAATGTCAGCAGCCAGGGCCTTGTCCGGCGCGTGGGGAATGCCCAGGTCGTACGCCTCCTGCAACATCAACAACGCCTCCTCCGGCGATGCCCGGCACACGATCACCGGCACCGGGGTTTCCCCGCGCACGTAACGCACGCCAATCACCCAGCCGTCGGTGGTGCCGATCATCATCGAGGCGCGGTTCAGACCCAGCTTGGTGGCCAGCGCCTGCATTTCATTGCGCTGGCGCCGGCGTTCGCTCTTGATCAGCGGGTCGCCGTCGATGTCCTTGCGTTCGCGCTTGGTTTCGCTGCGGGTCATCTTCATGTCGCGGCCGAACAGCCAGCGCTGCATCATCACGTCCACCGCGCCCACCACAATGAAGGCGCAGAGCACGGTGAACACCAGCGGCTTGAGCACCAGGAAAAACGTCGACTCCATGCACTCCGCCCCACAGCGCGACGATTCCATCAGCGCCTGCAACGCGTGCTTGCCGACCACGTAGAACGCAATCGCCAACACATGCACCTTGATCAGGCCCTTGATGAACTCCACCAGGTTGCGCAGGGCAAAGATCTTCTTCAGGCCCTCTGCCGGGTTGATGCGCTTGAACTCAGGTTTGATCGGGTCCACCGAGAACACAAAGCCGCGCATGGTGATGATATTGGTCAGGATCACCACGCCGGTGGTCACCGCCATCACCGGCAGGGTGATGCCGATCACCAGTTGCTCGGCGTGGTCGAGCACCCGGGGCCAAACGGTGGCGAACGGTTCGATGTAGATCCGCGCGGTCAGGTCGATCAGTGCGGTGACCTGGGCCTTGGCGCGCGGCGCGAGGATCGAGATGCACAGGGTGCAGAACAGGATAACCATGCCCGACACCAGGTCCTGGCTCTTGGCGACCTGGCCTTTCTTGCGCGCGTCCTGGAGCTTCTTGTCCGTCGCCGGCTGGGATTTCTCTTCACTGGTATCGGCCATGGGCTACTCCATGCCGGCCAGGGCCTTGAGCAGTTCGACGGTGCCGCGAAACTCCGCCAGTTGGTCGAGCATCATCGGGATCAGGAAGCCGATGTAGATCACCATCAGGATCGTGAAAAACAGGTTCTTCACCGGCAGCGACAGGTCGAAGATGTGCAGGTTCGGCGCCATGCGCGACAGGTAGGCGAGCATCAGGTCGGTAACCAGCAGCGCAATCAGCAACGGCGAGACCATCAGCACGCCAACACGCATGATCTGGTCGAGGATCGACAACACCGCCAGCAACGCCGAGCTGGCGAAGACCGGCGTAAACGAGGTGACCGGCCAGAGCTGGTAGCTGTGGTAATAACCGTCGACCATCAGGATGAACCCGCCGGACATGAAGAACAGCGTGATCAGCATCACCGTGAGCAGCGTCGCCATCACGCTCGATTCCCCGGACGACAACGGGTCCACCAGTTGCGCCATGGTCGAGCCGCGTTGCAGGTCGATCAACTCCCCCGCCACCTCGGCCGCCCAGAACGGAATGCCAAACAGCAGGCCGATAAGAATGCCGATCAGGAATTCCTTGATCAGCAACCCGGCGATAAACACGCTGCCGTGCTCCGGCATTGACGTCAGCGCTTCGAACACCGGGAAGAACATCGGGATGGAAATCGCCACCGCCACGCAGCCGCGGATCATCCCGGTGAGGCCCAAGCGGTTGAACGCCGGGGTGATCACCACCACGCCCATGGCACGGCAGGCAGCGAGCGAGGCGGCGCTGATCACCGGGTAGGCGACTTCCAGGAACTGCGCGGTCAGGCTGGCATCCATGGGCGGTCAGCGCGTCCACATCGGAAAATTGTCCAGCACCTGGCCGCCCAGCTCCGCCACTTGCCCGGCGAGTACCGGGCCCAGGAAGACGATGGTCAGCAGCACCGCCACCAGCTTCACCACCTGGGGCAGGGTCTGGTCCTGGATCTGCGTCAGCGCCTGGAACAAGCCCACGCTCAAGCCCACGATAATCGCCACCCCCAACGCCGGCGCGGAGAGCATCAGCACGGTCATCAGTGCCTGTTTCATCAATGACAGGAATACGTCCTGGCCCATGGGTCGTGCCTCAGCCGTAACTCAGAATCAAACCGTGCATCAGGCGCGACCAGCCGCTCAGGGACACGAATAAAAAGATCTTCAGCGGAATGGAGATCAGGTTCGGCGAGACCATCGACATGCCCATCGCCATCAGCACGTTGGACACCAGCAGGTCCACCACCAGGAACGGGATATAGAGCAAAAAGCCGATCTCGAACGCACGGGTCAGCTCCGAGCTGACAAACGCCGGAATCAGCACCACCAGGTCATCGTCACGCAGGTCGGCCCGCGCTTGCGGCGACCAGATGGTCTCGGTGGCCTGCACGAAAAAACCACGCTCGGACTCATTGGCGAACCGCGCCAAATGCGCCTGCAACGGCGGGCGCAGGGCGTCCCCCAGGTCCTTGAGTTGCTCCACATGCTCGATGTTGAGGTCGCGGCCCTCCACCTGCCGGTACATGTCGCCAATCAACGGCGTGGTCACGTACACCGAGAGGATCAGCGCAATGCCGTACAGCACCAGGTTCGGCGGGGTCTGTTGCACGCCGAGGGCGTTGCGGATCAGGAACAGCACCACCGAGATCTTCATGAACCCGGTGAGCGTCACCACCGCCAACGGGATCAACCCGATCGTCGCAACGACCAGGATGATCTCGATCAGGTTCGGCTGATAACCGGTCATGGGGTGGCGAAACTCAGCAGGCGCACGCCCAAGCCGTCACCGATTTTCACCAGTTGGCCCTGGCCGACGCGGCGGCCGTTGACCATCAGATCGACGCTGTCCACGCCCGGCGTGTTGAGCTGCAACAGGCTGCCCGCGCCCAGTTCACGCAACTGCGCCAGGGTCAGTTCCAGGCTGCCCACCTGGCACACCAGTTTCAACGGCAAGTCATCCAGCGCCGTGGCGGCATCAACATCGGTCATGGTGTTCTCCGGTTCCAGAAAGGGGGCTTTCAAGGCTTCCTGCAGGCGCAGGACTTCACCCTGGTATTGGCAGCGGGCCTGCAAGCGGCCGTCGAGGTCCAGTAGCAGGCCGGGGCCTTGCTCCAGCATCAGCACATCGCCGGGGCGCAGGCTGCGCAGCTCGCCGAGGTTCAACCATTGCCGCCCCGCCACCACCGCCAGGGTCTGGCGCAGGGCCGGCAACGGGTCGGGCGCGATCGGTGCGTATTGCGCCAGCAACTGCGCCACCAGCACGGCGGCGCCTTCGCTCAGGTCCAGTTGGACGCTCACCGCCGGCTGGCTGCCGAAGCTCAGCTCCAGCGCGACTTGCATGGCAAACACCGCCTGGCCGTCAGCGGCGTCGAGCAACTGCACCGGATGGCCGAGCAACGGTTCCAAGGCCTCGATCAGGTCGAGCACCGCCAACTCCAGCAACAACGAACGCGGCAACGCCGGCAGTTGCTTCACATCGAACGGCAACGCCAGCGGTAGCAACAATTGCTCCAGCGCAGCGGCGGGCAAACGCAGCCGCGCCGGAGCGCGACCGAGCGCCAGCAACACCTCATGCGGTGCCACAAGCACCTGGGGCTCGGCGGCCCAGGACACACGCAAGTCCTGCCCGGCACAACGGCCCTGCCAGGGACGACGGCGGCGATGCACCTGGTTATGCAGGGCCAGCAACGCCGGGTCGTAGTGGGTCAACCACGGCGACAGCGGGTCGGCAAGGGCTGTGATCATGTGCCGGTGCCTTCATCACGCAACTCATCCACCCGACGCTCATCGCTCTCACGGCCTTCCAGCAGGCTTTGCCAGGCATCCGACTGACGCTGGCGGCTCAAGCGTTCCTGACGGAACAAGTCACGCTCACGCTCCTGGCTTTCCAGGGTAATGGACACATGGGTCACATCGTTTTCCAATTGCTGCTGGTCATCCGACAAACCGCGCAAACGGTCCTGAGCAGCCTGCCAACTCGCCACCGACAACCCCTCGGTGAGCGACGCATACACCTGGCGCGCCTCCTCGGCAATGGCTTCCCGGTGCAAACGCAACTGCTCCTTGGCGTCGGTCAACACACCGTGCGTCTGCTCACAGCGCTGCTGCTGCGCAGCCAGTTGGCTCGCGGCCCTTTGCTCACGCAAGACCCGCAAGGATTGCAGGGTGCGCAGTTGTTCGGTTTTCATTCGGTTGTCTCCATTTTCATGCCAAACCACATCAAGTAACCCATGAAGCTCCTACACGTACCCACGATGCGAAGCGAGCCGCTCTTGATCTTGCTCTTGCCTTTGATCTTGCTGTTGATCTGAGGCGCCCCGTAAAACCACGCTGGCCGAACGCAGGCTTGAATCCGTGGGTAACCCGGCAGGACGCCGGGTTAGCCGCCCCGCGCCATGGATGGCGCGTGGCGGCGGCCCACGGATTCAAGCCGGAGTGAGGGCATGCCGAGCCTAAGCGAGGCACCGAGTGGTGGGGCGAGGACCTTTTGGTTACTTTTGGGTCCTTCCAAAAGTGACCCGCTGTAAGAGCGGAACCATAAGTCGCCGTTACCGCAGCAATGGATATGTACACCCACAGACCGCCATCTCCGGCAAGCCAGCTCCTACAACTACCGGCGAATGCATCCAGCTTCATGCCAGTACCTGCCGCATGCGTACCAACGTCTGTTCAAGGCTGCTCGGTTCATCAGCGTTCTGACGCAAGAAGGCTTCGATGGCCGCGTGACGGTTGATCGCTTCGTCCGCCAGCGGGTCGCTGCCAGCGGAGTATTCGCCCACCCGAATCAGCATCTCGATCTCGCCATACCGCGCCATCAACTCACGAATCCGCATGGCCAAACGCTTATGCTCCTCACCCGCCACCTGCTCCATCAACCGGCTACGACTGCGCAACACATCCACCGCCGGAAAGTAATTACGCTGAGCCAGCTCGGCACTCAACGCGATATGCCCATCAAGAATCGAACGAGCCTCCTCCGCCACCGGATCACTGGCCGCATCGCCCTCGGTGAGCACCGTGTACAACGCGGTAATACTCCCGGTCGGCCCCGGCCCCGCACGCTCCAGCAGACGCGGCAAAGCCGAGAAAAACGACGGCGGATAACCCCGCCGAGTCGGCGGCTCACCCACAGCCAGGCCGATCTCACGCTGCGCACGGGCAAAGCGAGTCAGGCTGTCCATCAACAGCAACACAGTACGACCCTGGTCACGGTGGTATTCAGCCAGAGTGGTAGCGACAAACGCCGCACGTACCCGCTCGGCCGCCGGACGATCCGACGTCGCGACCACCGCCACCGTGCGCGCACGGGCCTGGGTATCCAGTTGCACATCGAGCAGCTCGCGCACCTCCCTGCCCCGCTCGCCAATCAGCCCGATCACGATCACATCCGCTTCGCTGTTGCGAATGATGCTGGCCAACAACGACGACTTGCCCACGCCGGGCTCACCAAAAATCCCCATGCGCTGGCCCTGGGCCAAGGTCAACAAGCCATCGATGGAGCGAATGCCCAGGGCCATCGAGCGCACGATCAGTTGCCGGGAAAACGGTGCCGGCGGTTCGGCATGCAGCGGGTAATGCTGCAAGGCCACGGTCGGTGGAAGGCCGTCGCCATCGAGGAAATCTCCCATGGGGCTGATCACCCGCCCCAACTGCGCATCACCGACCGCCACGCCCAGGGTCTCGCCAGTGGCGGTGATCTGGGTGCGCGTGGACAGCCCCTCCATGGAGCCAATGGGCGACAGGATCGCCTCGTCACCATCAAAACCTATCACCTCGGCACTCAGGCTGCGTGCGCTGCCGGGTTCGCGCAGTTGGCACAATTCGCCAATGCTCGCGCCCGCCACACTGGCCCGCAGCAGCACACCACGAATGCTCAGCACCGTGCCGTGCATGGGCCGCAGACGCGCCTGGGCCAGGCGTGCGCTGAGTCGAGGCAGCAACTGCTCAAGGTTCATGCCACGCCCTCTTCGGCGAAAGGCAACAAGCTGCGACGCAGGTTGTGCAATTGGGCTTCAAGGCCCAACTCCACGGAACCGGCCGGGCTGTTCAGGCGTGCTTGGCCGGCGTGCAACTGTTCATCGGCGTCCACCGCAATCGCCAGCCCTTCCAGCGTAAGGCGCTGGCGCAATGCATCGACTTCCGCCGGCGGCACCCACAGGGTCAGGGCCTGGTCCTGGCGAAACGCACTCAAGGCCTGGCGGGTACTGCGCACCACGCGATCGGCGTTATCCAGTTCGCCCAGCACTTCGCGCACGATGCCCAGGGCCAGGTCGGCCAGGGACCCTTCCAGGCTGCTCAAGTAGTGCTGCACCTGGGACTGGGTCTGCAGCAGCAACTGCGCCACCTGTTCGGCGCCTTCCTGCCGAGCACTTTCAAAGCCCTCGGCGCGGGCGCTGCTCAGCCATTGCTCGCTGTCGGTCTTGATCTGTTCGGCCTGTGCCTTGGCCGCTTGCAGGAAGGCAAAACCGTCGCTCCACAACGCGGCCTCTTCGGCACGCAGGATGCGGGCGGTGGGACGACTCGGCAATTCACTCATGGCGTAATCTCCTCGGCCAGCAGGCACGCGGCAGCGGCCTGGACGATCTCCAGGTCGCGGGGCACCCTGGCGCCGTCACCCTGGGGAAAGGCAAACCGCAAACGCAACCAGCCCTGCCAGTCGGCATGTTGGGCGTGCAACCACGCGGCGACACAGCCCTGGCCGTCGCGGTCAATGGCCTCGACCAATTCAGCGGGATCACGCAGCAGATCCGCCGCGCCGCCCAGTTGGCGCAAGGCCAGGGCGGCCACGAAGACTTCGGCGCCGAGGCCTTCGCGCAGCTCATTGACCACCTCGCGACGGATCTCCCGGCTCAGGGTCGAGGCATGCCAGATCGCCCCGCACTGCCTCGGCAAGCGGGCGAACTGCGCCGGCGACAGCAGCAACACCGGCAAGTCCGCCGCCACAGGTGGGATCAATTGATCCATGGGCGCCAATTGGTAATGGCTGACCAGCAGCTGTTCCAGTCGCTGGCGAAAGCGCGGCTGGCCCTGCATCGCCTGCAGCACCGCTTCCGGCAACTCATCGGCAAAACACCCGCCCAGGCTGGCCCCACGCACGAACTGCAAGGGCTCGGCCACCAGCCCCTGCCAACGCTCGAACAAACTCATTCACCCTCCTTGAGCACATACAGCGCCTGGGACTGGCGGCGCACCCATTGCTGGCGGGCCAGCACGCCCAGCGCACCGAGTGCGATCAGGAGCAGCGCACCGAACATCAAGCGTGCCTGTGGCAGGTTATCTTCCAGCAGCCACAGGCCCAGGAAGCGCGCCAGCCGTGGTTGCGCCGGGTTTTGGCTGATGGCGACAGCGGCCTTGATCGCGGTCACCGAGACACCGTCGTAGCTGAGCCCGGAGATGCCGTTGGCCACCAGGGTCTTGATCTGTGGGATCAGCGTGTTGATGTCGGTGCCCGGGTCGTAACGCACCAGCACCGAGGCCGACGACGGCGAGATCACGCGCCTGAGCAAGTCGTTGTCCGGCAGCACCACGTGCACACGGGCGGCAACGATGCCGTCGATCTGCGACACCGAGTGGGACAGTTCTTCGCTCAACGCATAGATCATCTGCGCCCGCTCCTGCACGGGGGACGACACCAGGCCATTGCCCTTGAACACCTCGCCCATGTTAGAAAAACTCTGCTGCGGCAGGCCGGCGTTATCAAGCAGGGTCATGGCTTCGGCAAAGCGCGATTCGTCGACCACCACCTTGAGCTGGCCATTGTCCTGGGCCTTGCGTTCCGCCGGGATGCCACCGCGCAGCAGCACCGCGACCATCGCGTTGGCGTCACGCTCGCTGAGGTTGGTGTAGAGGTCGGTGTTGCACGCTTGCAGCAGGCTGGCGAGCAGGCCGATCAGCAACAGGCGCAGGGCGCGGTTTGGGCTTGGCATACGGTTATTGACCCTTGAGCAAGGTGTTGGCGGACCCGGAAATCTGCGTCGCGCCGCGCACCACCATCTGGGTTTCGATGGAGTAGTCGAACATCTTGCCCAGGGAGTGGACGATCTGGTCGACCTGTTGCTCGCCGACTTTTTTCCCCGGCTCTGCCGATGGCGAGGCACTGGCTGTGCGGATCTCTGCCTGGGCTGGCGGCGGTGCCGACGGGTTATTGGTGAGCAGGTCGGCACGCTCGGAAAAAGCCCGTGTGCGATCGATGAAACTGTTCATCCGCTCCATCAGGCCCGAGCCGATCTGGTGCGGGCTGGCGCCTTCGGGCATGCCCTTGGCGGTGTTGGCCATGTGCTCGAACAGGTTCTGCGAGGCCCCAGCGGGCCCCGCGCCGGCAGACGGCGGCAACGCCGAAGCGCCGGCGGCGAGACTGATAGTCATAGGGGCTTCCTATTCTTCGTCGTCATCGGACATGGCGTCGTTCAGCAGTTCCTGCATCTTGGGCATGATGATGAACTGGCCGCCGTAGGTGACCGCCTGGGTGATGAACGAATCGGTGAGCTCGGCGTCGGTCGGCTCGGCAGGTTTGTCGGCGGCCTTGGCGTTATCCACCGCAGCATTGAACTTGGCTTCAGGGCTGGCGCCACCAGGGGCGAGATTGCTGTCTACGGCCGTTACGGACATGGTGCTGCTCCTTTACTGGGTTGGGGTTTCGGTACTGACTTGGGCGCCACGGAACACCCGCACGCCCCGCTCGCGCGCCACCGGGGTGGCCACGGCCTTGGGGTGCAGGTGGTCGACATGCTGTTGCACCAGCGCCAGGTACGGCGGTGGTCCGGACACGAACACTTCGTCGCCCTCGGGGCCGTTGCGCATGGACAGCTGCTGGCCGAACACATCGAGGGTGTTGAGGTAGGCCTGCAACTGGTCCAGGTCCAGGGCGCTGGCCTTGAACAGCTTGGTGCTGATTTCATCGCTGGCGTTGAGGTACAGCAGGTTGCCGTCGAAGTACCAGGTGAGGCCGTTGGTGCTGCACAGGGCCTGCAGGAACTCCCCGGCGGTGGCCGCGCGAAGGGTGCTGCGGGCCTTGCCGCGGACCTTGTCGGAGAGCACCAGCGGCACCTCGAGGTTGTGGCCGAATTCTTCCAGGGCGCTGCGTACATCCTGGTCGACCAGCACGTAGGCGTACGGCTGGGAGAACCACGCGGGCTCTTCGGCGGCGCGGGCCAAACTGCTGCTGAACAGGCATAGGACAGCCAGCAAAAATATGCTTACATGGCGTCCGCCTTCGCCAGACGAGTTGTGACGATGCCCAAGAATTTCCTGCTCGCCAGTACCCTGTTGCTGGCCGCCTGCTCCAGCAAGCCCGCGACCGATTCCGACAAGTCCTTGCAACTGGCCGATGACCTGAGCAAACGCGGCGACTATGCCAGTGCGGCGGCGCTGTACGAGCGTGCGGCGCAGCAACCTGGCGCCGGTATCGAGCTGTGGCTCAAGCTCGGCCAGGCCAGGCTCGACGCCAAGGACGCGGCGGGCGCCGAGCGTGCCTACCAGCAGGCCCTGGGTTTCGACGCGCGCAATGCCGACGCCCTGCTCGGCCTGGGTACCGCGCAATTGCAGTTGGGCAAGACTCAGCGTGCGGTCACCGCCCTGGGCCAGGCCGCCGAGATCAGCCACTTGCCGGTTGCCTACACCCGCCTGGGTGTCGCGCAGATCCTCAATGGCCAGGCCGGTGCAGCGCAAAGCGCGTTCGCCAAGAGCCTGAGCCTCAAGCCCGACGACCTCGACAACCGTTGCAACCTGGCCCTGGCGTACGCGCTGGGTGGGCAGTCGCAACAGGCGTTGGACACCATCGCCTCGGTCACCCAATCGCCCCGCGCCTTGCCTCGGCATCAACGCAATGTGCTGTTGGTGATGGTGCTGGCCGGTCATGAGCAGCGGGTTGCCACACTGCCGCTGGATGACATTCCGGCTGCCGAGCGTGAGCGGTTGGTGGCGGAAGCGAAACGCATCAAAGCCATCAGCGACCCGGTGGCGCAAGCAAAAGAGCTGGGGTTGGTAGCCCCCAACTGACACAACACAAGACTGCTTTTGATCTGCTTTTGATTTCAAGCGCTCCATAAAACCACGCTGGCCGAAGTGAGGGCATGCCGAGCCTAGGCGAGGTGCAGAGTGGTGGGACGAGGACCTTTTGGTTACTTTTGGCTGGGCCGGCTTCCGGTCCTTCCAAAAGTGACCCACTGTAAGAGCGGAACCATAAGCGGCCGTTACCGCAGCAATGGATACGTACTCCAGCCCAAAATCTCTAGCGCCAGACACAAAGCTTTCGCGAGCAAGCCCGCTCCCACAGTTGGGATGTGGGGTGTCAGGTAGATTTGGGTTGGCTGGGAGGCCGTCATCGCAGGCAAGCCAGCTCCCACAGTTGGGATGTGGGGTGTCAGGTAGGTTTGGGTTGGCCGGGAGGCCGCTATCGCTGGCAAGCCAGCTCCCACAGTTGGTATGTGGGGTGTCAGGTAGATTGGGGTTGGCTGGGAGGCCGCTATCGCTGGCAAGCCAGTTCCTGCATGGGATCAGCGTACAAGCGGTCATTGTTGGCCCCCCGCTGCGCCAGCCTTGGCTTCTTGTTGGTCTTTGCGGCGCTGTAGCTGTTCGCGGTCGAAGCCTTCGATGTAGACCTGGGCGGCGCGGCCTACGGGGGCGGCCATGGCCGGGCCGGTCGGGCGGCCTTGGGTCAGGTCCTGCTTGCGCTCGACCATCTGCATCAGGTTCAAGTTATTCGCGCAGCCCAACGCCAGGGTCGGCTTGAAGTCTTCGCCCAGGCCGATGGTGTCGGTGGCCGGCGGTTGCTGACACTGGGTCGGCAGGCCATCCGCGCGGTATTCGGACGAGTAATAAGTCGGCGCCAAATGGGTCTGGCAACCCATCAGTGCCAGGGGCAACAGCATCAACACTCGCAAAGCAGTCATGGCAGGCCCCCTGATCAATTCATGTAGAAACCGAACGCCCCGCCGCTGCGCGGTCCGGTGGCCGCTGCGGTAGCCGGTTGTGCGTCCAGGGGCGTGGCGAGGGTGCGACCGCGCACCGGCTCAACCAGATAGGGCGTGATAAGGATCACCAACTCGGTTTCATTGCGCTGGAAGCGCTTGGAGCGGAACAGGTTGCCGAGGATCGGCAGGTCCCCCAGCAGCGGCAGTTTCTCGATGTCCTGGCTGCTTTCGCGCTGGAACAGGCCGGCGATGGCGAAGGTCTGCCCACTGCCGACTTCCACCCGCGTGTCGGCGCGGCGCACGCTGAAGGACGGCACGTGGAAGTTGCCGAAATCCACGGTGCCGCCGCTGACCACACTGCTGACTTCCGGGCGTACTTGCAGGGCGATGCGGCCGTTGGGCAGCAGGGTCGGATTGAACAGCAGCGACACACCGAACGACTTGTATTCGATGCCCACCAGGTCACGGTTGACCGGCACCGGGATCGCCACTTCGCCACCCGCGAGGAAGCTGGCGGTCTGGCCGGTCATGGCGGTGATATTCGGCTCGGCGAGAATCTGCAGCACGCCGTTGGCCTGCAAGGCGTCGAGCATGCCGTCGATGTTCACATTGCCCGAGCCGGCGCCCGCCGCCGCCAAGCCCCCCGCCGACGCCGCTGCCAATGGGCCACCGGTGATCAGGCCGAACGAGAAGGTGCCGTTATTGAACATCGCGTTCCAGTTCACGCCGTAGTGCAGCAACTCCGAGCGGGACACTTCGGCAAACCGCACCCGCAGGTTTACCTGGGCAGCCCCCGCGTACTCGGCGGTGTTGATCGCGCTCTGGAAGCCTTGGCCCTGTGGGTTGAGCAACGCGTTAAGGTCCGTCGCTTCCGCCACCGAACCCAGCGTGCCCTTGGCGATCAAGCGGTTGCCGGCGCCGCTGACCTGCGCGCCACTGCCGGGGTGCAAGGCCTGCATGGGGGTGGTCACCGCCTGGCTGCCACTGCTGACGGCCAGGGTCAGGCTCGCCAGTTGCTTGCCGTCGCTGCCGAGGGCGATCAGGCTGGTATTGCCCGGTGCCTTGCCGAAGATATAGATCGTGCCGGGTGACACCACTTGCAGGTCGGCCACATTCGGTTCGGCCACCAGCACCGAATCCACGGGCGCGACAAAGTGCAGAATGCGCCCCTCCCCTGAGGACAGGGCGATCGAGCCACCGGCGCCGGCAGCGATTTCCTGAGCCTGGCTCACACACGCAACAACACTCAGCAACAGCACGCAAAAACGCATCATGAGGCAGACGCCAGGGCAGTGACGGAAGCCGCGGCAGGCGCGCGGCGGTTGGAAATCTCGGTGAGGCTGATGGTCACCAGCGCTTGCAGGTTGTACTCAGTGGCCAGCTCGCGGAACGACAGCACCGCCAGCTCCAACTCACCGCGCAAGACCAGGCGACGCAGGCTGCGGCGCAGTTCCGGGTGCACCAGCAACACCGCGCTGTTGACCTCGCGGGTGTTTTCGCAGGCCTGGCGCAACTGCGCGAGCAAGGCGCGGCTGACTTCTTCGGGGATCAGGTCGCGCTGCGGTTCCTGACGACGCAGGGAACCGCGCAACTGGTCTTCCAGGCCTGGCGCCAGCACCAGCGCGCCGATCACCCGATTGCGGTCGGCGTACTGATGGCTGATCTGCCGCGCCAACGCCGCGCGCAAGTGTTCGGCCAGGCGCCCGGCGTCGGTTTCGCGGGCGCCCCACTCCACCATGGCTTCGAGCAAGGCGCGCTGGTTGCGGATCGACACCCCTTCGCTGACCAGCAAGCGCAGGGTTTCAGCCACCCGCTGCAGCGGCACCAGGCGCAGGGCTTCCTTGACCAGTTCGCTGTACGTGGCCTCGGTGCGCTCCAGTAACAGGCGGGTTTCCTGGATGCCGAGGAAGTCGGCGGCGTAGCGGCGCAGGCTGCGTTCCAACACACCGCGCAGGACTTCGTCGGGCAGCAGGAAACCGATGCCGGCGTTGCGCAACGTGTCTTCATGCTGACGCTCGATCCAGTGGGCGCTGCGGCCATTGAGCGGTGAATCGGCCTGTACCGTGGTGATGTCGAGCAATTGCACGTGCACGGGGTCGTCCTGCAACAGCAGGCAGTTGATCGGCAATTCGCCTTCGCTCACCGGCACGCCTTCCAGGGACACGCGAAAACTGCCTGGGCTGGCCTTGGCTTCCATGTAGATGCCCGGCACCGGCATGTCCACGCCGAGGTCGGTGCGCAGGTCGTGGCACAACGCTTCGACGCGCTGGCGCAGCAACTGGCGCGGCGCGCTCTGGGACACGCCGCTGCCGAGGGTCAGCACTACGCGGGTATCAGGCGGCAGGTTGTCGTCCAGCTCGGCGTGCACCTCGACCGCTGGCTCCGGTGCCTCGACCAGCACCTCACCTTCATCAGTCCCACGGTTATGCCGGCGATACATCATGAATGCCGCGCCGCCAAACACCAGGGACAAGCCGAGGAACACCCAAGTCGGGAAACCTGGCAACAGGCTCACGCCAATCATGATCAACGCGGTCAAGCCCAGCGCGCGGTAGCTGGCGCCCAGTTGCTTGATGATTTCGCTGCCCAGGTCGCCGGCTTCGCCGTCGCTGTTGACGCGGGTGACCACGGTGCCCGCCGCCACGGAAATCAGCAGCGCCGGAATCTGGGCGATCAGGCCGTCACCCACGGTCAGCAACGAGTAGGTGTGCACCGCCACGCCGAATGGCATGTCGCGCTCGATCATGCCGATCAGCATGCCGCCGAGCAGGTTGACGGCAAGGATCACCAAACCGGCGATGGCGTCGCCTTTGACAAACTTCATGGCGCCGTCCATCGCGCCGAACATCTGGCTTTCACGCTCCAGGCGCGAGCGGCGGCGGCGTGCTTCGGGCTGGTCGATATCGCCGTTGCGCAGGTCGTTGTCGATGCTCATCTGCTTGCCGGGCATTGCGTCCAGGGTGAAGCGCGCGGCCACTTCCGCCACACGCTCGGCGCCCTTGGTGATGACCACGAACTGCGCCACGGTGATGATCAGGAACACCACCATGCCCACCACCACTTGGCCGGCGATCACGAAGTCGCCGAAGGCCTTGACGATATGGCCGGCGTCGCCATGCAGCAGGATCAAGCGCGTGGTGGTGATCGACAGGGACAGACGAAACAGCGTGCTGAGCAGGATCAGCGGCGGCAACGCGGAAAACTCCACGGAATGGCCGATGTAGAACGCGACGATCAGGATCAGGATGCTCAGGGCAATGTTGAGGCCGATCAGCGCATCCACCAGATAGGTAGGCAGTGGGATGATCATCATCACAATCGCCATCAGCATAAAGGCGACGATGATCACGTCAGTGCGCTGTGCAGCCAGGCGCGCCAGGTTGTTCAGGCGGTTGAGTGCACTCATGCGCCGGCCCTGCGTGCGGCCAGGTAGCGCTTGAAGCATTGGCGTGCTTCGTCCTTGCGTTCGCCGTACCACAGGGCACGGGCGCGTAGCAGCATCAGGCTGGCGGACTCGCCTTCGAGCGCCACCAAGCGGTCCAGGGCGCCAAGGGCGCGGACCGGGTCGCCGCTGTCGGTGAAGGCCAGCACCAGCGAGCGCAGCAGCACGCCGTCGTTAGGCGCGACGTTGACGGCGATCAGCAACATCACCAGGGCGCGCTGGGACTGGCCGTTGCGCCGGTACAGTTCGCCAATGCCCTTGAGCAGTTGCACGGCGTCGTCGTTATCGCGGGCCATCAGGCGTGTACCTCCGAGCGTTGCTGTGCGAGGGTGCGGCGCATCTCGATTTCTTCGCTGATCAGTTCGACGGCCAGCGCCTTGATGTGGGGCTCGACGTCCAGGCTTGGCAGGATGTGTTCCATCACGTGCTCCAGCAGTTCCAGGGAACGGGCACTGCCGAACAGCAGCGAGTCGACGCCGGCGGCGCTGGTGAGTGCTTCCAGATCGCTGCGCAGGGAGCGGCGGGTTTGGGTCTTGCGGGTCTTGAGCACCGCTTCGAACGCGGTGGCCTGACGCGAGTTGACCGGGCGCACGGCTTCGACTGGCGCGCTGCGTACGTCACTGGGGATGAGCGGGCGGGGTTCGACTTTCATGCGTGAGCTCATAGGGTGAAGGTGAAGCGCTCCGCGCCACGGGCGAGGATGACTTGGTTGTTTTCGATGCGCTCCAGCACCCAGTTGTCTGCCAGCGCCGCGCCGGGGTACAGGCGCTTGCCGCTGTCGTTGATCACGTAGGGGTGGGGGCCGAACCATACGGCTTGGAAGCGCACCCGCGGGGCGGCTGCATCGGCGCGCACGGCGACGCGCGGGTTGAGCACGATCTGCTGGCCGTAACGCTGGTCGAAGGCTTGCTGCAAGGCCAACCACTGCGGTTTTTGCGACTGTTCGAAGGTGCCGGTGGCGCTGAGCTGGCCGTTGCTGTTGCTGACCTTCACGGTGTCCAGGTGGGCGGCTTGCAGTTGCTGTTCCAACCAGGCCTTGGCTTGCTCGCGGGAGGCTTTTTTCACTGGCGCAACCTCGGCGGCGGCGGTTGCGGGCAGCAGGGGCGCTTCGCTACGCACTGCCAGCGCACCGGCACAGATAAACAGCAGGACGAACGCGACAACCCAGGGGGTCAATTTGCGTGGCGCGTCCGACGGTTTTTCAGCACCGCCAGGCAAGGCCAGGCTCACACCCGCCGTGCCGATACGCAGCTGCAGTGGCAACCGCGCGCGATGGCCGCTGCCGTGGGGGATTCGCACATTGCCGGCGATCAGTACGTCGCCGCCCAACGCTTCAACGGCCACCTGGCCGCCCTCAAAACGCAGGCGCAAATGCAGGCCGGCAATGCCGGGATCGCTGAGCACCAAATCAGCCGCCAGGTCGGCGCCGATGGTGTAGACAGGCTGGTCGAGCACCAGGGAACTGCCCTGATGCAAACCGCCGGTCACCGTCAGGGTCGGTGCGCCAGTAGCGGCGACCGGACCCAGGGAAATCAGGGCTGTCATAGTCGGGTTTGCCCCCTTGAGCCTGTGCAACGGGGTCAAGAATCAGGATAAAAACGGGACTTGGGAGGTAAACGGGCAGCGCCGGCGCCGCCCGTTTGGCGAATCAGTTCTGCGGACGCTGTTTGGTGGCGTCGAGCTCCGCTTTTTTCGCGGTGCTGATTTCGGTGATCTTGGCCGACTTCTCGATAGCCATGTTGAAGGTCGCTTCCATCTTCGCGATAGCGTCGTCGGCGCCGCCTGCTTTTACTGGTGGGACATCAGCCATGTTCATCTCCTTGCATCGATAGGGAAGTTATTTCAGTTGCGCAACAGCACGCTGAAAGTATGCAAACCGGTGAATGCCCAAAACGTCAGACAGTGAGCCTTCGAACCGCCGTTGGTTTGCATGGGATCCATACTACTCACGATCAAAACGCCTTCGCTGTGAAAGCTTGTGAAACGTCTCACGCAGGCGCTGTGAAAGGTTTGGCTCAACCTGGCGTTGAGAAAAACTCATCGCCGGCGAGGCATGGAACTTTCATTAAAAAATAAAAACACGCTACAGGCCGCTGTTTACGGGCACTTACACGCCCTCACCCGAACAGAAGTGAACAACAAGAGGTAATAAATACGACCGGCAAAGCAAGGCGTGGCGTTTATTTTCGCGACGACTTCACATTTTTCGCTAATAGCCTTTTGCCAAACTTTATAGATATTTCGATTTGTAACAGAAGCGACTTAATCATCACGTTTGATAACTCGTCCCAAGCAGCCTACTTGCTTGGCGAATAACTTTCCCCCGCGCCTGTTAGTGCAACTGCACTAATAACCAAAGGACTCGTGTGCAGGCGGGCTTACTCTGAAAAAACTTCCAGGTGATCTATGACCGACATGAATTATTCATCCAGAACTCTCCTCGAAGACGACGGTTGCACAGAGATTCACTTCGGCCCTTATCGACTGCTGCCCAAGCGCCATCAACTGCTCAAGCATGGTCAGCCGGTGAACCTGGGCAACCGCGCCCTGACCCTGCTGATCGCCCTCGCCTCACGGCCCGGCGAACTGCTGCAGAAAACCGAACTGCTCGACATCGCCTGGCCTAAGTTGGTGGTGGAGGAATGCAACCTGCGCACGCAGATAAAAACACTGCGCCGCACCCTGGGCGACGATGAGTCGTTCTATATCGCCACGGCGCCGGGGTTGGGTTATCGCTTTGTCGCGCCGACCTGGTTCGAACGCACGCCAAAGGCGCTGGTGAAAGAACCGGTGGTGTTGGGCGTGTATGCCTGCCGCCATTGCCGCGGCGCCGGGAGGGTGCCGCTGTTTGCACAGATGGGTATAGAGAACAGATGATGGCCTGATCTTCGGCCCCGATCTCAAACCCTGTCGATGGGCGGTGGCGGCGAGCGCGTAACCTGCGGCGTGATCTAGCCCACCACTACACCACCGCCTGTAGGAGCCGCTGGCAAGCCGGCTCCTACAGTTTGAATTGACAGCGCGGCGAAAGTTTGGACTTACACCGAGGCAAAAACCGCGCTCAGATCCAAATGCCCATCCTTGATCGGCGGACACCAGTAATACCCCCCCGTCAACGGCGTACTCACGCGATACAACCCATCGACAATCCCATCCTCCAACCCACTCATCCGCCGCAACTGGGCTTCAAACGCATCGAACGAATGCCCGAACGCAAGAAACATCAACCCGGCCTGGCCGTTCTCGGCCCACGGCATCGAGCGACGGACCACGAAGGCTTCGGGCGTGAAACTCTCCTGCGCGGTGCGCTTGGTGTGAGCCGACTCGGGAGCGTCCTCCAACTCTTCATTATCACCATGCCGGCGGCCAATAATGTGATCGCGCTCTTGCGCAGGCAACGCCGCAAACCCATCCAGGTCGTGCTGCCACTGCTGGATCGCGGCAAAGCTGGCGCCGCTGTCGGTCAACGCGGCTTCAACCGCGGCGTCGTCGTGGGGGTTTTCGGTGCCGTCTTCGTAATCGGTCAAGTCAAAACCGGTCTTGTAGCGAAAGCCTTCGGTCGATTGCACCAGGCGAAAGCCCGGGGCCAGGGCCTTTTCCACGGCGCGGCTGCGCAACAGCAATTCACCGCGATCCTCGCCATGCAGCCACACCCACAAGGCCTGCTGGGTCGATGGGTTATGCGCGCCCGGCCCGCAGACCGTGGGGAATGTGCGCAGGCCATCAATGCGGGCGCCCAGTGCGCTGACCAGCGGCTCGCCAAAACCGACCACTGCCGCCGAATCGGCCAACGGCACCAGCGCATCCAGCGCGGCGGGCACGGCTGCCAGGGCCTCCACGGCAAAAAACAGATGGCGTGCCTGCAACGGCACCGGTGCGGCAAGAATGCCCGGCTGGTAGTGACTCATGTGAACTCCTTCAAGAAAGCCGCGCAGTTTAACCTTCAGGCGCAGCGTAGCGAACAAGAAAGCGCGCAAGCCTTGCCATAGAGCCTGTTGTTGGGTGACTCTCTAGTCATGTTTTGCAACTATTCCAGGGGTAGCGACATGACCACCAGCAACCTGCTCGCCCAGCTGTTTCCCGCCTCCGCCGCAGCGATTCCCGAACAATTCCAGCTCGGCACGCCCATTGAACAGCGTGATTACCTGGTCGACGGCCAGTTGCGGGTATGGAATGGCCCTTTGGCCAAAGTGCAAAGCCCGGTGCAACTGGGCGACGAGCGCGTGCACATCGGCAGCACACCGCTGCTGGATGCCGACACCGCTCTTACCGCCCTCGACGCCGCCGTGCGCGCCTATGACCGTGGCCAGGGTGAATGGCCAACCCTGCGCGTGGCCGATCGCATCCAACATGTCGAAGCGTTCCTGCGGCGCATGCGTGAGCAACGCGATGCGGTGGTCAAGTTGCTGATGTGGGAGATCGGCAAGAACCTCAAGGATTCGCAGAAAGAGTTCGACCGCACCTGCGACTACATCACCGACACCATCAATGCCCTCAAAGAGCTGGACCGCCGCTCCAGCCGCTTCGAGCTGGAGCAGGACACCCTCGGCCAGATCCGCCGCGTACCGCTGGGCGTGGCATTGTGCATGGGCCCCTACAACTACCCGCTGAACGAAACCTTCACCACGCTGATCCCGGCGCTGATCATGGGCAACACCGTGGTGTTCAAGCCGGCCAAGCTCGGCGTGCTGCTGATCCGCCCGTTGCTGGAAGCCTTCCGCGACAGCTTTCCGGCCGGGGTGATCAACGTGATCTACGGCAGCGGCCGCGAAACCGTCAGCGCGCTGATGGCCAGCGGCAAGATCGATATCTTTGCGTTTATCGGCACCAACAAGGCCGCCAGCGATTTGAAAAAGCTGCACCCGAAACCACACCGCCTACGTGCGGCGCTGGGCCTGGATGCGAAAAACCCCGGCATCGTGCTGCCGGAGGTGGACCTCGACAATGCGGTCAGTGAAGCAGTCACCGGCGCCCTGTCGTTCAACGGCCAGCGTTGCACCGCGTTGAAAATCCTGTTCGTGCATGAAGACGTCGTCGACAGCTTTATCGACAAATTCAATAAGAAGGTGGCCACGCTCAAACCCGGCATGCCGTGGGAAGACGGTGTGGCGCTGACGCCATTGCCTGAAGTGGGCAAGGTCGATTACCTCAACAGCCTGGTTGCCGATGCCGCGCAACACGGTGCCAAGGTGGTGAATGAGCACGGTGGTGAAAGCCGCGGGTCGTTCTTCTACCCGGCGGTGCTGTACCCGGTGAACCCGCAAATGCGCGTGTACCACGAGGAACAATTCGGCCCGGTGGTGCCAATCGTGCCTTACCGTGACCTGGAGACGGTCATCGAGTACGTGCTGGACTCGGATTTTGGCCAGCAACTGAGCCTCTTCGGCACCAACGCCGTGGAAGTCGGGCGCCTGGTGGACGCCTTCGCCAACCAGGTCGGGCGTATCAACATCAATGCCCAGTGCCAGCGCGGCCCGGACACCTTTCCGTTCAACGGGCGCAAGAACTCGGCCGAGGGCACGCTGTCGGTACATGACGCGTTGCGCGTGTTCTCGATCCGCACGCTGGTGGCGACCAAGTTCCAGGAAAGCAACAAGGCGCTGGTCAGCGACATCCTGCGCAACCGTGACTCGAGCTTCCTGACCACCGACTACATTTTCTAAGAACGGCGCCAAACACATTGTGGGAGCGGGCTTGCTCGCGAATGCGGTGTACCAGCAGCGGATGTATTGGCTGACCCACCGTATTCGCGAGCGAGCCCGCTCCCACATTTGATCGCGCACATTCATACAATCGAGGCCACTTTAATACCGATGAATCTGCACCTACCTCTGTTTGCCCGGCGCCTGCTACGCCCCTTGCTCGACCCCTACCGCCGCTATCGCCATGCCAAGTTGATTCACGCCGTGCGCGTGTCCATCGGTTTGCTGGCGACGATCCTGCTGACCACCGGCATCAACCTGCCCCACGGTGAGTGGGCGTCGGTGACCATGTTGATCGTGATAGGCGGGTTGCAGCACCACGGCAATATCGGCAAGAAAGCCGTGGAGCGCGCCTACGGTACCTTGATCGGCGCCAGCGTCGGTTTGCTGCTGGTGGTGCAACAGGCTTACTTCGGCCAGCCGTTCCTGACCTACCTGTTGATGTCGGCGGTGTGCGGGTTCTTTTCCTACCACGCCATCGGCAAAGGCGGCTACATCGCGCTGCTGTCAGCGATCACGGTGTTTATCGTTGCCGGGCACGGCGACAACCCGATCTCGGACGGCCTGTGGCGCACCGTCGACATCCTGATCGGCATCGTCCTGGCCTTGGCCTTCTCCTTCGCCCTGCCGCTGTATGCGGTGTACTCGTGGCGCTACAACCTGGCCAGCGCTTTGCGCGACTGCGCGGCGATCTACAGCCGGATCATCAATGGCCAGTCGGTCACCGATGACGAACACCTGAAACTGCTCAACCGCTTGAATGCGGCGATGTTGCAACTGCGCTCATTGATGCCGTCGGTGTCCAAGGAAGTTCGCATTTCGATGACGGAGCTGGACGCGATCCAGCGCCACCTGCGCATGTGTATCAGCACCCTGGAGATTCTTGGCAATACCCGCCCCGATCCACGGGATGAGCAGGCGATGGCGCGAATGCAAGTGATGTTGAGGGCCGAGCATCGGCAGATTCGCGTGCAACTGGTGGGAATGGCACGGGCGTTGAAGTCGGGTGTGACGGAGCGGTTGGAGCGGCCCAGTCACATCAACGGCACCGAACCTACGCTGGATGCGCCGGTGTACAGCGCGCTGGACGGATACCGGTTGTTGACGGTGCAACTGGCAGCAAACGTGGATGCGATGCGCCAGCGCCTGGCGAAAAGCGCCGGGCATTGGAAGATCTAGAAAGGTGGGCCGTTGGGGTTTTTACCAAGAAAAATACTTTCACACTTTCCCTTACATATTTTTCACGTTTTATTCACATCCCGAGACGTAGGGTGAAGCCTCATCCGTTACAAATGTTGCACATCAAGCCCGCCGCCCCAGCGGGCTTTTTTTTGCCTGATTTTCGCTCAGCCACTCCCACCGTCGCTGTAGGCGTCGGCAAGCCGGCGCCTACAGGTATCAGCGTGCGGCTTTGCTGGCAGGAGCCGCCTGCTCGCGAATGGCGCGCTGGGTATCCAGCACCCTCGCCAGCGCGTTTTCGGCTTCCGGGCTTTGCTGCGGCACGCGAATCGCCGCCGACACCAGAGTGATCAACTTGGCCATCACCTCCGCATCCGTGGCCGGGCGGCCCAGGCTCATGGAGTTCATCAGCAGGCGCAGTTCAGTGCCGGCCATCACCCCGGAAATCGCCTTGAGGGCAAATTGCAGGCGCACCCCCAGTTCATTGCGCGGCAGGTCCGGCAGGGCCAGGGCGAAGGCTTCGAAGAAGCGCTGGAACACCGGCTGGTAATGCACCTTGAGGTATTCCTGGATAAACGGCGAGGTGTCGCTGTACACCCGCCCCAGGAAACGGATGAACGAGCGCCCTTCCCCACTGGCGCTGGCCGGGTCGCTGCGCTCCAGGCCCATGGCCGGGGCGAACAGCACGCCAAGCAAGGTGTCGCAGTCCAACGGGCCATCGGACTCGGCCTCGCAGCGGGCCAACAGTTCCAGGCGCTGCTCGTTGAGCGGCTCCAGGCGCTGCTTGAGCAGGGTTTGCATCAGGGAATCCTTGTCCCCGAAGTGGTAGTTCACCGCCGCCAGGTTGACCTGGGCACGCTCGGTAATCTGCCGCAACAAAACCGCGTCGTATCCGTACTTTATGAAGAGAGCCTCTGTCGCATCCAGCAGTCGAGTCTTGGTAATGTTTGGAGCGCTGACTTTCTTCGCGACCATAGAAGTTCCACGTGGGAAATATTGTTTTAAAAAATAATTTGATTTTTTATACCGGGGCCTTCGTCCGAAAGCAAGTAGTGACACACCGCCATATGATCGAAAGCCTTTGCAGCCGGGCGCGCTGAGGCTAGTCGAAAGGTTTGTGAGTGGCCTGCTGGCGCGTTGAAGAAATCGTTTCAAAGGATGAAACCGCTCTATATCCATGGCTGGCGAAGGCGCTGGAACACGGTTAGTATTCAAACAATATTTTAAAAACAAGAAATAAAACCAGTCCGTGACGCTTACCAGGTGGCTCCCGAAATTGTAAAAAGGCTTTTCCGGGGCAGCACGGCACCGTCGAGACTGAAGGCGTAGTCATGATGACAGATACCCCCGCGCACCCAGGCTTGATTTCACTGCAAGGCATCGGCAAAAGCTATCAGCTGGCCGGGCAACACCTGTCCATTCTTAATGATGTCTGCCTGTCCATCGCCAGCGGCGACAGCTGCGGCATCCTCGGCGCGTCCGGGTCCGGCAAAAGTACCCTGCTCAATATCCTTGGCCTGCTCGACCTGCCCAACTGCGGCCAGTACCACTTTGCCGGCCACGATATTTTCAATGCCACGCCCGACCAACTGGCGGCGATCCGCAACCAGCAAATCGGCTTCGTGTTCCAGAGTTTCAACCTGCTGCCACGCCTCAGCGCCTTGGATAACGTCGCCCTGCCCTTGAGCTATCGCGGCGTATCGCGGCATGAATCCGTGGAACAAGCCTTGCGCATGCTTGAGCAAGTCGGCCTGGCCGACCGCGCCCACCATCGCCCCGCCGATCTCTCTGGTGGCCAACGCCAACGCGTGGCCATCGCGCGGGCATTGGTGGGCAAGCCCTCGGTGATCCTGGCGGATGAGCCCACCGGCAACCTCGACAGCACCACGGCCCAGGAGATCATGGACCTGTTGCTGGGGCTGAACCGCGAGCAACAGGTCACGCTGATCATCGTCACCCACGACCCGCACATTGCCGAGCGCCTGGAACGCAAGATCCTGGTGCGCAACGGTGTGGTGCAAGAGGCCGGTTGCCTATGACCCAGCAGGTAAACAACCGCCTGCGGGTCGAACAGAGCCTCAGCCAACTGCTGCATGAAGCGTTCATCAGCCTGCGCACCCTGGGCAAGCGCTCGATCCTGGCATTGCTGGGGATCGTGATCGGCAGTTCGTCGGTGGTGGCGCTGATCAATATCGGCCACAACGCGGCGGTGGATGCCGCGATGATCTTCAAGGACATGGGCACCGACACCCTGATCGCCCAGTTCCCGCCCAAAGGCGGCAGCAGTGCCCCGATGCCCGCTCGCCTCGATCTGGACGCGGTACGCCAGACCGTGCCGGGCATTGCCCATATCGGCGCCCTCACGTTATTCAGCGGGCCTATCGTGTTTCATGGCCGGACCGTCAACGCCAACTTTGTCGGCAGCACGCCAGACATCAAGGACGCCATGCGCCTGGCGGTGCACAAGGGGCGTTTCCTATCGAGCTTCGATGCCAACGAAACCTACGGCGTGATCGGCGATCAGTTGGCCCAGGCCTTGGGAGCGCCAGGCGACCCGCTGCAACTGGGCGACCGCGTGCGCATCAACGACTACCTGTTCCTGATCGTCGGCATCCTACGCAACCAGCCCCGAGCGATGCTGATGCCGGTGCAGGCCAACGAGTCGCTGTTCATCCCCGCCGAAGGCATGCGCCGTATCTATGCCACGCCGCAAATCGGCAACGTGATCATCCGCGCCACACCCGGCCAGGACATGGAACGAATTGCCAAGGACGCAGCCGCCGCCTTGAGTCCTCAGCTTCCCGAACACGATGCGGACATCCAGGTGCCCCAGCAAATGATCGACGGCATGACCCGGCAAAGTCGCACCTTCGCCTATCTGCTGCTGGCCCTCGGCGCGATCTCCCTGGTGGGTGGCGGCGTGGGGGTGATGAACGTGATGCTGATGAACGTGTCGGAGCGGCGTCGCGAGATCGGTATCCGCATGGCACTGGGCGCGCGCCAGCGGGATATCCGCAACCTGTTCCTGCTCGAAGCCGTGACCCTCACCGCCGTTGGCGCACTGTGCGGCGCGGTCCTGGGCATGACCGCCGCCTGGCTGTATGCCTGGCTGTCGGGCTGGGAGTTTGCCCTGGCCGTCGCCGCCTTGCCGCTGGGGGTGGGCAGTACGTTGCTGGTCGGGCTGTTCTTCGGCATCTACCCGGCGGTCTCGGCCTCACGGCTGCAGCCGGTGGAGGCCCTGCGCGATGAGTAGGTGGCTGCTGTGGCTTGTGCTGGTCAGCCTACCGGGCATGGCCGCCGACGTGGTGATCAAACCGTCGGCGCCGAGCACCACGCGCAGCGGCTACGACCGCAGTGTCTCGCTGAATGCCCAGGTCACCACCCTGACGCTCGGCGATGCGGTGTACCTGGGCCTGCGCAACAACCCGGCGATCCGCAGCGCGTACCTGCAACGGGTGGCGCAGAAATTCGACCTGCGCGTGGCCGAAGATGTGTTCAACCCCAAGCTCACCCTCAACAGTTACTACCGCAGCACCCGTGGCTCCGCCGACAACGCGCGCAATGCCAACGTGGCGCCGGCCACCAGCCTGCTTGGCGAGTACGGCACGCGCCTGAGCATGGCCTGGACCCAGCAACTGAACACCGCCGACCGCGCCGGCCGCTACCGCAGCGACGGCCTGGACCTGGCTATCATCCAACCGCTGCTGCGCGGTGCCGGCTGGGATGCCACCACCGCGCCGCTGCGCCTGTCGCGGCTGTCGGAGCAGGCCAACCGCCTGAACCTCAAGGCCACCGTGGCACAGACCATCAGCCAGATCATCGCCACCTACCGCGAACTGCTGCGCGCCCAGGAGCAACTGAGCATCGTGCAGGATGCCCTCAAGCGTTCCGGCACCTTGTTGGAAGTGAACAAGGCGCTGATCAGTGCCGGGCGCATGGCCGAATTCGAAATCGTCCAGACCGAAGCCGATATCGCCACCCAGCAACTGGGTGTCGAAGAAGCGCAGAACCAACTGGACACCAGCCGCCTGGCCCTGCTGCGCCTGCTGGCCCTGGACCTGTCCACGCCGATCCGCGCCACCGAAGCCCTGGAGGCCAGGCCCATGCAGATCGACAAGCGCCAGGCCTTCAACCTCGCGCAGACCCAGCAACCGGAGTATCTCGCCGCCTTGCTCGGCAGCCAGCAGGCTGACCTTAACCTGGTGATCGCCAAGGACTCCGGCCGCTGGCAGGTGGACCTGGTGGCCGGCGCCAACCAGATACGTGACGCCTACGACAACGATGCCGGCCGCTCCAACAATCGCACCTGGGACAGCTACGCTGGGGTGCAGGTGCAAATTCCCATCGGCGATATCAGCACGCGCCAGGCCGAAGTGCGCGCGCGGGTGAATGTGGAGGACCAGGAGATCCGCATCACCGACGCGCGCCAGGAACTGGAACGCAGCGTCAACGACGTGGTGCGCGACCTCGGCACCCGCTGGCGCCAATATGAAATCTCCCAGCGCGCGGTTGAATTGTCGCGGCGCAAGATCGAGATCGAGCGGGAAAAACTCAGTGCCGGGCGCTCCACCAACTTCCAGGTGCTGAGCTACGAGACCGACCTGCGCAACGCCGAAAACGCGCAGCTCAATGCGCTGATTGCTTATTTGAACGCCCAGACCCAGCTCGACTTGACCCTGGGCATGACGCTGGAAAGTTGGGAAATCGCCCTCAATGACTACTAATCAGAAACGCCTGCTGGGTGCTGTGTTGATCGTGCTACTGGGCGGTGCAGGCCTGGCCCTGCGCAGCCCGGCTTCAGACCCGGCCAGCGCCACCGATCAGTGGCTGGCCGTCAAGCCCGACGCGCTGGTGCACCAGATCGGCCTAGTGGGCAAGATCGAGCCCGACACCACCATCACCCTCACTGCCCCCTTCGACGGCAATGTGCAAGCCAACCTGGTGGAGCAAGGCCAGCGCGTCGAAGCCGGCCAGGTGCTGTTGCGCATGGACCCGGCGACCCTGGAGGTGCAACTGCGCGACGCCCTCTCCACCCAGCTCAAGGCCCGGCGCACCGTGCAAGAGATGCAGGACTGGGACAGCAGCCCCGCTGTCAGCCGCGCCCGCCGCAGCCTGCGCACGGCTGAAATGACCGCTGGCAACACCCAGCGCAAACTCACCGAAAGCGAAAACCTGTTCAAGCGCGGCATCATCCCGCGCAATGAACTGGACGACCTCAAGCAACAGACCCAGCAGCAACAGCTCGACCTTGCCTCCGCCCGCAGCGAACTGCAGCAGGCCATCGACCAGGGCAAGGGCGAATACCGCCAGATCGCCGATATGGAGTTGACCAACGCCACGGTGAAATACGAAGCCCTGCACAGGTTGCTCGAAGGCCAGGAAGTGAAAGCGCCATTCTCCGGGATCGTGGTGCCGCCGCCCGGTAATACGTCACCCCAGGGCGGCGGCAACAACAATGCCCCGGTGCAGGCTGGCAGCAAGGTCAGCCAGGGTCAGGTACTGTTCGGCCTGGCTAATATCGAACGGCTGAAAATCGTCGCCAAGGTGTCGGAGTTGGATATTAACCAGCTGCACCAGGGCCAGGCCGTGGAAGTGCTGGGGGATGGTTTTGATGGCGAGCGGCTGACCGGTTCGGTGAGCGTGGTGAGTGGCTTGGCGATTGCCAATGACAGCCAGGGCAGCGCGCAGTTTCCAGTGACCTTGTCGATCCCCAGGCTCACGCCGCAGCAGTTGCAGCGGGTGCGGCTGGGGATGAGCGCGCGGTTGACCATTGTGACGTACAACAATGCGCAGGCGATTGTGATTCCGAGCCAGGCGATTCGGGCGGATAAGACGGTCGAATACCGCGAGGCGATGGATAAGCCGGTGGAGCGGGTGAAGGTGACCACGGGGCAAGCGACGGCCCAAGGCGTGGAAGTGTTCGGCCTTAAACCGGGTTTCGTGAAGACAAATCCCTTGTAGGAGCCGGCTTGCTGGAAATGACGGCCTGACAGCCGACCACTCTCCAACTGTTGCCCCGCGATCCAAATGTGGGAGCTGGCTTGCCTGCGAAAGCGGCCTGGCAGCCACCACTCTCCAACTGTCGCCCCGCGATCCAAATGTGGGAGCTGGCTTGCCTGCGAAGGCGGCCTGGCAGCCACCACTCTCCAACTGTCGCCCCGCGATCCAAATGTGGGAGCTGGCTTGCCTGCGAAAGCGGCCTGGCAGCCACCACTCTCCAACTGTTGCCCCGCGATCCAAATGTGGGAGCTGGCTTGCCTGCGAAGGCGGCCTGGCAGCCGACCTGGATGTTGGATCTGACCGGGTACATATCCGTTATTTGGGTAACGGCTGCTATGGGTTCCGCCCTTACGGCGGCTCACTTTGGAAAAGCCCCAAAGTAAGCAAAGGGCTCTTGCCCCAACACTCGGCACCTCGCCTAGGCTCGGTGTGCCCGTAATCCGACAGGGATTTGGGGGCCGCCGCCACGCGCCATCCATGGCGCGGGGCGGCTAAACCGGCATCCCTGCCGGTTTACCCCCCAAATCCCTGTCGAATTCCGGCCAGCGTGTTTGACGGGGCGCCTAAGATCAAAAGCCAGATCAAAAGCCAGATCAAAAGCTAGATCAAAAGCTAGATCAAAAGCTAGATCAAAATCACGATCACGCATCGCCAGGCATTGCCGGTGGGTATTGGAATGCTGACACTCGCATGTTAGCTGCCAGTGAAAAGCAGCGTCCCTGCTGCACGCATTGTTAAGCCAACGGCACTCGGCGCGTGGTCAGGGCCATGCGCCCCACCAGGAAGCTCAAGGCCGCGCCCAACAACAGCATGGCCAAGGTGCTCCAGGCCGCACGGGAGAGCTGTTTGGCCGCGACTTCGCCGGCTTTACGGGCTTTCTGCTCGGCCTGTTGCTTCAGTTCGTCAACTTTTTGCATGGCCTGCTGATAGGCCTGGGCGTAGTTGTCGACGATCTGGGTCGCTTCTTCCTTGCTCTTGCCGGTGCGGGCCGCAACGATATTGACCAATGCGTCTTTGTCCGCTGCATTCAGCGCGGGCTCACCGGAAGCCTTGACGCGTTCGAACCATTGCTTCAACGCATCGCCAGCCTGGGCAGGGTTGCTGGCTGCGGCGGTCGCCGACTGCTTGCCATCGGCGGCGGCCTGGTCGGTTTTCTGTTCAACGTTGGCCGGGTCCAGTTCAGGCTTGCCACTTTGCTTGAGCAAGGTGTCCAACTCGCCTTGCAGGCTGTTCCAGTCCAATTGGATGCCCTGCTCGTTCAACTGCTGCTTGACGCTGTCGCCAATGCCCGGTGCTACCGCAGCAATGCCGCTGCCGGCAGCCGACAGACCTTTACCTACCACATTGCCGGCGGTGCCGACGACACTGGCGGCCAAGCCCGCCAGCAGCCAGGTGGTGAGCAGCGTGGTGAGGGTCCAGGTCAGGACGCCGTGCAGGCCGCCGCGATCAGGGGCCGTGCGACCGGCTACAAAGGCGCCGAGGCCAACAGCGACCAGGGTCGAGACAAACAGCCAGATCCCGGCGCCCGTGCCAAACCCACTCAAAGGGTTGCCGGCTTGCATGGGGTCGACGGCGCTGGCGCCGATGGCGGTGCCCAACACACTCAGCACCAGGTAACTCACCAGGGCAATTGCACTCCCGGCCAGTACCGCACTCCAGGACACGCGAAACGGCGAACGGTTGGTTTCATAGACAGGGGTCATGATTGATCCTTTTTGCGTTATTGACCGCCTCAGTCTGGCGAGCCAAGTACCGCTCGTCCCCACGCAAATGCACCGGGCTGCATAGTGCATTTGCACCCCATCCCGGGCAATTGGTCTGCACTATCCTGAAGCCCCGGTGTCGTAATTCCACGCGTCCAAAACCCGGAGAAACCATGACCCAGGATGTCCTCGCCAAAGAAACCAACCGCCGCCAACTGCAGCAGATTGTCTCCGGGGTATCCGACGGCATCATCCTCGCGGAAGTCGACCAAACCATCCTCTGGGCCAACGAAGCTGCGCTGAACATGCACGGCATCGATGACGTCGCTGCACTGGGTGCCAATACCCAGGCCTACGCCAAACGATTTGCCCTGCGCTATCGTAACAACCACCCGGTGCTGTTGGAGAACTACCCCCTCGCCCGCGTCGCCGCTGGCGAAGAGTTCAGTGACGTGGTGGTGGAGGTTTCCCCCACCGACGACGCCGACAGAACCTGGGTGCATCGCCTGCGCAGCCTGGTGATCAGTGACTCCCACGGTGAACCGGAATTGCTGGTGCTGATCCTCAGTGACGCCACCGAGTGGGCCAGCGCCGAACAGCGCTTCGAAAAAACCTTCAACGCCAACCCGGCGCCGGCGGTGATCTGTCGCCTGAGCGACTTGCGTTACATCAAGGTGAACCAGGGCTTTCTGGAGATGACCGGCTACAACCGCGACCAGGTCATCGGCAAGTCGGTGTACGAGCTGGATGTGCTGGAACAGGCCGAGCGCAAGGACCTGGCCATCCAGCGGTTGGGCGAAGGCGCGACCATCCCGCAAATGCAGGCCGAACTGAAACTGCCCGAGGGCGGCAGCAAACTGGTGATCGTCGCGGGGCAACCGCTGGACATGAACGAAGAGGACTGCATGCTGTTCTCCTTCATGGACCTGGAGCCGCGCCGAAAGGCGGAAATCGCCCTGCGCCAGAGCGAGGAGCGCTTCGCTAAATCGTTCCGCCTGACGCCGGTGCCCACCCTGGTGTGCAGCGCCGCCAACCGCCAGGTGGTGGACATCAACGAAGCCTTCATGAGCATCACCGGCTATACCAGCGAGGAGCTGATCGGTAAATCCATCGAAGACATCGACTTTATCGACAGCCCGCAGGCGTCCGCGCAGTTGTTCGCCAACCTGGAAAAGGCCGGCAACCTCGACGGCCAGGACCTCAAGGTGCGCAAGAAAGGCAACGAGGTGATCGACTGCGTGGTCTCCGCCGACACAGTGATCATCCAAGACGTGCCCTGCTATCTGCTGGTGATGATGAACATCACCGAACGCAAACGCTCGGAGCTGGAACTGGTGGCGGCCATCGAAGAAGTGATGCAGGACGCCTCCTGGTTCAGCCAGACCCTCATCGAAAAACTGGCCAACGCCAAGAGCGTCAACAGCCCCAGCCAACCCAATATCGCCTTCACCGACCTCACCGCCCGAGAGCGCGATGTGCTGGGTCTGATCTGCGAAGGCCTGGCTGACAAGGAGATCGCTTCGCGCTTGAAACTGGCGCCCAACACGGTGCGTAACCACGTGGCCACGGTGTATTCCAAACTGGGTGTGCACAGCCGCAGCGCAGCAATCGTCTGGGCCCGTGAACGCGGGCTGTTTGCCGGTGAACTGCGGGTTAAAAAGTAGCCCTCGCCAGTGCAAATGCACTAGTGCGGCTAGTGCGAATTCGCCTTATTGCTGCGAAGGCCAAGCAATACCCTTCAGGGGTCGAACTTTACGCCCTGAAGGAACCCGCATGTTTACCCTCTCCCAACTGCGAAACTGCATCGAAGAAGGCTTGTCGCCACTGACTTGTGAGTTCACGTTGTGCCGGGACGCGTCCCTGACCCTCAAGGTCTACGACGCCGAAACCGGCCGTGTCGACCTGGTGGTGACCGGGATCAGCACCAACCGACTGCAGACCCCGCAAGAAGTGGAAAAGATGGTGGAAGAGTTGCGCTACGAATTGCAAAGCAACAACGTGGGCAAGCTCACGCTGGATGACTTGCCTTCAACGACGCACCAATGAAATAGAACACCCCGCCGGCCACAATAAACGCCCCCAGCATCAGGAACATATAGGGGGCCGGCAGGCTCGCCAGCACCAGCCCACACAACACCGGCCCCAAGGCGGCACCCAGATTGGACAGGTTCTGCGCCCCGTAGTACATGCCGCGCAAGTGGTCCGGGGCGATCCGATCAATGAACATGTACTCGGCCGGGAACACGATGATCTCCCCTACGGTGAATACCGCCATCGCCAGCACCCACCACAGCACGCTGGTGGACAAGGCAAAGCCGATCACCCCCAGCATGAACATGCCCAGGCCCGCGATCAGCCACTGGCCCAGGTAACGATGCGAGATGCGCCGCCCGATCACGTATTGCAAGGCAATCACCAACACCGCGTTGGTGGTCAGCACCGCGCTGACAACGGTGTAGGTGTAGTCGGCGGTGGTAGTCGTCACCAGGTACTGCGACAGCCACGCAGTGAATTGGCCAAACACCACGGCACTGAGTACACCTCCCAGGGTGAAGCAGACCAGGCGGCGGTCGCGCAGCAATACGCGGCCGACGGCCAGGAATGGCGCAGGCTTTTGCAAGGCCTCGACGGTGGTCAGCCGACGGTCGCCCCAACGCCAGTACAGCAGGAAAAACCCCACCCCCAGCAGCGCCGACAACACAAACGGCAAACTGATATCCAACTTGGCCACCATCGCCCCGAACGCCGGCCCAACCGCATAGCCGATATTGGTAAGGGTGTACTTGATGGAGAAGACTTCGCTGCGCGCACCTTCGGGCAACAGGCTGGCAAAGCCGGCTTTGACGGCGATATCGATCACCGCGTACGCGAGGTTGATCAGGATCAGGCAGGCATAGAACACCCAGAAATGCTGCACCAGCACCGTGCCGATAAAGCCCAGTACAAACAGCGCACTCAGCCCCAGCAACAACCGGTAGCTGTTGATGCGGTCGACAAGGAAACCGCCATACACGCTGAGCAACGAGCCGACGATCAGCGAGCTACCGATGACCAGGCCAACCTGGGTAATGTCGAGGGCAAAGCGGTGGGTAAGGTAAATCACCAGGTAGGGAAAGGTGATGGCCTTGGCCAGCGTCAGCATAAGCGTGGCCGAAAGCAGCAGGTTTACGGTGCGGGGGTAGTTTCTTATTGTGGCAAGCATCCTGCTCTCGATCGTTGAAGGTAACGCGGCCTGTATGGCCGGTTACCTTAACCCAGGGCAGGCACTACCGACACGGTCATTTCTTGACGGGGGTGATCTCGAGAATGGTGCCGTTGGTGGTCTTGAGCAGCACGAATTTATCGCCTACCCGCGTCCATTGGCTGTCTTCCTCAGGCTGCTTGAGGCCGCGCTTTTTCCAGTCGCTGACGGCCGATTCCTTGCGCATCAGCATGTCCGGCGCACGGTCACCCTCTTTCAGGTCACGGGTGTTGATGTTCGAAGGTTGCACGGTTTCCTGGGGGGTGTCACCGGCCTGCACGATAAAGCTGGCGGTGGACAAGCTTGTGGCGACCAGCAGGCTGGCAATCAGGGATCTGGCTTTCATGGGTGCTCCTTCAATGAATGATGCGTACCCAGGTTCGGACCGCTGCGATGCGTGATCATTCCATCGGGCCTCTCACTGCCCCAATGGGTTGGGGCCGCTTCGCGGCCCGGCGGGAACAAGCCCCCTCGCCACCGCAATGGCTAATCAACTGCCAAGGGTGTGCCTTGATGGAACACCATCTGCCACTGCCCTTCTTCTGCCCGCCATACCGAACTGCGCAACGAGGTCCCGACTCCGCTCCGGTGACAGCGATAGGTGACCAACGCTACATGCTCGCTCAGCATTTTCACCACGAACTCGGTCATGCTCCGCGCAGAAAACACCTCGTCCTGCAGCCCGTCGATCACCTCGGCCTTGCTGCCCCACACATGGCCGCTGGCGCCGAACTCAACAAAATCATCGGCCAGCAATCTTGCCAACTGCCTCGTATCCGAACGGGTCGCGCTTTGCTGTAGCGCCTGTTCCAGCCCGAACAAGTGCGCGTGTAAATCCATGCTCATTGCCTCCATGAAATAAATCCTGTAATTTTTCATGAAATTAATCGAAATAAATTTCATGACCCCACAAGAAGAACTCGCCACCCTCGCCGCACTCATCCACGACCTGCGCAAGCACAAGAAGCTCACCCTCGCGCAGTTGGCGCAAAAAATCGAGCGTTCGGTGGGCTTCCTGTCCCAGGTCGAGCGCGGTTTGTCCCGCCCAACCGTGGCGGATTTGACCGCCATCAGCCACGCCCTCGACGTGCCCACCACCTATTTCTATAGCCAGCCCAAGCCCAAGGCCGTGAACTGGATCACCCGCCCCAACGAGCGGCGCACGGTGTATTACGCCAATGGCATCACCGACATTCTCGTCTCACCGAGCATGAACGGCGCCTTTTCGATGCTCGACAGCCTGTTGGCCCCCGGTGCCAACAGTGGCGAACAAACCATGAGTGATCGCGCCGAGCAGGCCGGTTTTGTGCTGGAGGGCGAGTTGACCCTGTGGGTCGAGGGTGAGGCCGACTCGGTCACCCTCGGCCCCGGCGACAGCTTTCATCTGGCCAGCTTCGCCCATTGCCGCTACGCCAACCTGACCGACCTGCCCGCCCGCGTGCTGTGGGTTTACAACTAGGAGCAACACCCGTGAAAAGCCATGCCTCCACGTTACTGGCCGAAGTACGGACCTTTCGCCAGAACCATCCCGACGTGCGTTATGTCGACCTGATCGCCCTGGACATTCCCGGGCACTTCTACGGCAAGCGCTACCCCATCGAGATGCTGGAAAAAGTCGCCGCCGGCAGCCCCTTGAAGCTGCCGCAGAATGCCGTGCTGCTGGGGGCTCAGGGCGGGTTGTTCAAGATTGGCGACTACTGCTTCAACGACGGCGACCCGGACGCCAACCGGCGCCTGGTACCGGGCACGCTCAAGCCGGTGAATTGGGAATCGCAGCCTTTGAGCCAGATGCTGATCACTTCGGACGGCACCGAAGCCCCCATCGAGTTCGAACCCCGCGAAGTCCTGGCCAAAGTGCTGGAGCGCCTGCAGCACAAGGGCATTCACCCGGTGGTGGCGTTTGAGCTGGAGTTCTACCTGTTCGACAAAAAACTCGACAACGGCCTGCCGCAATTCGCCCGCGACCCGTTGAGCGATGACGCCGATGACCAGCCCAACCTGCATATCGAACGGCTGTCGCGCTTCGGCGATGTGCTGGACGACATGGCGCAAACCGCCAAGGATCAAGGCATCGATATCACGGTGATCACCGCCGAAATCGGCCCAGGCCAGTTCGAGATCAACTTCGGCCACCTCGACGACGGCATGCGCGCCGCCGACTGGGCCGCCCTGTTCTGCCGCAGCACCCGTGGCGTGGCGCTCAAGCACGGTTACCGCGCCAGCTTCATGGCCAAGCCTTACCTGCAATTCCCTGGCAGCGGCATGCATGTGCATGTGAGCCTGTATGACGGCGCGGGCAATAACCTGCTGGCGGCGCACCAGCAGCACCCACTGCGGCACGCTGTGGCCGGCTGCCTGGAATTGTTGCCCCATTGCATGCCGATCTTCTCGCCCAACCACAACGCCTTCCGCCGCCTGGGCGGTACGGTGAATGCCGCCACCCGCGCCAGCTGGGGCTTCGAAGACCGCGACGCGTGCGTGCGCATTCCCGAGTCCGACCCGCGCAACCTGCGCATCGAGCATCGCCTGGCCAGTGCCGATGCCAACCCCTACCTGGTGCTGGCCGCGATCCTGGTCGGCCTGGAGCATGGCCTGGAAGCCAAGCGCGAACCCATCGCCCCGCTGAACGAGGACCGCAGCAGCGGCACCGACTTCCCCCTGGAAATGCTCGACGCCGTACGTGCCATGCAGCATCACGCGGTATTGCGCGATAAGCTGGGGGCTGAATTTGTCGACGTGTATTGCGAGAACAAGCGCCAGGATCACCTGGCCTTTCAACAAGAGATCAATGCGCGGGAATACCGCTGGTTTCTTTAACCGCCCAGGAATTATCGATGACCGAACAAGCTGCCCCGGCGCTGAAGGAAATCTTCAATGTCGAACGCCTGCACCATATCGCCACCGAGATGACGGCGGTGTACCCGGCGTTCGACGCCAAGGGCTTCCTCAAGCACGCCAAGGCCGGGTTGGCCGAGTTGTCGGTGATGCAGCGCATGGCGCGGGTCAGCGAGAGCCTGCATGCGGTGATCCCGCTGGATTACCCGCAAACCCTAAAGGTGCTTTACGCGTTGGCCCCACGCTTGAACAGCGCGTTCGTCAGCCTGTTCCTGCCGCATTTCGTGGCAAGTTACGGGTTGCACGACTTCAAGCGCTCCATGGCTGCTCTTAAATACTTCACCACCTTTGGTTCCTCCGAATTCGCCATCCGCCACTTTCTGCTGCACGACTTCCCGCGCACGCTGGCGGTGATGCAAGCCTGGTCGCTGGATGACAACGAACACGTGCGTCGCCTCGCCAGCGAAGGCTCGCGGCCGCGCTTGCCCTGGTCATTCCGCCTGGCCGACGTGCAGGCCAACCCCGAGCTGTGTGCGTCGATCCTCGACAACCTCAAGGCCGACAACAGCCTCTACGTACGCAAGTCCGTGGCCAACCACCTCAACGACATCACCAAGGACCACCCGGACTGGGTGCTCAGCCTGATCGAAGGCTGGAACCTGGAGAACCCTCACACCGCCTGGATCGCCCGCCAAGCCCTGCGCAGCCTGATCAAGCAAGGCAATACACGCGCGCTGACGATCATGGGTGCGGGCGCCAAGGCCGAGGTGAAGATCCACCACCTACAGGTCACGCCGTCGGTGATCAACCTGGGCGACCGCATCAACCTGTCGTTCAGCCTGGAGTCCACCGCCACTACCCCACAGAAACTGGTGGTGGACTACGCCATCGACTACGTGAAAAGCGCCGGTCACAGTGCCGCAAAGGTGTTCAAACTCAAGGCGTTTACCCTCGGCGCTGGCGAACTTCACAGCATCCGACGTGAGCAACATATCCGCGAGTTGACCACGCGTAAGCATTACCCCGGCAAGCATGTCGTCCATGTGTTGATCAACGGCGAGAGGCTTGCCAGCGCCGACTTCGAACTGCGAAACGACTGACACAAATCAAAGAAAAGGCTCTAGGACGGGCCTTTCAGCCATATAAATTGTCGAACAATCCTGGCTTTCCCAGTTGCGATCCATTATCATCCAGCGCCTTCTCGCTACCCACCGGGTAGCTGTTTCAATGTGTCACCCGAGGCGCCCATGTACCGTTTTTCGTTTCACCGCCCCCTGATTGCCATCAGCCTGGGGCTTGTTGCTCCTGGCGTATTTGCCGCGCTGCAACCCCTGGCCGAAGCACCACTGGCCAGCGACACCGAGCTGCACTGCCACTTCAACCGCGACGCCAGTACCGACTGCACCACCACCTACCGCTATACGATCCTCAAACCGAGCGGCCGCGAAATGCTCTCGCGCATCGACTTCGATTATTCCGAAGGCGACACCTTTGAAGTGATCAGCGCGCAGTCCACCCAGCCCGGCGCCAAGCCAGTGGCGCTGGATGCTACGCAGATCGACACCCGCACCGCGCCCAATCCGGACCAGGGCTTCAGCCGCGACAAACAGACCTCGCTGGCCTTCCCCAACCTGCGCGTCGGCACGCAGATTCGCTACACCGTACGCGAGCACCACGCCGCCAAACCCTTGATGACCCAGTTTCACTACGTGCTCAAATTCGGCGCCAGCCCGGCGCGGCGCGACCGGTTCAAGGCGCGCTTTACTGCCGAGCGCCCCATCCACTGGCGCAGCGAACTGTTCGAGGGTTTCAGCGTAACGCCGTCGCAGAATGGCAAGACCCTGGACGTGGTGCAAAAGGCCCCGACCTACCTCAACTACATCAACGAAGCCCCCAACGCCGCGTTGCTGCGCATCCCGCGTATCGAGGTAGGCAGTGCTCTGGAGCGCCAGGCGTACTTCGGGGCGTTCGCGCAGCGCTACAACCAGATCCTCGGTGCCAACCTGCCCCCACAAGGTGCTGCTGCCGTGGTTGCCGTGCGCGGTTTGGCGCCGGCCGAACAGGTCGCGGCATTGATGCAGCACATCAACGATCACTATCGCTACCTGGGTGATTGGCGGGCGACAGAGCGCGGCTACGTGCCCTTCAACCTCGCTGAAATCGAACAACACGGTTATGGCGACTGCAAGGACCTGGCAATCCTGCTGACCGCCTTGCTCAAGGCCACTGGCATCAAGGCCGAGACCGCCTGGGTCAGCCGGGGCGATGTGGTCGAGTCGCTACTGATCCCCGGCACCGAGGCGCCGAACCACGCCATCGTGCGCGCCGAAGTGGACGGCCAGGTGTGGTGGCTCGACCCGACCAACCCGGTGTTCGCCCCCGGCCAGGTCATGCCCGATATCCAGGACCGCTGGGTGCTGGTCAACGACGCCCAGGGTCAGGTGCGCGAGGAACATATCCCGCTGGAACGCCCCGAAACCACCCTGCGCCTGGACAAACAGGTGCACTACGACAAACAAGGCAATGGCGCGACCCAGGCCACGATCACCTTCAATCGCCTGCCGCTGATGCAACTGAGCGTCGCCGACCGCCAGCAAGGCAGCACCGCCACCGACCAGGACATCTGCGCCAACTTCGGCAACGAGATCAGCGACTGCCAGATCACTCGCCCGGCCACCGGCTTTGTGGTGCATGACGGCTATACCGTCACGGCCAAAATGAATGATCAGCGTGCGCTGGAAAAGCTGGCGAATGACTACGTATATAGCGATGAATCGCTCAAGGGTCGTTGGGATGGTTTTATCAACTACCGCCGCCAAGGGCAGCAGGCCGAGCTTGATCTGGGCAACCCGCAAACCCATGACTACAGCATCACCCTGAGCGGCGGGCGGATGGAAAAAACCATCCCGGGTTGCCAGGTACGTTCGCCTTGGTATGACTTGGACCTGCAGGGTTCGCAGGAGAATGGCGGGCTGCGTTATCACTATCGCCTGAGCCAGAAGGTGCGTTGGTTGAGCCGTGATGAGATTGTCAGTAAGGCGTTCGGGAAAATGATTGAGGATGCACGGGCTTGCGCGGAGCAGGTGCATCAGGTGGTGAAACTCTAACCCCTCTGTTGGGCAGGCCTGGCATCAGGCCTCGCCCAACAACAACCCCTGCTCCCGCGCACACAACTCCACCACGTAATCCCACAACACTCGCAGCCGCACCGATTTGTGCAACTCCCTGCGCGAGCTGATCCAGTAACTGCGCTGGATCCCCTCCCCCGGCAGCAACGGCACCAGTTCCGGGTCGCCGGCCGCCATGAAGCACGGCAACACCGCGATCCCCAACCCGGAGCGCGCGGCTTGGTGCTGGGCAATCACGCTGGTGCTGTGGAACACCACCTTGGGGTTGCGGCAGAAGCTGCTGAGGAATTTGAGTTCCTGGCTGAACAGCAAGTCGTCCACGTAATCGATCCACGCGTGCGCGGCGAGGTCTTCGCGCTTTTCGATCGGTGGGTTGCGGTCCAGATAGGCACGGCTGGCGTAGAGGGCCAGGCGGTAGTCGGTGAGTTTGCGGGTGACCAGTTGATCGACGCTGGGGCGTTCGAGGTGGATGCTGATCTCCGCTTCGCGGTTGAGAATGCTGACAAAGCGTGGCACCGCCACCAATTCCACTTCCAACCCGGGGTAGCGATCAAATAGCCCACCCATACGACTGGCCAGGAACATCACGCCCAAGCCTTCGGCCACGCCGAGGCGGATCTTGCCCAAGGGCGCGGCGGAGTGGGTCAGTTCGTCTTCGGCCAACAGCGCGACGTTTTCCATGGCTTCGGCGTGCTTGAGCAGCGCTTCGCCGGCCGGCGTCAGTTCGTAGCCCTGGGCATGCTGCACGAACAGCGCGGTGCCGAGGCTTTTCTCGATCGCCTCGATATGCCGGGCCACGGTGGCATGCGTGGTTTTCAGACGTTGCGCGGCGGTGAGCAAGCGGCCGCTGCGCTGCAGCTCCAGAAAATACCGCAGGTCGTTCCAGTCGAACATGACGCCTCCCTAACTTGGACATAAATACTGTCTAAAGCTGTACCCGGTACCTGTGGTGAGCGAGCTTGCTCGCGCTGGGCTGCGCAGCAGCCCCAAAACCGGAAGCCTCGTTGCATCTGAAAAACCGCGTTTGCATGCAGAAGGGGCCGCTTCGCGCCCCAGCGCGAGCAAGCTCGCTCACTACATTGAGCAAAGCCCCAAGGGTCATGCTGTTTAAAAACGCACAGCAGCTGGGTAAAAACTAACATTTTTAAGACGAAAACTAACAACTAGGATGGAGCCAATAAGAAAAACAAGCGAGGCCTCAGATGCCCATTGCTACTGCTGAATTCGATTACATCGTCGTAGGTGCCGGCCCCGCAGGCTGCCTGCTGGCCAATCGACTGTCCGCCAACCCTGCCCATCGCGTGCTGCTGCTTGAAGCCGGCGGCCGTGACAACTACCCCTGGATCCACATTCCCGTCGGCTACCTGTTCTGCATCGGCAACCCGCGCACCGACTGGTGCTTCAAGACCGAAGCCCAGGAAGGCCTGCAAGGCCGTGCGCTGAGTTACCCACGGGGCAAGGTGCTGGGCGGCTGCTCCTCCATCAACGGCATGATCTACATGCGCGGCCAGGCCCAGGATTACGACGGCTGGGCCGCAGAAGGCAACGCGGGTTGGGCCTGGAAAGACGTGCTGCCGCTGTTCAAGCAGAGCGAAAACCATTTTGCCGGCGGCTCGGAATTCCACAGCGATGGCGGTGAATGGCGCGTCGAACAGCAGCGCCTGCACTGGCCGATCCTCGATGCTTTCCGTGATGCGGCGGCGCAAAGTGGTATTGCCAACATCAATGACTTCAACCAGGGCGACAACGAAGGCTGCGGCTACTTCCAGGTCAACCAGAAGGCCGGGGTGCGCTGGAATGCGGCCAAGGCGTTCCTCAAGCCGGTCCGTCAACGCCCCAACCTGACAGTATTGACCGAAGTGGAGGTCGACCGCGTACTGCTGGAAAACGGCCGCGCCTCCCAGGTAATCGGACGCCAGCAGGGCCAGCAACTGAGTTGGAAGGCACGCAAGGAGATCGTCCTGTGCGCCGGCTCCGTGGGGTCGCCAGGCATCTTGCAGCGTTCGGGAATCGGTCCGTCCAGTGTGCTCAAACCCTTGGGCATCGACGTACTGCATGAACTGCCGGGCGTTGGTGGCAACTTGCAGGACCACCTGCAACTGCGGCTGATCTACAAACTGGAAAACGCCCGCACCCTCAACCAGATCGCCGGCACGCTATGGGGCAAGATGGGCATGGGCCTGCGCTACCTGTATGACCGCAGCGGCCCATTGTCGATGGCGCCCAGCCAGCTCGGCGCATTTGCCCGCTCGGGTCCGGAACAGACCTCGGCCAACCTCGAATACCACGTGCAGCCGCTGTCACTTGAGCGTTTCGGCGAACCGCTGCACGCATTCCCGGCGTTTACCGCATCGGTCTGCGACTTGCGCCCGCAAAGTCGCGGACGCATCGACATTCGCTCGGCCAACCCGGCGGATGCACCGCTGATCCGCCCCAATTACCTCAGCCATCCGGAAGATTTGCGGGTGGCCGCTGATGCGATCCGCCTGACACGCCGTATCGTCGCCGCCCCGGCGCTGAGCCAGTTCAAGCCAGTGGAATACCTGCCAGGCGATTCGCTGCAAACCGAAGACGAATTGCATGAAGCCGCCGCGCGTATCGGTACTACTATCTTTCATCCGGTTGGCACATGCCGCATGGGCAGCGATAAAGACGCGGTGGTGGATGCGCAACTGCGGGTGCATGGCGTGCCTGGCTTGCGCATTGCCGATGCCTCTGTCATGCCGCGCATCACGTCCGGCAACACCTGTTCACCTACGCTGATGATCGCGGAGAAGGCCGCGCAGCTGATCCTTTCGCCGAATACAAGGAGTCTCGCCCCGGAGAAAGAACTGGTTCATGCAATCTGAATAGCGGCGCCAGACCTGGCGCCGACAGTGGAACAACAATAAATAATCACTGTGAGGGCTACCCGATGTCAGAACATGCTCAACCCCTGGGTTCGGCGGTCAACACCGTCATCACCCGCAACGACTCAAAGAAGGTCATCTTCGCCTCGTCCCTGGGGACGGTGTTCGAGTGGTATGACTTTTTCCTCTACGGCGCCCTGGCGGCGGTGATCAGCAAGCAGTTCTTTGCCGGGGTCAACGACACCACGGCGTTCATCTTTGCCTTGATGGCCTTTGCGGCCGGCTTTGTAGTGCGGCCGTTCGGCGCGCTGGTGTTTGGCCGGCTGGGCGACATGATCGGGCGCAAATACACCTTCCTCGTCACTATCATCTTGATGGGCGTGGCGACTTTCTGTGTCGGGCTGTTGCCGACCTACGCCAGCATCGGCATTGCCGCGCCGATCATCCTGATCGTGCTGCGCATGCTGCAAGGCCTGGCGCTGGGCGGTGAATACGGCGGCGCGGCCACCTATGTGGCGGAGCATGCGCCAGCGGGCAAGCGTGGGTTCCACACCAGTTGGATTCAGTCCACCGCGACCCTCGGCCTGCTGCTGTCGTTGCTGGTGGTGCTGGCCTGCCGTTACTTCACCGGTGACCAGTTCGAAGTCTGGGGCTGGCGCATTCCGTTCCTGTTCTCCATCGTGCTGCTGGGTATTTCCACCTGGATTCGCATGAGCCTGCATGAGTCGCCGGCGTTCCTGAAAATGAAAGAGGAAGGCAAGTCCAGCAAGTCGCCGATCCGCGATTCGTTTGGTAAATGGGAAAACCTCAAGATCGTGCTGATCGCCCTGTTCAGCATCAACGGCGGCCAGGCGGTGACCTTCTACGCGGCGCAGTTCTATGTGCTGTTCTTCCTCACCCAGTTCCTGAAAATGGACCCGGCCCTCGCCAACATGCTGCTGATCATCAGCGTGGTCATTGGCGCGCCGTTCTTCATCTTCTTCGGCTGGCTGTCGGACAAGGTGGGCCGCAAGCCGGTGCTGATGCTCGGCCTGCTGCTGGCGACCGCGCTGTACTTCCCGATCTTCAAGAGCCTGGCGCACTACACCAACCCGGCGATGGACCAAGCCAGTCACCAGGCCCCGATCACCGTATTGGCCGACCCGGCGACCTGCACCTTCCAGTTCGACCCGGTGGGCAAGGCCAAATTCGACAGCCCGTGCGACAAGGTCAAGACCTTCCTGGTCAAGCAAGGCCTGCCTTACAGCAGCGCCTCCGCACCGGCCGGCAGCCCGGTGCAAGTGAGTGTGGGCGACGTGCGTATCGACGGGTTCGACGAAAAAGCCCTGCGTGGCGCCGTGACCCTGGCCGGCTACCCGTCTTCGGCGGATGTGGCGCAGGTCAACAAGACCATGGTGGTGGTGCTGATCGTGGCGCTGATCCTGATTGCCGCCATGTGCTACGGCCCGCTGGCGGCGCTGATGGTCGAACTGTTCCCGACGCGCATCCGCTACACCTCGATGTCCCTGCCCTACCACATCGGTAACGGCTGGTTTGGCGGGTTCCTGCCGACCGTGTCGTTTGCCCTGGTGGTGTACACCGGCGATATCTTCTACGGCCTGTGGTACCCGGTGGTAGTGACCGGGGTAAGCCTGATCGTGGGGATGTTCTGCCTGAAAGAAACACGGCACGTGGATATCGATAACAACTGACCCGGTCTCCTGAACACTGGAGATCCCCTGTGGGAGCGGGCTTGCCCGCGAAGGCGGTGGATCAGTCACAGATGAGTTGACTGACCCACCGCCTTCGCGAGCGAGCCCGCTCCCACAGTCATTTTGTGGCGCCACACAAATTGCTGTACATCCATACAGATAATGGTTGATCAAAGCCGTCCAACTGAGCATCCTGCAAGGCATCAACCCGATCTGATGTGATGACCATGCGGCTGTACCTCTGTGAAAAACCCTCCCAGGCCAAAGATATCGCGGCCGTGCTCGGTGCCAGCCGCCGTGGCGACGGGTGCTGGCTGGGCAACGGGGTCACGGTCACCTGGTGCATCGGCCACCTGCTCGAAACCGCCCCACCCGACGCCTACGACGCCAAGTACAAACGCTGGGTGCTGGCCGACCTGCCCATCGTCCCGGAAAAATGGAAGATGCGCGTCAAGCCCAAGACCGCCAGCCAGTTCAAGGCGGTCAAGCGTTTGCTGGGAGAAGCCCAAGAATTGGTGATCGCCACCGACGCCGATCGCGAAGGCGAGATGATCGCCCGCGAGCTGGTGGAACATTGCCGCTATCGCGGGCCGATCCAGCGTCTGTGGCTGTCGGCCCTCGACGACGCCTCCATTCGCAAGGCCCTGGCGGCCCTCAAGCCCGGCGCCGAGACCTTCAGCCTGTATCACTCGGCCCTGGGCCGTTCCCGCGCCGACTGGCTTATCGGCATGAACATGAGTCGTTTGTTTACCTTGTTGGGGCGCCAATCCGGTTACCAAGGCGTCTTGCCCGTGGGACGGGTGCAAACGCCTACCTTGCGCCTGGTGGTGGACCGCGACCGCAGCATTGCCGATTTTGTGCCGGTGGCGTACTGGGCGATCGATGTCGACTTGCGCCACGAACGCATGACGTTCACCGCCCAGTGGCGCGCGGCCGAGGATGCCTGTGATGACCAGGGCCGGTGCCTCAACCCGCAACTGGCACGAGACGCAGCCGATGCCATGGCCAATGCCGCCACCGCACGGCTGGTGAAACTGCGTACCGAGCGCATGCGCGAAGTCGCTCCCCTGCCCTTTGACCTGGGCACCCTGCAGGAAATCTGCTCGAAGAAACTGGGGCTCGGCGCGCAGGAAACCCTGGATATCGCCCAATCGCTGTATGAAACCCACAAAGCCATCACCTACCCGCGCAGCGATTGCGGCTACCTGCCACTGAGCCAGCACAGTGACGCGCCGACGATTCTTGCTGCGCTGGGGCGCGCTGATGCAGCCGTAAACGAGCTGATGCCACATATCGACCCGCAACGCCGCTCACGGGCGTGGAACGATGCCAAGGTCAGCGCCCACCACGGCATCATCCCTACCGGCGCCGGCAAGGATGTCGGGCAACTCACCGGTAAGCATCGTGCGGTCTACACCCTGATTCGTGCGCGCTACCTGGCGCAATTCCTGCCCAACCATGAATACGATCGCACCCAGGCAGATTTTGAGTGTGCAGGCCAAGCGTTACGCGCGGTGGGCAAGGTAGTGATCGAGCCAGGCTGGAAACGCGCCTTGCCCGAAGCCCTGGCGCCGGCCAAGGGGCGCGAAGCCCCCGCCCCCCAGGCGCTGCCGACATTAGCGCAGGGCCAGGACTACGCGGTGGCCAAGGTCAACCTCAAGGACCTGTGGACCCAACCGCCCAAGCCCTTTACCGAAGGCGACCTGATCAAGGCCATGAAGAACGTCGCCAAGCTGGTGGAAGACCCGCTGCTCAAGCAAAAGCTCAAGGACACCACCGGCATCGGCACCGAAGCCACTCGCGCCGGCATTATCCAGGGCCTGCTGGACCGTGGTTACTTGGTAAAGAACGGCAAGGCACTGTCGGCCACACCGGCGGCATTCAGCCTGATCGACGCGGTGCCCCGTGCCATCGCCGACCCCGGTACCACCGCAATCTGGGAGCAGGCCCTGGACATGGTGCAAAGTGGCGAAATGAGCCTGGAAGAATTCGTCGCCAAACAGGCGGCCTGGATGAGCAAGCAAGTGGCGCGCTGCAATGGCATGCGCATGACCATCACCGGCCCCGCCAGCCCGGCAGGTCGAGGTGCCACGCCGTGGAAAAACAAACGTAAAAGCGCGCCACGCAAAACGGCAGCCAGCCCCAAGCGCGCTAAAAAGCCGACAAATGCTGGGTAAGCGGCGAAAAAATCCGGCGAATGACGTTTTTCGACGGGTTTAACGCCGCTTTGGACCTTGCCCCAGCGTGGGCCGTCTAGGATTCTGTAAGGGGACCCTGACTCACCAACAACAATACCGGAGTGGCCGCCATGAAAACCGTTGCACAAGTGCTCAAAGCCAAGGACCAGAAAAACCAGGACGTCCATACCATCAAGCACGACCATACCGTGTTTGAAGCACTGGTCCGGATGTCGGAGAAAAACGTCGGGGCCTTGCCGGTCGTCCAGGATGGCGTGGTGGTGGGCATCATCAGCGAACGAGATTACGCACGCAAAATCATGCTCAAGGGGCTGTCATCAGTCACCACCAAGGTCCATGAGGTAATGAGCTCTCCAGTCATCACCGTCGACACCCATAAAAAAGTCGATGAGTGCATGAACATCATGACCGACAGTCACCTGCGCCACCTGCCCGTGGTCGAAGACGGCAAACTGCTGGGCCTGCTGTCCATCGGCGACCTGGTGAAAGAAGCCATTGCCGACCAGGCAGACCTGATCAAACAACTGGAGCAGTACATCCGCGGCGAATAGGGGAACCCATGCTCGATACGCTGGAACATCAAGAAGACCACCTCGACACCCTGCAACGGGCCATGGCCGGACGGCGCTTCGTGGTGCTGACCGGTGCGGGGATCAGCACATCCTCGGGCATTCCCGATTACCGCGACAGTGAAGGCGTGCGTCGTGGCAAGGCGCCAATGATGTACCAGGAATTCCTCGCCACCCCGCAGGCACGGCGCCGTTACTGGGCCCGGGCAATGCTGGGGTGGCCGAGGGTACGCATCGCGCAACCGAACCCGGCGCACCTGGCGCTGGCGACGTTGCAACAACGTGGGCGTATCAGCGGGCTGATCACGCAAAACGTCGACACCCTGCATGACCAGGCCGGCAGCCATGATGTGATCGAACTGCACGGCAGCCTGCACCGGGTGCTGTGCCTGGACTGCCAACTGCGCAGCGAGCGCGGTGTGATCCAGCGGCAGATGGAAATCGACAACCCCTACCTGGCGCAGGTGCATGCGGTGCAGGCACCGGATGGCGATACCTTGCTCGACCCTGCGTTTGAAGAACATTTTCAGGTTCCCCGCTGCCCCCATTGCAATGGCGAGCGCTTGAAGCCCGACGTAGTGTTTTTTGGCGAGAACGTAGCGCCGGCGACAGCCGCCTGGGCAATGAACGCGGTTGAGCATGCCGAGGGGTTGCTGGTGGTGGGCTCATCGCTGATGGCTTATTCGGCGTTTCGCCTGTGCAAAGCCATGGTCGAACGGGGCAAGCCCGTGATTGCCATCAACCTGGGCAAGACCCGCGGGGATGAGCTGTTGCAAGTGAAGATCGAGGCGTCGTGCGAGCGACTGTTGCCGCTGTTGACCGATCGTTTGCAATAACCCATTCACCACGGGTCAAAAACCGTTATCGCCGGCAAGCCGACTCCTACAGTGTTTTGTGTTGAATTCATCCTCTCGGTTCTACGACTCACCCCTCCAGAAAATGACGCCCAAGTCACGTTTTCCCGCATTCTCCCGTCCCCACGGCAATTTATGTAGTGAGCAAAAATAATCACTACATAACCGTTGACGTAACGTTTTTGTCCTTGCATTATCGAGACGTCTCCCGGATCGGGAGCGTTGGCAACAAGCGTTTTGAACAAGCTCGTCTGACCGCCGAGCTGTTTTTTCCGGATGTGCACTGCCCACAAGGCGGATTGATGAAGCTGACCGGCCCGAAGGGCTCGGTACAAGGCGCTCAAATGCGGCTTGTCTTCGTTATGAAAGCATTGCGTAGCAGTTCATCAGCAAGACTACATGCATCAGGTTCAAGACCCTGCCCGTACTCGGCAGACAGTCGCTGACGCCCGGTTTTCGCAACCGGAGACAACTAAAGATGTTTTAACGAACCAACTGATAGATCGCCAACTGGTCAAGGGGCTTACACATGAATCTGAACAACCAACCAACTATCGATGAATTGGCTGAGATGTTCGCAGCGCAGAAAGACACACTCGACGACCATATCCTGTGGATTGGCAAATCGGGCGAAGTCCAAATTGACTGCCTGGCGCCCCACACCGAAGAAGCCGAGTTCGACCGCAATAACCGCGAACTGGCGGCGCGCCTGAAGATGTACCGCCGCGGCCAGGGTTATGTCGGCAAGAAAGCGGCGGCCGATCGCAACTTTATCGAGCAAGTCTTCCACACACTTAATACCGAATGGCAGAACCTCAAGGGCCAATCGCATGTTAAGGTGATTGATAGATACTGCTGATAACACAGCATTAAATACTTAAGCCCGCTTGTTCATTCAAGCGGGCTTTTTAATGCCTGAGTTATAACAATGCCGGAAACCGCCCTTTTGCCGCTTCATCCCGGAAAATATCAAACAATACTTGCGCCGCTGCCGAGAGTTCATGCCCTGGCTTGGTCAGCACACCAATCGGCCGTTCGATCACCGGATCGCTCAAGGTAATGCAATGGGCGCCCGCCTCCTCCATTTGGCGTGCGCACAACGCCGGCACCGCGCTGACGCCCAAACCACTCGCGACCATCTTGCCCACTGTCGCCAGCTGATGGCTTTCCAGGGCGACCGGTAACTTCATCTGTAAAGCGCCCAAGTGTTCTTCCAGCATCACCCGTACTGTCGACGGTCGTTGCAACGTGATAAATGGCTGCTCCAGCAAGGTTATCCAATCGATTTCGGCGCAGGCAGCCAAGGGCGAATCACCCGGCACCACGGCGATGAAGCGATCGAGGTACAACGGCGTAAACGCCAGTGATGAACCTTCAGCAGGCTCAAACGCTACGCCCAGTTCCACCTGCCGGTCGCGCACCATCTCCAGCACTTGCTCGTTGATCAAGTCATGCACCGTGACATTCACCTGCGGGTACCGGGCGCGGAATATCTTCAGGATCGGTGGCAACAGGTTGCCCGCAAACGAGGGCATCGCCGCCACCGTGACCCGCCCACGCTGCAGGGTGAAGCGCTGGCGCAGTTCGTCCTCGGCGTTGTCCCAATCGGCAATCAACCGGCGAGCCAGGGGCAGCAGGGATTCACCTTCAGGGGTCAGCGCGACATTGCGCGTATTGCGGCTGAACAGGCGCCCGCCCAGGCCTTCTTCCAGGCCCTTGATGGTCAGGCTCAGCGCCGACTGGGAAAGGTGCAGGCGCTCACAGGCGGCGGCAAAACTCAGGCTTTGGGCCACGGCGAGAAACGCCCGCATCTGTTTAACTGTCATGGCGCGTCTCCAAACGGTTGGGCAACTATGCTGTTTTTTAAATCAATCAACCTTAAAAAACAACTTAACAAATCAATCCGTCGGAGCAACACTCGGTTCATTGGCTGGCCCACAAACAATAAAAGAGGTGCATATGGCAGGTTTCGATAAACGCGTGGCGTCCTATGAAGAAGCGCTGGCAGGCCTGGAAGATGGCATGACCGTGCTTTCCGGTGGCTTTGGCCTGTGCGGTATTCCGGAAAACCTCATCGCCGAGATCAAGCGCAAAGGCACCCGCGACCTGACCGTGGTATCCAACAACTGCGGCGTCGACGGCTTTGGCCTGGGCGTGCTGCTCGAAGAGAAGCAGATCAGCAAGGTGATCGCGTCCTACGTCGGCGAAAACGCGCTGTTCGAGAAGCAGTTGCTCAGCGGCGAAATCGAAGTGGTGCTGACCCCCCAAGGCACCCTGGCCGAAAAAATGCGCGCAGGCGGCGCCGGCATCCCGGCTTTCTTTACCGCCACCGGCGTCGGCACCCCAGTCGCCGAAGGCAAGGAGACCCGCGAATTCAACGGTCGCCCGTACCTGATGGAAGAATCCATTACCGGCGACTTCGCCATTGTCAAAGGCTGGAAAGCCGACCACTTCGGCAACGTCATCTACCGCCACACCGCCCAGAACTTCAACCCGCTGGCCGCCACCGCCGGCAAGATCACCGTGGTCGAAGTCGAGGAAATCGTCGAACCGGGCGAGCTGGACCCGGCGCAGATCCACACCCCTGGCATCTACGTCGACCGGATCATCTGCGGCACGTTCGAGAAGCGCATCGAACAGCGCACCGTGCGCAAATAATCCGCCCCCAGCCCGAACAATAAGGACTCATAAAATGGCTCTTACCCGCGAACAAATGGCTCAACGCGTCGCCCGCGAAATGCAGGACGGTTACTACGTCAACCTGGGCATCGGCATTCCGACCCTGGTGGCCAACTACATCCCCGAAGGCATGGAAGTGATGCTGCAATCGGAAAACGGCCTGCTTGGCATGGGACCATTCCCGACCGAAGAGACAATTGATGCCGACATGATCAACGCCGGCAAGCAGACCGTGACCGCACGTATCGGTGCGTCGATCTTCTCTTCCGCCGAGTCCTTCGCGATGATCCGTGGTGGCCACGTCGACCTCACCGTACTCGGCGCATTCGAAGTCGACGTGCAAGGCAACATTGCCTCTTGGATGATCCCCGGCAAGCTGGTCAAAGGCATGGGCGGCGCCATGGACCTGGTGGCCGGTGCAGAAAACATCATCGTGATCATGACCCACGCCTCCAAGGACGGTGAGTCCAAACTGCTCAGCCAGTGCAGCCTGCCGCTGACCGGCGCCAACTGCATCAAGCGTGTATTGACCGACCTGGCGTACCTGGAAATCGAAAATGGCGCTTTTGTCCTCAAGGAACGCGCACCTGGCGTCAGCGTTGAAGAGATTGTGAGCAAGACCGCCGGTAAACTGATCGTCCCGGACCACGTTCCAGAAATGCACTTCCAGTGAGGACAGATTCCATGCAAGACGTCGTGATTGTTGCTGCCACCCGCACCGCCGTGGGCAGCTTCCAGGGTTCGCTGGCGAACATTCCGGCACCGGAACTGGGCGCCGCCGTGATCCGTCGCCTGTTGGAACAGACCGGCCTGGACCCCGCCGAAGTGGATGAAGTGATCCTCGGCCAAGTGCTCACCGCAGGCAGCGGCCAGAACCCGGCGCGCCAGGCTTCGATCCTTGCCGGCCTGCCTCATGCTGTGCCGAGCCTGACCTTGAACAAAGTCTGCGGCTCGGGCCTCAAGGCCCTGCACCTGGGCGCCCAGGCCATCCGTTGCGGTGACGCCGAGGTGATCATCGCCGGCGGCATGGAGAACATGAGCCTGGCTCCGTATGTGCTGCCCGCCGCGCGCACCGGTTTGCGCATGGGCCACGCCAAAATGGTCGACAGCATGATCACCGACGGTCTGTGGGATGCGTTCAACGATTACCACATGGGCATCACCGCCGAGAACCTGGTGGACAAGTACGGCATCAGCCGTGAAGCCCAGGATGCGTTCGCTGCGGCGTCTCAGCAAAAAGCCGCTGCTGCTATTGAAGCAGGCCGCTTTGTCGATGAGATCACCCCGATCCTGATTCCCCAGCGTAAAGGCGATCCTGTGGCCTTCGCTGTGGATGAACAGCCTCGCGCCGGCACCACTGCCGAGTCATTGGCCAAGCTCAAACCGGCGTTCAAGAAAGACGGCAGCGTCACCGCCGGCAACGCTTCCAGCCTCAACGACGGCGCCGCTGCGGTGCTGCTGATGAGTGCCGACAAGGCCAAGACCCTCGGTTTGCCAGTGCTGGCACGTATCGCCAGCTATGCCAACGCCGGCGTCGACCCCGCCATCATGGGCATTGGCCCGGTCTCGGCCACCCGCCGGTGCCTGGACAAAGCCGGTTGGAGCCTGGGCGACCTGGACCTGATCGAAGCCAACGAAGCCTTCGCCGCGCAATCCCTGGCAGTGGGCAAAGAGCTGGAATGGGACGCCGATAAGGTCAACGTCAACGGCGGCGCCATCGCCATTGGCCACCCGATTGGTGCCTCAGGCTGCCGCGTGCTGGTGACGCTGCTGCATGAAATGATCAAACGCGATGCCAAGAAAGGCCTGGCGACCCTGTGCATCGGTGGCGGCCAGGGTGTAGCCCTCGCCCTCGAACGCAACTGATTCAAAGAGCAACACGGAAAAGGCCTGGTTCCACGAAAACCAGGCCTTTTCTTAATGGGTTCTATCTGAAAAACGCAGTTCAAATGTGGGAGCGGGCTTGCTCGCGAACGCAGTGTGTCAGTCACCAGATTCATGGTTGACTCACCGCTTTCGCGAGCAAGCCCGCTCCCACATTTGATCTTTATTGCCTGTCGGATTGGGGCACCGCAAACACCGCATTCGCCCGCGCCACCACCTTCTCCCCCACCTTCTCCCCCACCTTCTCCCCCACCTTCTCCCCCACCTGCAAGCTCACCGTGGCAAACGCCATCTGCCGCCCCCGCTTGTGATGCTCCAACCGCACTACAATCCACTCCCCGACCTGCACCGCCCCCAGGTAATCCAAGGTCATGCTCGCAGTAATCAACGGCAGTGGCGGCTCGCTGGAAAAGGCCATCGCGTAACCCATGCCGATGTCCGCCAGGGTCGCCAACACGCCCCCATGCACGGTGCCGCGTCCATTGGCGTGGCGATTGTCGGCACGCAGGCCGATCTCCAGTTGCAGGCCCTCCCCTCGGCAATAGGCCGGGCCGAGCAGATCCAGCAATGGACTGCTGCGGGGCAATGAAACAAAACCTTCAGGTACGGCGTGAGTGATCATGGCGGATTCTTCCCTGGAGTGAAGGTTGAGATGTACGCCTGGCCGCAAGCAGCAGCCATTACCATCTACCGCGCAAATCCCCCGCGATGCTTTGCGTTAATCCACCAGACCCGCTTTAATCGCCGCATCAACTCCCTCAAGGAACTGCAATGCGCCACCCGGACGGCAAATCCCTCGCACTTCGTGCCCCTCTTTTGACACTGCTGGCCGGCTTGGCCCTGGTTGGCTGCTCGCCCAGTGACCACTCGCCCGCACGGGTGATCAACGGCGAACAAAGCCGTGCCGGCGCGCAATTGGCCTACGAACACGAACTGAGCCTGGCCCTTCCCGGCGCCTTGCTTTCACCGCGCATGCAGGCCACTCGCGAAGCCTGCGAAACCGCGCGTTTTGGTGCCTGCAATATTCTCGGCATCACCGAAAACGACAGCGGCGGCCAGATCATCCTGCGCATCGCGCCGACCGGCGTGGAGCCGATGGTCACGATGGCCGCTGAAGGTGGCAAACTCGGCCAGCGCATCACCACCGCCGAAGACCTGGCCGATGCCGTTGCCGATGTGCGCCGTCGCCAGGACCGTCTGCAAGCCCAGCAGCAACGCCTCGACGAACTGGCCAAACGCAAGGACATCACCGTCAGTGACCTGATTGCCTTAAGCAAGGAACAGGCGGGCATTGAAAACGAGCTGCAGGAACTGGCACAGGTTGCCGCCGGCCAGCAACGCCGCCTCGATACCAATCGTGTGACCCTGAACTTCCGCTCCTCCGATGGTGCAAACCAGCAGTCGAGGTTCAGCCGCATGTTCAGCAGCTTGGGCGACAACCTGGTGGACGGCACTGCCGACGCCCTGGAGCGGTCGGCCTATGTACTGCCGTTCGTGATCCTGGCGTTTCCGGTGGTGTGGTTGTGGGTGTGGCTGTGGCGCCGCTTTGTTGTGAAGAGCCGCCCTGTGGTGAGCGGGCTTGCCCCGCGCTGGGGTGCGAAGCCCCCCCAGAATGAGCCGCAGAGTGACACCTGAAAGTCCTCAGTGTCTTTGATTGGGGCTGCTACGCACCCCAGCGCGGGACAAGCCCGCTCACCACAAAGCTGATCAGCGCTTCATGCACCGCTGATAACGCTCATCCACCTGCTTGGCGAACCACGCCGTGGTGAGGTTGCGAGTGATCTTGGGGCTCTTGAGCACGATGCCCGGCAGGATCGCCCGTGGCATCGGTTTGCCCGCGGCCTTGTCGGCCAGGGCAAACACGCGCTTGTAGAGGGTGGTGTCCTCGAAATCCAGTTGCTCGCCCTGCTCCAGTTGACTGCGGATGCTGGGGTTGCGCATATCCAGCTTCCCGCCCAATGAACGCACTGCCAATTCGGTGGTGCCGGGGAGCAATGAACCGTAGCGAATCAAATCCCCATCCAGCGCCAACTCGGTGCCCGAGGCGCGGCTGACAGCCGCCTGGAACGCGGCATTGCGGCTGGCGTACCAACCGGCATTGAAGTCGGCAAAGCGGTACAGCGGCTGGTCATAGTTCACCGGGTAACCGAGCAAATGCGCAATGCCGAAGTACATGCCGCCACGCCGGGTGAATACCTCGCGGCGAATACTGCCGTCCACCGTATAGGGATAACCCCGTGCCTGTTTCTGCGCAAAGTCGATACTCACCTGCATCGGGCCGGCGGTGTGCACCGGGTTGAACCCGCCAAACAGTGTGTTGCCCAGGGGCACCATGCTGATGAAGTCGTCGAAGATGCCGCTCAGGTCCTTCTCCGTGCGCGCCGCGCTCAGGCGGTCGGCGTAGGTCTTGCCGGTGGGCGAGCGCAGTTGCAGCGCGCTGCGCACGACAAAGGCCGGTACGTGGATTTTCCCGGCGCGCCGCAGGATCTCGTCCTGGGCGATCTTGCCCATGTTCGGCACAGGCGGGTCGACCTGGTAGGTGGACTCCTGCTCGGTGACCGCCAGCACGGCACAGATATTTTCCGTGCTGGGGTAGATTTTCTGGGTGTCGAAGGCGGTGTAGATGTCCTGGGCCCAGCCATTGCGGTCCGGCACCTTGGCCGGCAGCAGGCGCACAATCTGCGCCTTCACCTCGGCCTCGCTGCGTTCCGGCTGTTGCGGGTTGCGTGTGGTAGAGCAACCGGCCAGTACCAGTAAAGTGGCAAGGCACAGGATCAGTCGGCTTGGGTACATGGAGCTTCCTTGGGTGGCGACGGCCGGGGCATTGCAGATATCGACCGGTAAGTCTAACCAGGGTTCGCCCACCTTGCGCGCTCGCCAGTAACCCGCAAAACGCAGAACTGGTTGCGCCGCAGCTTTGCGACAACCTTTGCGGGGTTGGAATTGAACCTGACGTTCACACAGCGCTGACACCCCACAAAACCGTAGGAGCTGGCTTGCCGGCACAGGCACCTCGGTGTTTAGTAACACCGAGGTGATGCTATCGCCGGCAAGCCAGCTCCTACAGTGGAGGCACGTTTAGATGCCGGCCAATGCCAAATCCATCGCGAAGTAGGTGAAGATCAAATCCGCACCCGCGCGCTTGATCGAGCCCAAGGTCTCGCGCACCACGCGGTCTTCATCAATCGCGCCGGCCTGGGCGCCGAATTTGATCATCGCGTACTCGCCGCTCACCTGATACGCCGCCACCGGCAGGCGCGAGGCTTCGCGGATGTCGCGGATGATGTCGAGGTAGGCGCCGGCGGGCTTGACCATCAGTGCATCCGCGCCCTCCTGCTCGTCCAGCAGCGATTCACGCACGGCTTCGCGGCGGTTCATCGGGTTCATCTGGTAGCTTTTGCGGTCGCCCTTGAGCGCGCTGCCACCGGCTTCGCGGAACGGGCCGTAGAGGGCCGAGGCGAACTTGGTGGAATACGCCATGATCGGGATATGGGTGAAACCGGCATCGTCCAGGGCACGGCGAATCGCCTGGACCTGGCCGTCCATCGCCGCCGACGGGGCGATGACGTCGGCACCGGCACGGGCCGCCGCCACGGCCTGCTTGCCGAGGTTGACCAGGGTCGCGTCGTTGTCGACATGGGCACCGTGCATCACGCCGCAGTGGCCGTGATCGGTGTATTCGCAGAAGCAGGTGTCGGACATCACGATCATCTCAGGCACGGCGTCCTTGATGATCGAGGACATGCGCGAGACCAGGCCGCGTTCTTTCCAGGTGTCGCTGCCGCTGGCGTCCAGGTGGTGGGACACGCCAAAGGTCATCACCGACTTGATACCGGCACGGGCGTAGCGCTCGATCTCGCCGGCCAGTTTCTTCTCTGGGATGCGCAACACGCCCGGCATGCTGGTGATCGGCACGAAGTCGTCGATTTCTTCTTCGACGAAGATCGGCAACACCAAGTCGTTGAGGGTGAATTCGCTTTCCTGGAACAAGCCCCGTAGCTCCGGGGAGCGGCGCAGGCGGCGTGGGCGGGCTTGGGGGAACTGGCTGGTCATGGCAATCCTGAAAAAAATGGCAGAAAACGAAAATAGTGGGGCGAAAGCTTATGCCCCCAGGCCCTCGCAGCACAAACGCCGAGGGGCCAACAGTGTATTGCGCAGGCCGTAACAATTTATTGATCTAGAGCTGTACACGCCCGTCGATGCACACCGCCACGGCACCACCGACCCAGATTTCATCGCCCTGGCGCTCAACGTGAATCCGCCCCGCACGCCCAATGGCCGTGCCTTGGCTGACCACGTAGCGCTCGGGCGCCAGGCCCTCGCCGAGCAACCATTGCGCAAGCCCGGCGTTCAAGCTGCCGGTGGCCGGGTCTTCCTGGGCACCGTCGCCTGCAATAAAGGCGCGCACCTCAAATTGCGTGTCCACCTCGTCGCGGGTGGGTTCGCAAGGGGCGATCACGCCCACGGCCAGGCCGAGCAGTTGCGCGTAATCCGGCTGCAGGTCCAGCACTTGGTTGCGCTCGGCCAGCATCACTGCCAGCCAGCCCGCGCCGTTATCCACCCACTGGCTGCGCACAATCGCGTCGGGCGCCAACCCCAGCGCCAAGCGCACGCGCTCTATCACAGCGGCTTCCACCGGGCCGGAGCGCATCAACGGTGGCGCGATAAACGCCAGCTCCTCACCTTGACGGCGGATACGCACCAGGCCGATTTCGCACTCCTGGATGATCTCCTCGCCTTTCGGGATACCGCCTGCCTGCAGCCACGCGTGGCAACTGCCCAGCGTAGGGTGCCCGGCGAACGGCAATTCCTTCAAGGTGGTGAAAATGCGCACCCGGTAGTCAGCCCTGGGATCGCGGGGTGTGAGCAAGAACGTGGTTTCGCTGAGGTTGGTCCAGTTGGCAAAATCCGCCATCTGCTGGTCGCTCAGGCTGTCGGCACCGAACACCACTGCCAGCGGGTTGCCCTTGAGCGGCACGCAGCTGAATACGTCGAGCTGCTTGAAATCGAAAGTCGGCATGTTCAACCCGGAATATTCAGGCCACGGATCACCGCCGGCCGTGCGACGAAACCGTCCAGCGCGCGCAGTACATTGGGGAAATCAGCGATACCCACGAGGTCACCGGATTCGTAGAAGCCGATCAGGTTGCGGATCCACGGGAATGTCGCGATGTCGGCGATGCTGTACTCATCGCCCATGATCCAGGTACGGCCCAGCAGGCGTTTTTCCAGCACGTCCAGTAGGCGGCGGGATTCGGCGGCGTAGCGGTCGCGGGGGCGCTTGTCTTCGTAGGCCTTGCCGGCGAATTTGTTGAAGAACCCCAGTTGGCCAAACATCGGGCCGATACCGCCCATCTGGAACATCAGCCACTGGATCGTTTCATAGCGCGTGGCCGGGTCTTCGGAGAGCAACTGGCTGGTTTTCTCCGCCAGATAGATCAGGATCGCGCCAGACTCGAACAACGCCAGCGGCTGGCCGCTGGGGCCATTGGGGTCAATGATCGCGGGAATCTTGTTGTTCGGGTTCAGGGACAGGAACTCGGGCGATAGCTGGTCCTGGGTCTCGAAGCTGACCTTGTGCGCTTCATAGGGCAGGCCCAGTTCTTCAAGCATGATCGACACTTTTACCCCGTTGGGGGTAGGCAGCGAGTACAGTTGCAGGCGCTCAGGGTGCTGGGCGGGCCATTTGCTGTTGATCGGGAATGCAGCGAGTGGGTTCATCGGGAAATCCCTGTGCAGAAAGGCCCCATGATAGTCATCCCGGCGATGTCCTGCATGGGTCATCAATACGCAACAAGCGCTGGCTATTCTCCCGCGTGGGCGAACCAATAAGCCCTTGCGCACTCTTAAGTGCGCTCAATCGGTGAACGGAGACACCTCGCCATATCGACAGGGAACACCGCAGGACGCTTTTAGCGTCACTGGGGCCGGGCTTGTCCGCCCTCACCCGATGCACTGAAGACTCGACACTTATGACAATCAAGCCTCTGTGCCTTGCGCTGCGCCTGAAACGATATTCATACATCATGTTGCCGCTGCTGCTGGTCGGCGGCGCCATCGGCCTCACCCTGGAGTCGCGCATCAGCCGTGCCGAACAGGTGGACGGCGTGCAAACCCTGGTGTTCCTGCGCCACGCGGAAAAACCCGCTGGCGGCCTGGGCCAACTCAATTGCCAGGGCCTCAACCGTGCAATGAACCTGGCCACGGTGCTGCCGGAAAAATTCGGCAAGGCCGATTTCGTCTTCGCCGCCAACCCGACCCGCAATGTGGAAGAAGGCGAGTTGGACAATTCCTACAGCTACATCCGCCCCTTGATGACCATCAGCCCCAGCGCAATTAAGTTGGGCCTGCCGGTGAACATCAAGTTTTCGGCCAACGACACGAGTGACCTCGCCGACGAGTTGGTGGAAGACAAGTACCATAACGCCACGATCTATACCGCCTGGTCACACGGTTACCTGCCTGAGTTGATCAACAAGGTGGCGAGTGAAGCTTCGGGGGAAAAGCACACGATTACCGAAGATTGGTCCGGTAGCGACTACGACACGCTGTACGTGTTGACGCTGACCTGGCATAACGGCAAGGCTTCGCTGCTGAGCCGCAATTACAAGCAAGGCTTGAACAATGGCGATGAGAGCTGCCCGGATCCTACACAGGTGAGCGCAGATTCCTGACGGCGCAAGGCCGGTTGGGTTTCTGGGAGTTTAGGTAGTTGGGTACGGTGCTGGGGCTGTGGTGAGGGAGCTTGCTCCCGCTGGGGGACTACAGCTATCTGACTGTAACCCTGCGATCTAAAAATGTGGGAGCTGGCTTGCCTGCGAAGACGGCCTGACAGCCGACCACGCTCTAACTGCCACCCCACGCTCCAAATGTGGGAGCTGGCTTGCCTGCGAAGACGGCCTCACAGCCGACCACGCTCTAACTGCCACCCCACGATCCAAATGTGGGAGCTGGCTTGCCTGCGAAGGCGGCCTAACAGCCGACCACGCTCTAACTGCCACCCCACGATCCAAATGTGGGAGCTGGCTTGCCTGCGAAGACGGCCTGACAGCCGACCACAAACTAACTGTCGCCCCGCGATCCAAATGTGGGAGCTGGCTTGCCTGCGAAGACGGCCTCACAGCCGACCAGGATGTTGGATCAGACCGAGTACATATCCGTTACTTGGGTAATGGCTGCTAATGGTTCCGCCCTTACGGCGGGTCACTTTGGAAAAGCCCCAAAGTAACCAAAGGGCTCTTGCCCCAACACTCGGCACCTCGCCTAGGCTCGGTGTGCCCGTAATCCGACAGGTATTTGGGGGGCCGCCGCCACGCGCCATCCATGGCGCGGGGCGGCTAAACCGGCATCCCTGCCGGTTTACCCCCCAAATCCCTGTCGAATTCCGGCCAGCGTGTTTGACGGGGCGCCTTAGATCAAAAGCGGATCAAAAGCGAATCAAGAGCAGGATCAAGAGCAAGATCAAGATCAAGAGCGGCTCGCTTCGCATCGTGGTTGGCGGTGGGAGCGGAGCGAGCCTGTGTTTCTGCTGTTATTGCCGGGCAGCCAGCAAGCGCTTGTGGCGGTTGCGGCGGGCGATGTTCAAGCATTCGATGGCCGCCGAGAATGCCATGGCTGCGTATACGTAGCCTTTAGGCACGTGGGCGCCGAAGCCTTCGGCGATCAATGTCATACCGATCATGATCAGGAAGCCCAGGGCCAGCATGACTACGGTCGGGTTGTCATTGATGAACTTGGCCAACGGCTCGGCCGCCACCAGCATCACGATGACCGAGGTCACTACGGCAATGATCATGATCGGCAAGTGCTCGGTCATGCCCACGGCGGTGATGATGCTGTCGATGGAGAACACCAGGTCGAGCAACAGGATCTGGCCGATGGCCGCGGCAAAACCGATCGCCACGACGTTGCTGGTGCTGGTTTCCTTCTCTTCCGGCTCCGGGTCCATGCTGTGGTGGATCTCGGTAGTCGCCTTCCACACCAGGAACAGGCCACCGGCGATGAGGATCATGTCCTTCCACGAGAAGCCCTGGCCGAACACTTCGAACACCGGCGTCGTCAGTTGCACGATAAATGCGATGGTGCTCAACAGGCCCAGGCGCAATACCAACGCCATGCTGATACCGATGCGTCGTGCCTTGGCCCGATGCTTCTCCGGCAATTTGTTGGTGAGGATCGAGATGAAGATCAGGTTATCGATGCCCAGCACGATCTCCATGACGATCAAGGTTGCCAGGGCAACCCAGGCGGTGGGGCTGGCGGCCAGTTGTAAAAGGTAGTCCATAGGTCAGTCCTGACGTTGTACGGGAAATGAGGGGCGGGTCATTAAGCTTCGTTGCAGTTCGATTCGGCTTCTTTCTCTTCCTGGTCATCCTTCTTCTGCGGGGTGATCAGGCCGTTTGTCGCTTCACTCAATGCCTGTTCGGCGGCTTTGTGGGTGTCATCGATCGCTTGCTTGGCCGACTCGGTGGCCTTGCCCAGCACCTGCTGCGCGCTTTTCTCGACCTGATCGCAACCGCCGATCACTACCAATGAAAGCGCAAGCAACGCTGCCGCGCCCAGGGAATTGAGTTTCATGATGTCTTCCTCGTTAGAACCATTGGGTCCAAATAGTGGCCCCGCGATAGCGAGGCATTCTATGCAGGCGGACAGTTCAGGAAAATTCGTATTTTTCTCGCGTATACTTCGGTTTTCACGAAGTGATGACCACTATGCTCAATTACCGACAACTGCACTACTTCTGGGTGGTGGCCAAGACCGGCAGCATCGTGCGCGCCTGTGAGCAACTCAACCTCACGCCCCAGACCATCAGCGGGCAGATCAGCCTGCTGGAAGAGACCTATTGCGTGGCGCTATTCCAGCGCGTCGGCCGCCAGTTGGAACTGACCGAAGCCGGTCGCCAGGCCCTGCCCTACGCCGAACAGATGTTCCAGACCGGTAATGAATTGGAGGCGATGCTGCGCGCGCAACCCGACGAACAGCAGATCCTGTTCCGCGTCGGCGTGGCGGATGTGGTGCCCAAGTCCATCGTCTACCGGCTGATCGCGCCGACCATGGAGTTGAGCGAGCCGATCCGCATCACCTGCCGCGAAGACAAACTCGAACGCCTGCTGGCCGACCTGGCGATCCAGCGCCTGGACCTGGTGATTTCCGACAGCCCCATGCCCACGCACCTGGACATCAAGGGCTACAGCCAGAAACTGGGGGAATGTGGCATCAGTTTTTTCGCCACCCAGGCGTTGGCTGACGCCTACGGGGGTGACTTCCCACAGTGCCTGCACGGCGCACCGTTGTTGATTCCCGGCGCGGAAACCGTGGTGCGCAGCCGGTTGCAGCGCTGGTTTGCCGAGCAGCAGATCCAACCGAAGATTATCGGCGAGTTCGATGACAGCGCCTTGATGCAGGCTTTCGGTCAATCCGGCAGCGGGATCTTCATCGCCCCCAGCGTGATTGCCGATGAGGTGGTGCGCCAGTACGGCGTGGCGCTGATTGGCCAGACCGTGGCCGTGACCGAGTCGTTCTACGCGATCTCGGTGGAGCGCAAGGTCAAGCACCCCGGTATCGTGGCGATTACCGAAGGCGCGCGACGGGAGTTGTTTACCACCCTGCCCTGACGGTTCAAGCCTGGGAGGCAACCGGTTGCTTGGCAGTCATCAGCCACAACGCCAGCAAGATCGACACCAGGATAAACCCGGATGCCGCAAAGCCCAGGCTGCCCAGGCCGAGGGTGTCGATCACATGGCCGCCGACCATCGCCCCCAGGCCAATCCCCAGGTTGGCGCCGGCAATATTCAGCGACGCGGCAAACGCCGGCGCATGGGGCGCGGCCTTCATCAGGCGCACATGGCTGACCAGGAACATGGCCGCCTGGGTCACGCCCCACACGGCCATCGCCGCCGCCAGGCCGACGGTGGAGTGAATCGCCGGTACCAGCGCAACCATGCCGGCGATCATGAAGCCGCAGAACACCATGGAAGCGATCAACGGGTGGCGATCCACCGCACGCCCGCCCAGCGAGTTGCCGATGAGCCCGACCGCACCAAAGCCCATCAGGCACCAGCCCACCAACGTACCGTCGAAACCGGCCAGGCGCTCAAGGATGTCCGCCAGGTAGGTGTAGGCCGTGAACATGCCGCTGAACACCAGGATCGACAGCAGGATATGGCCCTGCATCAGCGGGTTGCGCAGGATCTTGAATTGCGAGCGCAACGTCACCTCATCGTTCTTCGGCTTTGTCACCGGCAGGTAGATAAACAGCAGCAAGGCCTTGGCCACCGCCACGACCGCGAGGATCGCAAACGCAGTACGCCAGCCGAACATATCGGAAATCAGCGTGCCCACCGGAATGCCGAACACCGTGGCGCAGACGATCCCGAAGCCGATCTTTTCGATGGCGCGCCCGGCGTATTCGGGGCCGACGATGTCCACCGCGGTCTCACTGGCCAAGGCCCAGAACACTGGCAAGCCCAGGGCCGGGATCAACCGCGCCAGCGCCATCACCCAGATATTCGGTGCCAGCGCCGCCACTGTATTGGCCACGCCAAACATGATCAGGATGCTGATAAATAGCCGCTTGCGTGGGAAACGCGCGCAATACGCCGTGAGAAACGGACCAAAGGCCGCCACGGTAAATGCGAACAAGGTCACCAGCAGCCCGGCCTGGGACACGCTCACGTTCAAGTCGCGGGCAATGGACGGCAGCAGGCCGACAATCACGAATTCTGTGGTCAGCACGGTAAAGCCGGCGGCCGACAGCAGCAGGATGGGAAACAACATGAAAACTCCAGAAACGACGACATCAACGACAGCCCGAAGGGCCCGCTGACAGAGAGGAAAGATGAGAGGAAGGAATCTTAACAGAGTATGTCTGGATTTGGCCAAGGCCAGCGGGCCGGGATGACGCAATGCCGCACCGTCAGGATATGTTCATACAGCATGCTAGACTTCGCGATCCGCGTCCTACAGCCGTTTCTGCGTGCGCTGCTGTGCCTTCAAAAAACTAGAGACAATGTTTATGACTGCTGCCCCTTCCCTCCTGCAACGACTGGCGCGTGTCAGCCTGGTCACGCAAATCATTATCGGCCTGACGGCTGGCATTCTACTGGCCATGCTGTTGCCCGAGGCGGCCAGGGCCACCGGGTTTATCGGCAAGGTATTCGTCGCTGCGCTCAAGGCCGTGGCGCCGATCCTGGTGTTTGTGCTGGTGATGGCGTCGATCGCCAACCACAAGCACGGCCAGGAAACCCATATCAAACCGATCCTGTTCCTGTACTTGCTGGGCACCTTTGCCGCTGCCGTGGTCGCGGTAATTGCGAGCATGTGGTTTCCCTCTTCGCTGGTGCTGGCGACCCACGATGCGACAGTGAGCGCCCCGGGCGGCATTGGTGAAGTGCTGCAAAGCCTGCTGCTGAGCGTGGTGGACAACCCGGTCAGCGCACTGATGAATGCCAACTTCATTGGCATCCTGGCCTGGGCCATCGGCATGGGGGTTGCCATCCGGCATGCCGGCGAAACCACCCGCACCGTGATCGACGACCTGTCCAACGGCGTCACGCTGATCGTGCGCGTGGTAATCCGCTTTGCGCCGCTGGGCATTTTCGGCCTGGTGGCCTCCACCCTGGCCACCTCCGGTTTCGGCGCCCTGCTCGGCTACGCTCACCTGCTGCTGGTGCTGATCGGCTGCATGCTGTTCGTCGCGCTGGTGATCAACCCGGCCATCGTGTTCTGGAAACTGCGCCGCAACCCGTACCCACTGGTGCTGATGTGCCTGCGCGAAAGCGGGATCACCGCGTTCTTCACCCGCAGTTCGGCGGCGAACATTCCGGTCAACCTGGCACTGAGCAAACGCCTGGGCCTGCACGAAGACACCTACTCGGTGTCGATCCCGCTCGGTGCCACCATCAATATGGCCGGCGCGGCGATCACCATCACCGTGCTGACCCTGGCCGCCGTGCACACTGTGGGCATCGCCGTCGACCTGCCCACGGCGGTGCTGCTCAGCGTGGTCGCGGCCATTTGCGCCTGCGGTGCTTCTGGCGTGGCGGGCGGTTCGTTGCTGTTGATTCCGCTGGCGTGCAGCCTGTTTGGCATTCCCAGCGAGATTGCCATGCAGGTGGTGGCGGTCGGTTTCATCATTGGCGTGCTGCAGGATTCGGCGGAAACCGCGTTGAATTCATCCACCGATGTGCTGTTCACCGCCGCCGCTTGCCTGGGCAAGGAAGAACAGCCGGCTTAACCGCCAGGCGAAAAAAAGCCCGGGGTCGTTCACTGAAGAACGCCCCGGGCTTTTTTGTGGCTGGGTGCTTAGAAAGCGCCCATGTAGTCGCGCTTGCCCACTTCCACACCGTTATGGCGCAGCAAGGCGTAAGCCGTGGTGACGTGGAAGAAGAACTGCGGCAGGCCGTAGGTCAGCAGGTAGGACTGGCCGCTGAAGCGCTTTTCTTTCGGCGTGCCAGGACGGGTGATGATCTCGATGCCTTCCTTGCCGTCGATCTGCGCAGGCGTAACGGTGTCGATAAAGGCCAGGACCTTGGCGATCAGCGCCTGCAGGTCGGCGAAGGTAACTTCGGTGTCTTCGTATTTCGGTACTTCGATCTCGGCCAGGCGTGCGGAAACGCCCTTGGCGAAGTCAACGGCGATCTGCACCTGGCGCACCAGTTGGAACATGTCCGGGAACAGGCGAGCCTGCAGCAAGGCGTTCGGCTCGATGTTCTTGGCGGTAGCGTGGGCTTCGGCCTTGGTCAACACGCCGCTCAGGGCGGTGAGCATTTGCTTGAAGACCGGGATGGAAGCGGCGTACAGGGAAATAGTCATGGCAGTCTCATGGTTATGGCACGGTTTGAACCAGCGGCGATTATAGACATGCCCGCAGCTTGTCTTTTATTTTTTCCGGCTTACGCTAGGCACTTCACTGCATAGGGAAAGCGCGATGACCGCCGAGCACGACACCGACACCCCTGAGCCGCGCCTGAACAGCACGGAAATCCGCATCCTGGGCTGCCTCATCGAAAAACAGGCGACCAACCCGGAAACCTACCCCCTGACCCTCAACGCCCTGGTGCTGGCCTGCAATCAGAAGACCAGCCGCGAGCCAGTGATGAACCTCAGCCAGGGCCAAGTCGGTCAGAGCCTGCGCGTGCTTGAAGGCCAAGGCTTTACCCGCCTGGTGATGGGCAGCCGTGCCGACCGCTGGGAGCATCGCGTGGACAAGGCACTGGAATTGGTGCCGGCCCAGGTGATCCTGACCGGGCTGCTGTTCTTGCGGGGGCCGCAGACCGTCAATGAACTGCTGACCCGCAGCGGGCGTATGCACGACTTCGAAGACGCCGAGCAGGTCGTGCACCAGCTCGAGCGCCTGATTGCGCGGGGGCTGGCATTACTGGTGCCGCGTCAGGCGGGCCAGCGGGAAGACCGATATACCCATGCGCTGGGTGATCCGGCGGACATCGATGCGATTCTGGCCGCGCGCGGCAGTCCGGTAGAGCGCGGGGCGGCGGTGTCCGTCGACCGGCTGGAAGAACTGGAAGCGCGGATCGCAGCGCTGGAGGAACGCCTGGCCCGGTTGGAACAGGCCTGACGCATGTGCGCACCCGGGCACCTGCGCGTGCCCGGGTGCGCCTGGCGGGGTCACACCCAACCGAGCCAGCTCCAATAGGTCGCCGCGAACACCAGCATCAAGGCATACCCCACCAGCGTCACCAGAATCCCCACCTTGGCAAACTGCCGCGCCGTGAACGTGCCCGTTCCCAGGCACACCATGTTCTGTGGCGCATTGATCGGCAGGATAAACCCGTAGCTCATCACAAACCCCAAGAGCATGGTCATGCCCAGGCGGCTGAATTCACCCGGCAAGGTCTGCAACACCGCAATCAGGATCGGCAGCAACGCCGAGGTCAGTGCGGTGGCGCTGGCAAAGCCCAGGTGGATCAGGATCAAGAACGCACCAAGAATCGCAAACACACCCAACGGCCCGACCTGATCCAACCCCGTGTGCGCCACCACGGTAGCCCCCAGCCATTGCCCGGCCTGGGTGGTCAGCAGCGCCGTACCCAGGCTGATGCCCACTCCGAACACAATCACCGTGCCCCACGGAATACGCGACTGCACATCCTTCCAGGTCATCACGCCGATCCCCGGCAACAACAAAAACACCAAGCCGGCGTAAGTGGTCGAGGTGGTGTCGAAACTGTGCAAGCGCCCTTCCGTAGCCCAGGCCAGCAGCAACAACACGGAAACGCTCAGCAAGCGTTTCTGTGGCCCGGTCATCGGGCCGATTTCCACCAGCGACTGCGCCACCGCTTCCTTGCCACCGGGAATGCTGTCGGTCTCTGGCGGCAGCAACTTGAGGACCAGAAACAGCAGCACCGCCGACATGATCAACGCCCACGGCGCGCCCGCGATCAGCCAGTCGATCCACGACACGCGCTGGCCGAGCATCTTGTCCATGAAGCCGACCGTCAGCAGGTTCTGCGCGGCGGCGGTCTGGATCCCGACGTTCCAGATGCTGGTGCCCTGGGCCACGACGATCATGATGCCGGCGGCGATGTTCGAGCGCTTGTCCACGCCGAATGCAGCAATCACCCCCATCATGATCGGCACCACACAGGCACTGCGCGCGGTGGCGCTGGGCACCACCAGGCTGAGCAGAATCGTCACCGCAATCGCCCCCAGCAGGATGCGCCGGGTGCTGGTGCCGACACGGCTCAGGGTGACCAGGGCGATACGCCGGTCCAGTCCGGTGTGGGTCATGGCCGCCGCGATAAACAGTGCCCCCGCCACCAACGCCAGCGCCGGGTTGGAGAACCCGGTGAGCGCCATGCTGATTGCCGGGCTGGTGCCGATCACATGCGTGGGGTCTTGCAGCGACGGCGCGGTGCCAAGCAGAAAGGCCATCAGCGAAGTGATCATGATCGCGCTGGCCTCATAGGACACCGCCTCGGTGATCCACACCACCACGGCAAACGCGAGGATCGCCAGCATGCGGTGCCCGGCCACCGGCAAGTCGGCGGGCAGCGGCAACAACAACACCCCGGCCATCACCAGCACGGCGATCACCAGGCCCAGGGGGAGTTTGAAAGATGCCGCGCTCATGGGGTGCTCCAAGGCTCTAGATCAGGCCTTGAGCATGAGGCAAAGCGCCGCGCGGCGTGTTGACAGGTGTCAACGCCCTAGGCCAATAACTGGCTGAGCACCGCGCGTAACTTGCCGGGCTTGACCGGCTTGTTCAACAAGGGCGCTTCCAGCCGGCGAAGGGCGCGTCGGCATTGGTCGGTACGGTCTGCCGTGATGATCACGGCCGGGATTTTCTGCTCGAAATGCTCGCGCAGGTGCTTGACCACCGCGCAGCCCACCACCCCGTGGTCCAAGTGATAGTCCGCCAGGATCAGCTCCGGCGCCCGGCCCTGCAGCGCCAGCAACGCACCCGCCTGGTCAGTGGCGGTGACCACTTCACACCCCCACTGCCCGAGCAGCGCGCGCATGCTTTCGAGGATGCTCACCTCATTATCGATCACCAGCAAACGCCGCCCCGGCAAGGGGTTGCCGGTGGTCGGCTGCACCGGCAACTGGCTGATCGGCAGGGGCATGTCGGCACTCAACGGTACCTCGATACTGAACATTGAACCGCGCCCCGGCCAGGAGCGCACGGCAATCGGGTACCGCAAAATCTCGGCGATACGCTCCACAATCGCCAAGCCCAACCCTACGCCCTTGCGGTCCGCCGCGCGGCCGACGTCGAGCTGGTTGAACTCGAGGAAAATCGCCTGCAGCCGGTCCGCCGCAATCCCGCGCCCGGTGTCCCACACTTCCAGGCGCAGGCAATCGCCCCGCTTGCGCGCGCCCAGCAGGATGCAACCTTCGTCGGTATAGCGGCAGGCGTTGCTGAGGAAATTACGCAGGATCCGCGTCAGCAGCCGCAAGTCGGTGCTGATCGCATAAGGCCCGGTGTGCACCCGCAGGTTCAAGCCCGCCGCCTGGGCCACCGATTGAAATTCCGAGACCAGCGGTGCGAACAGCTCGTCGAGGCGATACAGCGCCACATCCGGCTTGACTGCGGCCTGGTCGAGTCGTGAGATGTCCAGCAAGTCGGTGAGCAAATCCTCGGCGCCTTCCAGCGCCTGGTGCGTGCGTTCCACCAGCACCTGCTCGACGCTAGGCAACTGGCGCTCACGCAGGGTGGCGATCAACAGCCGTGCGGCGTTGAGCGGCTGCAACAGGTCATGGCTGGCGGCGGCCAGGTATTTGTCTTTGCTGCGGTTGGCCGCCTGGGCGGCGTCGCGGGCGTCGCGCAGGTCCTGTTCGATCTGCTCGCGCTGGGCAATCTGCTGTTGCAGGTTGTGGTTGGCTTCCAGCAACTCGTCGGTGCGCGCGGCGACGCGTTGTTCCAGCTCGTCGTTGAGGCGGATATAACGCTTGCGCTCGGCCTCCAGCTCATCCAGCCGGGCGGTGAGTTCCGGGTAGTGGCTCTTGCGTGCCGAATGGTTGCCCAGCCCCAAGAGCCCGGCAAGGGCACGTTGCTGGTCGTCAGAGAGCTTCGCCATAGACGACCTCGACGTCACGCTGGCTGGACTCACGCGGGTTGGTGAGGATGCACGGGTCGTGCATCGCATGCTGGGACAGGAACGGAATATCCGCCACGCGCACGCCGTGAAGGCCGAGGGTTTCGTTGAAGCCGATCGCGTGCTTGAGCGCGATCAGATGGTCCACCAGCCGCGCGCAGATTTGTCGATGGTTGAGGCCCCGGCAGTCGATGCCGAACGTCTCGGCAATCACCTTGAAACGCTCCGGCGCCGAGCTGTAGTTGAACGCCACCACATGCTCGACCAGCACCGCGTTGCACAGCCCGTGGGGCAAGTCGAGGAAGCCCCCCAGGCTGTGGGACATGGCGTGCACCGCGCCCAGGATCGCATTGGAAAACGCCAGCCCGGCCTGCATGCTGCCCAGCATGATTTTCTCACGCAGGGCGATGTCGCTGGGGTTGGCGATCATCTGCACCAGGTTGCCGTTGATCAACCGCATCGCCTCCAGCGCATGGGGGTCCGTCAGCGGGCCATGACCGGTGGAAACGAACGCTTCGATGGCATGCACCAACGCGTCGATGCCGGTGCAGGCGGACAGGAACGGGTCCATGCTGGCGGTGGTTTCCGGGTCGATCAGCGACACATCCGGCACCACGGCCTTGCTGACGATGGAGAACTTCATGCGCTCCTGCTGATTGGAGATGATCACGAACTGCGAGACATCCGCCGAGGTGCCGGCGGTGGTCGGAATCAGGATCAATGGCGGGCTGGGCACGCGAAGGGTGTCGACACCTTCGAATTCGAGGATGCTGCGCCCGTGGGCCACCACAATGCCGATGGCCTTGCCGCAATCCATGGGGCTACCGCCGCCGATGGCGACGATCACGTCGCAGTGGTTTTCGCGGTACACCTCGGCACCGAGCATCACTTCTTCGACACGCGGGTTGGGGGACACGGCGGTGTACAGGCAGTAGTCGATGCCGATGGCTTGCAGGCTGGCTTCCACATCGGCGACCCAACCGGCGGCGATCACACCGGGGTCGCTGACCACCAGCACCTTGCGCGCGCCGAAGGTCTTGGCGTAGTTGCCAACGTTGTGCCGGCAACCGGCACCAAAGATGATTTCAGGCGAGACGAATTTACGCAGAAGGCTCAGATTAGGGCTCATTGGAAAGCCTGTTTTTATTATTTTGGAAGAATGCGCTCCACACTAACCCATCCGGCTGCGAATGCAATCAGACCAAAGAGGCATCCTTCCGACAGCACCCGCAGTCAGCGGCTAGCGAAGTACATCGTGACTTCGAAGCCGATACGCAGGTCGGTAAACGCAGGTTTGGTCCACATGGGGGCAGTCCTCTTGTTGGGCCGGAGGGTTCCGGTATAGGCATTAATGCATGTGAGGTTGAGAGGGCGAATACTACTTTCGAAGTAGCGAAGACACTGCATTAGTCGCGAATGTACAGAAGTCAAAATGTGGGAGCGGGCTTGCTCGCGAATAGGGTGTGTCAGCCACATATAGGTTGACTGATCCACCGCTTTCGCGAGCAAGCCCGCTCCCACAGTTTTGACCGCGTTGAATCAGAAGAAGCCCAGCGGGTTGATGTCGTAGCTCACCAGCAGGTTTTTGGTCTGCTGATAATGGTCGAGCATCATCTTGTGGTTCTCACGCCCGACGCCCGACTTCTTGTAACCGCCAAAGGCTGCATGCGCGGGGTACAGGTGATAGCAATTGGTCCACACCCGTCCCGCCTTGATCGCCCGGCCCATGCGGTAGGCGCGGTTGATGTCGCGGGTCCACAGGCCGGCACCCAGGCCGAACTCGCTGTCGTTGGCAATCGCCAGGGCTTCGGCTTCGTCCTTGAAGGTGGTCACGCCCACCACCGGCCCGAAGATTTCTTCTTGGAACACGCGCATCTTGTTGTGCCCCTTGAGCAGGGTCGGCTGGATGTAATAGCCGCTGGAGAGGTCTCCTTCCAAACGCTCGGCCGCGCCACCGGTGAGCAGCACCGCGCCCTCCTCCTGGGCGATCTTCAGGTAGGAGAGGATCTTGTCGTATTGCTGCTCGGACGCCTGGGCGCCCACCATGGTCTCGGTGTCCAGCGGGTTGCCGCGCTTGATCTTGACGATCTTTTTCATCACCTCGGCCATGAACGCATCGTAGATCGACTCCTGCACCAGCGCGCGTGATGGGCAGGTGCACACTTCGCCCTGGTTGAAGAACGCCAGTACCAGGCCTTCGGCGGCTTTTTCGATGAATTGCGGCTCGGCCTGCATGATGTCTTCAAAGAAGATATTCGGCGACTTGCCGCCCAGCTCCACGGTGGACGGAATGATGTTCTCGGCGGCCGCATGCATGATGTGCGCGCCCACCGGGGTGGAGCCGGTAAAGGCGATTTTGGCGATGCGCTTGCTGGTGGCCAGCGCCTCCCCCGCTTCGCGACCAAAGCCGTGCACGATGTTCAGCACGCCAGGCGGCAGCAGGTCGCCGATCAGCTCGGCAAACACCATGATCGACAGCGGCGTCTGCTCGGCTGGCTTGAGCACGATGCAGTTACCGGCGGCTAAGGCCGGTGCGAGTTTCCACGCGGCCATCAGCAGCGGGAAGTTCCACGGGATGATTTGCCCAACCACGCCCAAGGGCTCGTGGAAGTGGTAGGCGGCGGTCAGCTCGTTGATCTCGGCGGCGCCGCCTTCCTGGGCCCGGATGCAGCCAGCGAAGTAACGGAAATGGTCAGCGGCCAGGGGCACGTCGGCGTTGAGGGTTTCGCGCACGGCCTTGCCGTTGTCCCAGGTCTCGGCCACGGCCAGTGCTTCGAGGTGCTGTTCGATGCGGTCGGCGATTTTCAGCAGCACCAGGGAACGGTCCTGGGCCGAGGTCTTGCCCCAGGCATCGGCAGCCGCGTGCGCGGCGTCGAGGGCCTTGTCGATATCGGCGGCGCTGGAGCGCGGGAATTCGGCAATCACTTCGCCAGTTACCGGCGAAGTATTGGTGAAGTACTCACCCTTGATCGGCGCGACAAACTCACCGCCGATGTAATTGCCGTAGCGCGGCTTGAAGCTGACGATGGCGCCGGGGGTGCCAGGTTGGGCGTAGATCATGGTAAGGCCTCTGCTTATTGTTGGGTGTTGATGGGCTGCATCTGGGTGCGTTCGTAGTGGGGGTACAGGTGGGTCACGCTGCGGATCAGCTCATAGCGACTGAGACTGATGGCGGCGAAACGCTCGGGAATCGGGCTGCGGATCAGCTCCGACATGTCGCTGCCCTGTGCGGCGGCGTCGCGCAGCAATTGGTCGAGCCAGGTGAGGTAGTCGCGCATCTGCTCGAAGGGTTTGGCGTCGGTCGCGATAGGGCCGTGGCCGGGTACGATCAGCGTCCAGGGCAAACCTTGCAGAGTGGCGATATCCGCCAGCCAGATCAGCAGCCCCGGTGAATGAGGCGTGGTGAGCGCACGTTGGTAAAACACCAGGTCACCGGCAAACAGCACGCCGGTCTTCTGGTCGAAGATCGCTAGGTCGGCACCGGTATGGCCGCGCAGCTGCAGCAGTTGCAGGTCGTGGCTGCCGAAGCTTTTCACGCCGGGTTGCAGGGTCTGGTTGGGCATTACCACTTCGGTACCGCGCATCCAGTCGCCGACCATGCGGTACAGGTTCTCGGCCATGCTGTCGCCCTGCTCATGCAGCAACACGGTGGTGCCGGCCAGGGCACCGATGGGCACGTCCTTGAAGGCTTGGTTGCCCAGTGCATGGTCGGGGTGGTGGTGAGTCAGCAACACCTGGATCACCGGTTTGTCGGTGACGCGGGCGATGGCCTGGCGCAGGGCTTCGCCGTAGCGCCTGGACGGCCCGGTGTCGATCACCACCACGCCGGCTTCGGTGACGATGAACCCGACATTGACGACGTTGCCGCCGTTGGCCTTGGCGAAATTGTCGGTGCTGCCTTCCAGCAACCAGGTGTTGTCGGCGATCAAACGGGGTGCGAGGGCGTAATCCAGCTCCGCCAGCGCCGGCAGGCTGAAGAGCACCAGCCACAACAGAATCCAGCGCAGGTTCATGGGATGGCCGCCTCGAACTGGCTGCCGCTGGTGTCGCGCAGGGTCAGGCGCGTGGCGCCTGCACCTTCGATATCAAAGGCCAGGTTGGGGTTTTCGCTGACCGCAGGAAACAGCTCCAGGCGCGCCAATAGCCGGTTGTCGTCACCGCGCAGCTCGGCCTGGTGGATAAAGAATTCGGGAATGCCGCTGACCATGCCGTTGTCCATCGGGTGGGCAACTTGCAGCTTCACGCGGCTGAACTCGGCGCGCGGGTAACGGCCGCCCAGCACTTCGCCCAGGTGCTCCTCCCAACCCGGTTGGGTGCGTACCACGCTGGGCGCCGTGCAACCGCCGCCGGCGGCATCGATCAGCGTCGAGCCGACATGCCACATGCCATCCCTGGTCAACACCGCTGCACGCAACGGCGTGGCCTGCTCGATGCGAATCCGGATCGACAGCCACGGCAGCACGCGTTCCAGCGGCTGGAAATCGACGATCTGCGGCAGCGGGTTCAGCTCGGCCCAGGCAAGGATCCTGACCACGTCACCCTTGAACGCGCGGGCGTCGATCTCCAGCGGCACCTGGCGCGCATCCTCGGCGAACGGTGGCGCCAAGAGCTTCACCCGCTCGTCGAACACGAACGCTGCATTGTCGAGAAAACGCTGGTGATAGTAGGCCCACATCACCGAAGGCACCGGGTCCACGGGCGCGCCCCAGGCCAGCACCGGCCAGCAGCAGATCCACCACCCACGCAGGCGCATGGCTTACTCCTCGACGTGCACGCTGTCGAGGTAGGTGCGCACCGCCCACAGGGCTTCCTGGCTCAGGTAGTCGGCCATTTTCGGCATGTACACCCGGCCATCGCGCACGGCGCCGTGGCGCACGCGCTCCACGAACCATTCATCGCCGGCGTCACCGGCGTCGAGCATGCGCAGGTCGGGGGCGATGCCACCGGACTTGGCTTCCAGGCCATGGCAGGCGGCGCAGTTCTGGTTATAGGCAGAGGCACCGACTTCCACCGCCTTGTCGTGCTCCGGGGTGGTGCGATAGGGGTTGGTGGCAGCCCAGCCATCGGCGTCCAGCGGTACGCCGGCCTCCTTGATCGGGGTAAGGCCTTTGGTTTCCACGGCGGTGGGTGTCACGTTGCCGTGGGCCCAGACGGAACCGGCACTGAGCGCGCCGGCAAACAGGCAGGCGGTGATCAAGGCGTTGCGTTTTGTTGTCATTATTTTTTCCCTCAGGATTGCACGCAAAACCTCTTCGCAGAGGCTATGGCAACCATCTTAGGAAGCCCCCGGCGGCACCCGTATGCTGCTTTGGTGGGCGGGTTCTCATCCGTTGGTAGCAGGCCTTGTGGGGCACTGCTAAATCAGAGGCGGTTCGGGAAATTGTCCCGGCAACACCGGGACTTTTTCCGTATTCGCCGCCGCATCCAGGCAGCAACCTGTGCAGGCCAAAACCTCCACTGGGAACTGCAACCATGACAATAAGATCGCTACCCGCCCTCTCACCTTTGAGCCTTGCCGTGCAAGCCTTTCTGCTGGTGGGCAGCCTGTCCCTCAGTGCTGCAAGCTATGCCGCTGCCGACCCCGCAGCGAAGCAGACACGCAATGTCAGCTGGGAAGACATCGCCAACGACCACCTGACCACCAAGGACGTGCTGCAATACGGCATGGGCACCAACGCCCAGCGTTGGAGCCCACTGGCGCAGGTCAACGACAAGAACGTGTTCAAGCTCACGCCGGCCTGGTCGTACTCGTTCGGCGATGAGAAGCAGCGCGGCCAGGAATCCCAGGCCATCGTCAGCGACGGCGTGGTCTACGTCACCGGCTCCTATTCCCGCGTGTTCGCCCTTGATGCGAAGACCGGCAAGCGCCTGTGGACCTACAACCACCGCCTGCCCGACAACATTCGCCCGTGCTGCGACGTGGTCAACCGTGGCGCGGCGATCTTTGGCGACAAGATCTACTTCGGCACCCTCGACGCGCGCCTGATCGCCCTCGACAAAAACACCGGCAAAGTGGTGTGGAACAAAAAATTCGGTGACCACGCCGCCGGCTACACCATGACCGGCGCCCCAGTGCTGATCAAAGACAAAGTCAGCGGCAAGGTGCTGCTGATCCACGGCAGCTCCGGCGATGAATTCGGCGTGGTCGGCCAGCTGTATGCGCGCGACCCGGACACCGGCGAAGAAGTCTGGATGCGCCCGTTCGTGGAAGGCCACATGGGCCGCCTGAATGGCAAGGACAGCACCCCGACCGGCGACGTCAAAGCGCCGTCGTGGCCGGATGACCCGACCACCGAAACCGGCAAGGTCGAGGCCTGGAGCCACGGCGGCGGCGCGCCTTGGCAGAGTGCGAGCTTCGATGTCGAGACCAACACCATCATCGTTGGCGCCGGCAACCCCGGCCCATGGAACACCTGGGCGCGCACCTCCAAGGACGGCAACCCCCACGATTTCGACAGCCTCTACACCTCCGGCCAGGTCGGCGTCGACCCCAGCACCGGCGAAGTAAAATGGTTCTACCAGCACACCCCGAACGACGCTTGGGACTTCTCCGGCAACAACGAACTGGTACTGTTCGACTACAAGGACAAGGACGGCAAGGTCATCAAGGCCACCGGCCATGCCGACCGCAACGGCTTCTTCTATGTGGTGGACCGCAACAACGGCAAGCTGCAGAACGCCTTCCCGTTTGTCGACAACATCACCTGGGCCAGCCACATCGACCTGAAGACCGGCCGCCCCGTGGAAAACGAAGGCCAGCGTCCGGCCAAGCCGTTGCCGGGTGAAACCAAGGGCAAGCCGGTGGAAGTCTCGCCGCCGTTCCTGGGGGGCAAGAACTGGAACCCCATGGCCTACAGCCAGGACACCGGCCTGTTCTATATCCCTGGCAACCAGTGGAAAGAGGAATACTGGACCGAAGAGGTCAACTACAAGAAGGGCTCGGCGTACCTGGGCATGGGGTTCCGCATCAAGCGCATGTATGACGACCACGTCGGCACCCTGCGTGCGATGAACCCGACCACTGGGAAGGTGGTGTGGGAACACAAGGAACACCTGCCCTTGTGGGCCGGCGTGCTGGCGACCAAGGGCAATCTGGTGTTCACCGGCACTGGCGATGGCTTCTTCAAGGCCTTCGATGCGAAAACCGGCAAGGAGCTGTGGAAGTTCCAGACCGGCAGCGGCATCGTCTCGCCGCCGATCACTTGGGAGCAGGATGGCGAGCAGTACATCGGCGTCACTGTCGGCTATGGCGGCGCAGTGCCGCTGTGGGGCGGCGACATGGCTGAGCTGACCAAGCCAGTGGCACAGGGTGGGTCGTTCTGGGTGTTCAAGATCCCGAGCTGGGATCAGAAAACCGCTCAGAAGTAACCTTCGGCCGGGGGAATCCATAGGCTCTCCCGGCCTTCCTTCTTTAGAGGCCCCGCCATGAAACTCTTGCCTTTACTGCTCCTGCTGAGCCTGCCCCTGGCCCACGCCGACGATGGCGACGACGCCCCCCTCGTCATCAACGGCTGCACCCTCGCCGAACACAGCCAATGCCCCGGCGCCAACCTCAAGGGCGCCAACCTGAGTAACCAGAACCTGAGCAAAATGAACCTGGCCGGCGCCGACCTGCGCGATGCGGATTTGCGCCACGCCAACCTCGACCTGGCCAACCTGGAGAAAGCCCAGTTGCAAGGCGCCAATTTCACCCGCGCCAGCCTGCAACAGGCCAACCTGCGTCTGGCCGACTTTACCGGCGCCACGCTGATGGCCGTGCAAGGCTGGGGGATGTTTGCCCAGGGCGCGCAATTTGAAAACGCCAACCTGAGCGCCGCCTACCTCCAATTTGCAAGGCTATCGGGCGCGAAGATGCACAAGGTCAACCTAAGGGCGGCCGACCTGGAAATGACCTGGCTGAGCAAGGCCGATCTGCAAGGCGCCGACCTCAGCGATGCCAACCTGCAAGAAGCCAAATTTGGTGAAAGCAACCTGGAAAAAGCCACTCTCAGCGGCAGCCGCCAGCACTATGCGAATTTCCAGGATGCGAACATGGAAGGCTGCAAGGACTGCCCTACCACCTGGGATCGCTAGACACACCTCACTCTGTAGCTGGCTTGCCGGCGATGAGGATCTGTGGGGAGTGAGCTTGTTCCCGCTGGCGGCGTGGCATCTGGCCGCAATCTAACTGATACCCCAGCGATCCAAATGTGGGAGCTGGCTTGCCTGCGAAGGCGGCCTGACAGCCGACCTGGATGTTGGATCAGACTGGGTACATATCCGTTGTTTGGGTAACGGCCGCCTATGGTTCCGCTCTTACAGCGGCTCACTTTTGGAAAGGCCCAAAAGTAAGCAAAAGGCCTTCGCCCCAACACTCGGCACCTCGCCTAGGCTCGGTGTGCCCGTAATCCGACAGGTATTTGGGGGCCGCCGCCACGCGCCATCCATGGCGCGGGGCGGCTAAACCGGCATCCCTGCCGGTTTACCCCCCAAATCCCTGCCGAATTCCGGCCAGCGTGTTTGACGGGGCGCCTAGGATCAAGATCAAAAGCAAGAGCACGGCGGCCTGGCAGCCGGCCTGAGTGGTCGAAGCAAAAGCAGGACGTGTAGGAGCTGGCTTGCCGGCGATGCAGGCAACTCGGTACAGCAGACAGACGCCGGTGACGCCATCTCCGGCAAGCCGGCTCCTACAGGTAATGGGGGTGGGTTCAGCCCGCCACGCGCACCACCCCCATGTCGATACCCAGGTGCACCAGTTCGGCATGGGAACTCACCTGCAACTTGCTTTTGAGCAAGGTCAGGTGGTTGGACACGGTCTTGCTGCTGATACTCAGCTGCGCCGCAATCGAACGAGCCGGGGTGCCCTTGGCGAGCATCAGAAAAATCTCCAGCTCACGCTGGGTCATGCTCTGCAAGCGCCGGTCCGTGGGGTGATAGGCCAGCTGCGTGGCCAGGTCCTGTTCGATATAGGTGTGGCCGTCAAGAATGCGCTCAACCGCTTCAAGCATCACCGCAGGCGAAGCGCTCTTGGTGAGATATCCCGAAGCGCCCGCGTCCAAAGCCTGGCGCACCAGAGGCAGCTCGGCATGCTGGCTGAAAAACAGCACGCGCAGTTGTGGCAGGCGCTGGCGCAGGCGTCGTGTGGTTTCCAGGCCGCTGATGCCCGGCAAGCCGAAGCCGATGATCACCAGGTTGGGCACCGCTTCGTGCACCCGCGCCAGGGCTTCCTCGCCACTCGCCGCTTCGCGCACTACCACGCCCGGCAGTCCGTCGCGCAACAGCCCGGCATAACCCAGGCGGACCACGGCGTGATCATCGACCAGCAGGATATTCATAGTGCCTCCAATGGCTGCGCATCACCCCATGCTAGAGCCCCTGCACCCACCACGACCTACTACTTTGGTACTGCTTTTCCTGTCTATCGTCGCATTCCCAAGGCAGCGGGACTCACGTGTAATGGGTGCATAACGATAAGGATCGGACCCGCCATGCTGCCCGCTCGACTGCCACTTGCGGCACTGTTGTGCCTGTTCTTCACGCCCGTACAGGCCGACGCCCCACTGTTTTCCCCCGATGGCTACCGCGTCAGCCTGTACCGCAGCCCTACGCCCGCTCAACTGCCCGGTGCGACCATCGTCGACACCCCTGCCCTGCAAGCCCTGCTGACCCAGACACCCGCACCCGTGCTGGTCGATGTGTACCGTCGCCAATGGCTGCAAGGCCGCTTCATCGAGGACCAGCCCCATGCCAACCTGCCCGGCAGCCACTGGCTGGCCAATACCGGCGACGGCGACCTCACGCCCGAATGGCAAGGCTATTTCGCACGACACCTGTACACCTTCACCGGTGGCAACCTCGCACGCCCGCTGGTGTTCTACTGCCGCGCCGATTGCTGGCTGAGTTGGAACGCGGTAAAACGAGCCGCCAACCTGGGCTATACCTCTGTGTATTGGTACCGCGATGGCTTGGACGCATGGGAAGCGGCAAACCTGCCAGTGATGGCTGCGACACCCGAACCCTTTGAATAAAAAACCACAACAAGAAGGTGAACGGCCATGTACAAAATTCTGATTGCCGACGATCACCCGCTGTTTCGCGAGGCGATCCATAACGTCATCAGCGACGGTTTCCCCGGCAGCGACGTGATGGAAACCGCCGACCTGGACAGCGCCCTCGCCTTGACCCAGGAACACGACGACCTCGACCTGATCCTGCTGGACTTGAACATGCCCGGCATGCATGGCCTCAACGGCTTGATCAACCTGCGCAACGAGTCACCGACCATCCCGGTGGTGATCGTCTCGGCCGAGCAAGACAAGCAGATCGTGCTGCAAGCCATCACCTACGGCGCCGTGGGTTTTATCACCAAGTCGTCACCCCGCCTGCAAATGACCGAAGCGATCCAGCAGATTCTCAACGGCAACGTGTACCTGCCGCCGGACATCATCCGCACCCAGCGCAACAGCGGGCAGCGCCGCATGAACGACAGCCCCGGGTTTGCGCCAGAACTGCTGCAAGCGCTGACGCGCAAGCAGTTGCTGGTACTGGAACGGATGACCAAGGGCGAGTCGAACAAGCAGATCGCCTACACGCTGGAGATTGCCGAGACCACGGTGAAGGCGCATGTGTCGGCGATTCTGCGCAAACTGAATGTGCACAATCGGGTGCAGGCGATTCTCAGCGCTGGGGATATCGATTTCGGCTCGTACCTGCGCCGCTGAAACGTCAAGACGACGAGGTCGAGGTGGGAGCTGGCTTGCCTGCGAAAGCGCTGGGTCAGTTTGCACAGCCGTAACTGATACACCGCTTTCGCAGGCAAGCCAGCTCTCACATTTGATCTGCGTGCGCAGGTGTTTCAGTGTTTATTTTCCAAGCAGATGACTCATGGCGGTCTTGAGCTTCATCGGCCGCACCGGCTTGTGCATCAACGTGTGCCCCAATTCGCGTATCTGCAGCTTCAACTCATTGCTGTAGTTGGCGGTGATCATCAGTGCCGGCACCGCACTGCCGCGCCGGGCGTTGATGCGGGCCACGGCGTCCACACCGTTCTGGTCGTCGTCCAGGTGGTAGTCGGCAATCAGCAAGTCCGCCTCGGCATGGTAGTTGTCTACCTGCCGCGCCAGGTCCTGCTCCGACAGCGCGGTGATCACCCGGCAGCCCCAGCCTTCGAGCAAGGTGCGCATACCGGCGCAAATCGCGGCGTCGTTATCCAACACCCACACGCGCGCGCCTTGCAAGCGCTCCAGCATCGGCTCGCTCATGCACAGCGTCGGCAATGACTTTGGCGCAGTGGCACTCAGCGGCACTTCCACCGAAAACATCGAGCCCTTGCCCGGCCAGGACCTGACGCTGATGCGATGGCCCAGTATGCCGGCGATTTTCTCCACGATCGCCAGGCCCAACCCGAGCCCACGGTCCTGGTCCGGACGCTGGATATCGCCGCGTTTGAACTCCTGGAAAATCTCTTCAAGCCGGTCCTCGGCAATGCCCATACCGCTGTCCCACACTTGGATCAGCAAGCGCTGCTGCTGGCGTCGGCAACCCAGCACCACGCGCCCTGAGTAGGTGTAGCGAATGGCATTGCTCAACAGGTTGCGCAGGATCCGCGCGAGCAACTGGATATCGCTGCGCACCAATGCCGAACAACCGACAAAGTGCAGCTCAAGCCCTTCGCTGCGCGCCAGTTCGGTGTATTCGGCAGCCAGGTTGTCGAGCAATTCGCTCAGTGCAAACGGGGCGATATCAGCCTTGATCACCCCGGCATCCAGCTTGGAAATATCCACCAGCGTGCCCAGCAGGTTTTCCACGTCTTCCAGGGAGTTGCTCACATTGCGCACCAGGGTTTCGCTGGGGCGCTCCAGCAATGCGCTGGTGAACAGGCGCGCGGCATTCAGCGGTTGCAAGAGGTCGTGGCTGACCGCCGCAAGGAATTTGGTCTTCGATAGGTTGGCCTGCTCCGCTTCCAGCTTGGCTTCGCGCAGACGGGTTTCCATGCGCCGGCGCTCGTCGATCTCCTTGAGCAACTGGTCGTTGAGCGACGTGAGTTCCGAGGTGCGCTGGGCCACGCGTTGCTCCAGGTGCTGATAGGCCTGATGCAGGGCCTCGGCGGTGCGGCGCCGTTCAGTGATGTCGCGGATCAACACGAAGATCCCCACCACTTCGCCACTGGCGAGCATATTCGGCACATAGGAGCGCAGCATGTAGCGCTCCTGGTTGTTGATGTTGGTTTCGGCGAACTCGAAAGTCACGCTCTCGCCGGCCAGCGCGCGGGCGACGTAGGCGTCCAGGCGCTGGCAATGTTGCTCGCTGTGCACTTGGCGCAGGCTCTGGCCGAGCATCATGCCGCGCGGCCAGCAGTACCATTCTTCATAGACCTTGTTGGTGAATTCGTAGACCAGGTCGGCATTCAGGTAGCCGATCAGCGCCGGTACGTTGTCGGTGATCAGGCGGATCCAGCGTTCGCTCTCCTGGGCTTTCTGCGCCGCCACCTGCTCGCCGCGCAAGGCTTCGGCCCGCAGCCGCGCGTTGATCAGCAGGTGGTTGCTGGCCTTGAGCTCGGCCATCGCCTGGTTCAAAGCGTCGGTGCGTTCGCGCACTTGCTCGGCCAGCACCACCGAATGCTGGAAGGTGGTGTAGGGGTTGTTGCCCTGGGTCATGCCGGACTCGATGCGCTCGATCAGCGCCGCGTTGATCCGGGCCAGCTTGTGGTTGTCCTGTTGCAGCCGGGCCAACTGGGCGAGCAGTTCAGCGTCGGCCTCGGGCAATGGCGACCCCGGTGAAGGTCTGGTTGATGTGCATGCCATTGAACTGTTCTCCGTAGGTGTTGAAGCCCATCACCCGCTGATCGCGCAAATAACCGCCGATCTGTTCCAGGTCGCCGGCGTCTTCCAGTTCCAGGCGGCGCAAAAAGCAATCGCAGCCGATGGTCAGCAACAGGTCGCCGAGGCGCGCCTGAAGGCCACCGAACAGGGTTTGCAGGTTGGGCAGGATCGGCCCCGGTTTCATGACCGTCAGCACGATGCCGTTTTCCACCGCGCAGTAGAAACTCAGGCTCAGGTCGTCGTGCACCTGCTGGATCGAGCGCAGGTAGTATTGGTCGTGGATGCGCACGGCCAGTGGGTGGGCGGCGAAGGTGCGGTGGTCGAGATCGGCCACGGCCACGCCGATGTGCCGTGCGTACTCTTCGGCGGCGGGCTCGGCGTTGAGTTCGAAGACTCGGCGCGAGGGACTGTCAGCGCCGGTGACCACCAGTTTTTCCGTGCGCGGCAGGATGTGGTGGGTGGTGAACACCTCGAAATCCAGCCAGGTATTGACCAGCACCACCACCGCCGCGCCACTGTGGAACACGCCATTGAAGTACACGTGGGTGTGGGTGAGGAAGTTGTCATCACCCGCCGAACCGCCGAAGTGGGGAATATCCCCCAGGGCCGCGCTGAGGGCCGCCAGCACCATTTCCTCACGGCTGGACAGGCCATCGAGCAATGTCAGCGCAAAGGTGTTGCCCTTGATCGGCGCCAGGGTATTGCTGCGGCAGCCGCCGACCAGGCGCTCGACCATGTCCTGGGCGTTGATCAGGCTGAAATGCTCCACCTGGTCGATGAGTTCAGTGGCGATGGAAAAGTGCGCATGGTTGAAGCCCACCGCCGTGATGCAGTTACGGCCATAGCCTTGAGGGGTGATTTCGCCGGCGCTGGTGCAACCGACCACGCGCACGCTGCCAAAGCACTGTTGCAGCGCTTGACCCAGGGCCTGCAGGTCATAGGACGCCGAGCAGAAAAACAGCACAAACCCCAGGTATGGGTGCAGCAGTTGCCGCGCCAGCTCTTCGGCGGCCTGCCCGGCATCCGTGGCCTGGGACATGGCACTGACTACGCCTTCACTGTTGTGCATCGTTGGCTCCCCCCTCTGAGGCACCAGTGTACGAAGGGCCAGGAGGGAGACCTATGCTACTTGGGTACTGGGTCGGGGATGCGTTGGGATGAAACCCCTACTCCTCAGGCTCGGGCAAAGGCCACGGCTTTCTCGAACTGCTCGGGAGTCGGACGCACGCCGGTATAGAGCACGAACTGTTCCAGGGCCTGGATGGCGATCACCTCCAGGCCCGTGATCACCCGCTTGCCTTTGGCACGGCCACGCACGATCAGCGGTGTTTCGCTGGGGATCGCTACCACATCGAACACAGTCTCGGCAGAATCCACCGCGTCGGCATCAAACGCGAGCGCATCCGCCTCGGCGCCACCGGTCATGCCAATGGGGGTGACGTTGATCAGCATCTGTGGGCGCAGGTCGCCCAGTTCGGCCTGCCACGCATAGCCCAGGTTTTGCGCCAGGGCCCGGCCTGCCGCCGCGTTGCGCGCCACTATGACGCCATTGGCGTAGCCGCCATCCCGCAAGGCACTGGCCACGGCCTTGGCCATGCCGCCGCTGCCCCGCAGGGCGAAGGTCGAGTCTTTCGGCACCGCGTGCTTTTTCAGCAGTTGTTCAATGGCGATGTAGTCGGTGTTGTAGGCCTTGAGGTGCCCGTCGGTGTTGACGATGGTGTTCAGGGAGTCGATGGCCTGGACTGAATCGTCGAGTTCGTCCACCAAGGCAATGGCAGCCTCCTTGAACGGCATGGAAACCCCGCAACCGCGTACGCCCAGCGCGCGGATACCACCGATCGCGCCGGGCAAATCCTGGCTGCTGAAGGCTTTATAGTAGAAGTTCAGACCCAGCTGTTCGTACAGGTGGTTATGAAAACGCAGGCCAAAATTCCCCGGGCGCGCCGACAGAGACATGCACAGTTGGGTGTCTTTGTTGGGGTGCATCTGCATGGGTAGCTCCTTTGAGTAAGCAAATCGGTACAGACCTTACACAACCTTTACCTAGCGGCTGTGCTGTTTTTTAGAAATACGTTGTCTTAAAAGTATCCCCGCGACATTACTTGAGTCTATTGATGACAGACCACAAGCGCTGGGGCTAACCGAGGAATGACCATGATTCGTACAATCCCCAAGATCGCCTTGCTTGTTGGCGCACTCGCTATGGCAGGCCAAGCCTCCGCCCACGGTGGTGGTTGGGGTGGCCCGGCTGTATTGGGTGCTTTAGTCGGCGCCGCAGTCGTGGGCTCCGTGGTTGCCAGCCAGCCGCGTGAGGTCTATGTGCAGCAGCCGGTGTATGTGCAACCGCAGCCGGTGTATGCCGCGCCGCCGCCGGTCTACTACGCACCGCCGCCACCGGTGTATGTGCAACAGCAGGTTTATTATCGCCCGGCGCCGGTCTATTACGGCCCACCCCGTGGCTACTACGGCCCTCCCCACGGCTACTACCGTCGCGGCTGGTAACGACTCATCTGGAAACAGGCCCCGCAGGTTGCGGGGCCTTTTTTTGCCTGAAAAGTCCGGATTTACAGCGCCAAGGTCGCTTTGAGGACACTGATAGAGCTGAAATCGCACATCATCAACACCAATGTCTACTTGCCCGAACAGGCCTCGCGCTGTCATGTTTGTGTCACGACATACTTCCACTATCGATTCTGTCCACCCAATAACAACAAGGACGACTGACCATGCCCACGCAAAACCCGCACCGCACCGCCGGCCTTTGTACGTCCAGCAAGGTCTACAACGCCCTCACCGAGCTCAAGCACCTGGAAGGCCACCGCAGCGCCAAGTTCCTCGCGCTGCTGGCAGAAAACCTGGTGCGCAAGGGTTTGGTCAGCGAGCAGGAAGTGGTGAACATGCTCGATCAGGTGGTGGACTGACGCCTCGCGTCGATGTCGACTATCAAGACAGGTGATTTTTCCTACGCAGGCCCAACCCGTAAGGTGACCCCCATAGCAATTGGAGGTCCTTATGCCCACTGTTCAGATCATGTCCGTCATCGGCAGCGCCGTCCCCGCCCGCCTTCGGGAGTCGGGTTTACTCGCCTGCTGGTACCTGGTGCGCGATGGCGAAGCCATCAGCGGCCCGCTCACGTCCTTGTCGGCCGCTGAAAAACAACTGCAACAGGCCTCGAACTTCAGGCTGCATGCCTGAGGTTCAGGGTAATGGCAACTTGACTCGCGGCTTGCTCTCCACGAACAGCGCCCAACTGGACATGAACAACGCCGCCACCAGTGGCCCGATCACGAAACCGTTCAAGCCAAACACCGACAGACCGCCCAGGGTCGAGATCAGGATCAGGTAGTCGGGCATCTTGGTGTCCTTGCCCACCAAAATCGGGCGCAGCACGTTGTCCACCAGGCCGATCACAAACACGCCAAACAGCGCCAGCACCACGCCCTGCCAGATCGAACCGCTCAACAGGAAGTAGGCGGCCACTGGCCCCCACACGATCCCCGCGCCCACCGCCGGCAGCAATGACAGAAATGCCATCAGCACCGCCCAGAGCAACGCACTGGGGATATCCAGGAACCAGAAGATCAATCCGCCCAGCGCGCCCTGGGTCACGGCCACCAGCACATTGCCCTTGACCGTGGCACGCACCACCCGGTTGAACTTGAGCTGCAACCGGCGCTTCTGCGGCTCGGCCAACGGCACCGCCGTGCGCACCTTGCGCACCAGTTCCGGGCCATCGCGCAGCAAGAAGAACAGCAAATACAGCATGATGAAAAAGCTCACCAGGAAATCAAACGTGCCCTGCCCGAAGCTGAACGCCTGGGTTGCAAAGAACTGGCTGCCCTGCATGGCGCTCTTGACGATTTTCTCGCGCAAACCTTCCAGGTTGCCCATGCCAAAGCGGTCCAGCAGGTGCTGGAAGTACGGCGGCAACACATTCTTGAATTGCTCGATATACCCCGCCACGTCCAGCTTGCCGCTTTCGACATTCTTATAAAGCGTCGCGCCCTCTTGCACCAGCAAGGCGCTGGTGATGATCACCGGCAGGATCGCAATGACCAGGCAGGCGCTCAAGGTGGCCAGGGAGGTGAAGTTGCGGTTCCAGCCAAAGCGCAGCTGCAGGCGACGCTGCATAGGGGCAAAGATGATGCCGAGGATCACCGCCCAGAACACCGCGCCATAGAACGGCAGCAGTATCCAGATAAAGGCGACGGTCACCAGGCCCAGCAGCAACAGCAGGGTTTTGAATTGCAGGTTGGTTTGATTCATGTCCGGTCCATGTCAGAAAAGCAGAGGGCCCATGTAGGCCCTGTTGCTTAGTCCGCAGCGAAACCTGGGAGTGCCCTCGGTTATTGAACAAGCATAGACCCGCCCACAGCGCGTGGATCGACACCATCGTGCAATGTTCGCTGCCCCTGCCCCGTGATGAGATTGGCGTGCACTTGCAATACTCCATCACGCTCCCACCGGGGCTCTGTCAAACAGAGAGGCCATCATGCTTTTACACATGTCCACCTGGGCTGAAATCGAGCAATTTCTTGAACGCAGCCGCACCATTGTGATTCCCATCGGCTCCAACGAGCAGCACGGGCCCATTGGCCTGCTAGGCACCGACTGGATGTGTCCGCAGATCATTGCCCACCAGGCACAAGAAACGTCGGATATCCTGATCGCCCCCACCTTCAATATCGGTATGGCCCAGCATCACCTGGGCTTTGCCGGCACCATCACGTTACGCCCGTCGACGTTTATCGCGGCCATTGAGGACTGGGTGCTTTCCCTGGTTGCCCACGGCTTCGAGAAGATCCTCTTCCTCAATGGCCATGGCGGCAACATTGCCTCGATCGAAGCGGCATTTTCGCAACTGTATGCCCGCGCCAGTTTTGCCAGGCAATCCGCCGGGTTCGCCTTGAAACTGAGCAACTGGTGGGACCTGGAAGGCGTTGGCGCACTGGCCAACCGACAGTTCCCCACCGGCCACGGGATCCACGCCACGCCGTCGGAGATTGCGGTGACTCAATGGGCCTACCCGGACGCGATCAAGTCGGCGACCTATTCGCCGCAAATCGCCAATTCCGGGCCGATTCGCGAGGCCCATGACTTCCGCGCACGCTTCCCGGACGGCCGCATGGGCTCGGACCCGGGCCAAGCGACGCCGAAAAAAGGCGGTGAGCTAGTCAGGCTGGCGGCCGAAAGCCTGGTACGCGAGCTGGAGGCATTCAGCCACGAATCAACTCCGCTCGGCCCGGTCAGCGCCTCGACTAACAACTGCTAACACCGCCTAACTGGTGGCCAACGCGGCCAGGCATCACTCTTGAATCTCATCACCGTCAGCATTCAAGAGGGATGCAACCATGACCGAAGGTTATCGCGGCAATTGCCTGTGCAAGGTGGGCCGTCTCGGCAATGAAAGGCTGTGCACATTGATGGAGCATGTGCTCAACGGTGACCGAGGCGCCGTGTGGCGACTGTGGGACAACGTCACACCGTTGTTGGTGGCTTTTTATGAGGGCCAGGCACAGGCCGGGCGGATTCGCCATGAAAACATCCAATACCTGGTACGTGAAGCCTTCCTGGCCGTGCTGGAAAATGCCGCAGGCTACGACGCTGCCACGCCGTTCCGAGCCTGGTTGCTGGAGATCGCCCGTACGACGCTGTTGGGATATCTGCCGTCCACCAGCGTCACCCCTCTGCTGAATTCGCCATCTATCCAGTGGGCAATTTGACTTTCCCACTGCCGTCGATTCTTCCCAGGAAATGCCCATGCTGAGCATCGAAAAAATTCTGTATTCCGGCCACACCTCTACCACAGGCGGTCGAGAGGGCGCAGGGCGTAGCGTGGATGGCCGGCTGGGTATCAAGCTCTCCCCGCCCGGTGCTCCGGGGAGCGGCACCAACCCCGAGCAACTGTTTGCGGTGTGCTGGTCGGCATCGCTCCTGGCCGCGCTGCGCCATGCCTGCAATGCCCGAAAAATCCTGTTTCCGGCCACGGCGGCGATTGATGCCCAAGTCGACCTGCTGCACGGCGCACAGGGTTTTTTCTTGCAGGCGCACCTCAGCGTTTCGTTGCCCGAGATAGAACCCGAGGTAGCCAGGCAATTGATTGAAGCGGCCCACCAGAACTGCCCCTATTCGAAAGCCACACGCCGCAACATCGACGTCAGCTTCACCCTGAACTGAGGTTCAGTGACTCGATACCTACGTGCAATCGCGGTGCCCTGAGGGGTCTGGTTTGATGCTCCCTGACACAACAATCAGAAACAAGGGGACTTGAGCATGAAAAAACTGACGACAGCCGCTGGCGCACCCGTGGTCGACAACAACCATTCGCAGACCGCCGGCCCCCGCGGCCCCGTGTTGTTGCAGGACGTCTGGCTGCTGGAAAAACTGGCGCACTTCGACCGTGAAGTCATCCCCGAGCGCCGCATGCACGCCAAGGGCTCCGGCGCGTTCGGCCGGTTTACCGTCACCCAAGACATCACCCGGTTCACCAAGGCCGACCTGTTTTCCCACGTGGGCAAGACCACGGATATCTTCGTGCGTTTTTCCACCGTGGCCGGCGAGCGCGGCGCTGCCGATGCCGAGCGGGACATCCGTGGTTTCGCCATCAAGTTCTACACCGAGCAAGGCAACTGGGACCTGGTGGGCAACAACACCCCGGTGTTTTTCCTGCGCGACCCGTTGAAATTTCCCGACCTCAACCACGCCGTCAAACGTGACCCTCGCACCCACATGCGTAGCGCGCGCAACAACTGGGATTTCTGGACCCTGCTGCCCGAAGCCCTGCACCAGGTCACGATTGTGATGAGCGACCGAGGGTTGCCGCAGTCCTATCGACACATGCATGGTTTTGGCAGCCACACCTTCAGCTTTATCAGCCCGGCCAACGAGCGTTTCTGGGTGAAATTCACCTGGAAAACCGCGCAAGGCATCCACAACCTCACCGACGAGCAGGCCAGCCAAGTGGTCGGCGACGACCGTGAAAGCGCCCAGCGCGACCTGTACACCAGCATCGAAGAGGGCCGCTTCCCGCAATGGACGCTCCACGTGCAAATCATGCCGGAGGCGGATGCCGGCACTTATGCGATCAACCCGTTCGACCTGACCAAAGTCTGGCCGCATCAGGACTATCCGCTGATCGAAGTGGGTGTCCTGGAGCTCAATCGCAACCCCGACAACTACTTCGCCGACGTCGAACAAGCCGCTTTCAACCCCGCCAACGTGGTGCCGGGCATCAGCTTTTCGCCGGATAAGATGCTGCAGGCGCGCCTGTTCGCCTATGGCGACGCGCAGCGCTACCGCGTCGGCGTGAACCATCATCAGATCCCGGTGAACGCCCCGCGTTGCCCGGTCAACAGCTACCACCGCGACGGGCAGATGCGCACCGACGGCAATGCCGGCAGCACCCTCGGCTACGAACCCAACAGCCACGCGCAATGGGTGGAGCAACCCGACTTTCGCGAACCACCGCTGGCCCTGGAAGGCAGCGCTGCGCATTGGAACCACCGGGAAGACACGGACTATTTTTCCCAACCCGGCGCACTGTTCCGCTTGATGAGCGCCACCCAGCAACAGGCCTTGTTCGACAACACCGCGCGTTCCATCCAGGGCGCCAGCCCCCAAGCCAAAGCGCGCCATATCCAGCACTGCACGCAAGCCGATCCTACCTATGGCGCGGGTGTTGCCCGCGCCATCGAACTCTTAGGGTGAGCCAGATGGACCATATCGATCACATTATGATTGTCGACGACGATCGTGAGATCCGCGAACTCGTCGGCAATTACCTGAAGAAAAACGGCTTGCGCACCACGGTGGCCTCGGACGGTCGGCAAATGCGCGCCTTGCTCGATGCCACGGCGGTGGACCTGATCGTGCTCGACATCATGATGCCGGGCGACGGTGGGCTGGTGCTGTGCCGCGAGCTGCGTGCGGGCAAACACAAAGCCACGCCGATCCTGATGCTGACCGCACGCAACGACGAAACCGACCGCATCATCGGCCTGGAAATGGGCGCCGATGATTACTTGGTCAAACCCTTCGCCGCCCGCGAGCTGCTGGCGCGCATCAACGCCATATTGCGCCGCACCCGCTCACTGCCGCCCAACCTGATCGTCAGCGAAGCCAGCCGCCTGGTGGCCTTCGGCAAATGGCGGCTGGACACCACCGCACGCCACCTGATGGACGCCCAGGGCACCATCGTCAACCTGAGCGGCGGCGAATACCGCCTGTTGCGGGTCTTTGTCGACCACCCCCAGCGTGTACTGAGCCGCGATCAATTGCTCAATCTCACCCAGGGCCGCGATGCCGACCTGTTCGACCGCTCCATCGACTTGCTGGTCAGCCGCCTGCGCCAGCGCCTGCTGGATGACGCGCGCGACCCGGCCTACGTCAAGACAGTGCGCAGCGAAGGCTATGTGTTCACCTACCCGGTGGAAATCCTGGGAGAAGCCTCGTGAAACGGCTGCGCTGGCCGCGCTCCCTGGCCTCGCGCCTGACGCTGATCTTTCTGACCAGCCTGGTGATCGCCCACGGGCTTTCCTTCGGGCTGCAGTTTTATGAGCGTTACCAAAGCGCCATGTCGCTGATGCTGGGCAATTTCGAACAGGACATCAGCACCTCGGTAGCCATGCTCGAACGCCTGCCCGCAGAAGAGCGTCAAGCCTGGCTGCCTCGCTTCGAACATGCCACCTATCGCTACCAACTGGATGAAGGCCAGCCTGGCCAGCCGATGGACATGACCACCGCGCCCGCCTCGGTGCACTCGATGGTGGCCACCCTGGGCCAGGACTACAGCCTGACCTTCAATATCATCCCCGACAAACGCCCGCATTATCAGGCGCACTTGCGCCTGCGCGATGGCACGCCGCTGACCATTGATGTGCGCCCACAAGTCTCACCGCTGTCGCCCTGGCTGCCGCTGTTACTGGGGGTGCAGCTGTTGCTGCTGCTCGGCTGCACCCTGCTGGCCGTGCGCACCGCGACTGAGCCGCTGACACGCCTGGCCAATGCGGTCGACCGCCTGGACCCCAACGGCGGCGGCGCGCGCCTGGATGAGAACGGCCCCACCGAGGTGGCCTACGCGGCCGTGGCCTTCAATACCCTGCAGGAACGCATCGCCACCCACATCAAGGAACGCATGCAACTGCTCGCGGCTATTTCCCACGACCTGCAAACCCCGATCACGCGTATGAAACTGCGTGCCGAGCTCATGGAGGAGTCGGTGGAGCGGGAAAAACTCTGGAATGACCTCAGTGAAATGCAGCACCTGGTCCAGGAAGGCCTGGCCTATGCACGCAGCATGGACGGCACCATCGAGGCCAGTCGCCGGGTCGACCTGCATTCGTTTCTCGACAGCCTGGTGTTCGACTATCAGGACGTCGGCAAACAGGTGGTGCTCACCGCGCCCACCAGCACCGTGATCGACACCCGCCCCCACGCACTGCGTCGGGTGCTGGTGAACCTGGTGGACAACGCGTTGAAGTTCGGCAGCGACGTCACGGTCAACGTCGAGCACCACGCCGATGCGCATCTGTCGATCCAGATCCTTGACCGTGGCCCCGGCATTCCCGAGGCGCAACTGCCCGACGTGGTCAAGCCGTTCTATCGCGTCGAAAGCTCGCGCAACCGCACCACCGGCGGCACCGGGCTGGGCCTGGCCATTGCGCAGCAGCTGGCGCACACCCTGCAAGGCGGTCTGACCCTTTACAACCGCGAGGGCGGCGGGTTGTGCGCGCAGTTGCTGCTGCCTCGCTGCCAGTCACCCATGCCGTCAGTCGCGGACCAGAAAGTCGCGCGGTGAAACGCCGATCGCGCGGCGAAACATCGCACTGAAGGCACTGGCGCTCACATACCCCAGGTCCTGGGCGATCCGGCCGATGGGCTCGCCATTCTCCAGCCGTTCCAGGGCACAGGCCAGGCGCACCTGCTGCACCCACTGGCGGTAGGTCAGGCCGGTTTCCTTGAGAAACAAGCGGATCAGCGTGCGTGAACTGGCGCCGACCTGGTCAGCCCAATACGCCACCGTGTGGGTTTGCCCAGGTGTTTCAAGTATCGCGCGGCACACCATCAGCAGTCGGCGGTCGAGCGGCCACGGGATCTGCAACGGCAAGGTGCGCGCGGCGGCCAGCTCGCTGAGGATCAGCGCCACCACGTGACTATTGCGGCCTTCAAGTTCGTACTCGATCGGCTCATTGGCCAGCACCAGAATCAGCTCACGCAACAGCAGCGATACATCGACGATCCGGCACCGGTCACCGAAACCGGCGGCCGCGTCGGCCTGGATATAGATCGAGCGCATCTGCACCGGCGTCAGCATCAGTTGATCGTGTTCTTCTTCGGCGGGAATCCACAGTGCCCGTTTGGGTGGCAAGAACCACAGGCTGCCCTGGGCAACGGCGCGCATCACCCCACTGACCGCATACAGCAACTGGCCGTGGCGATGGGTGTGCGGCGCGTTATAGGCACCGGCCGCCTGGTTGCGCACAAGGGCCATGAGCACACGGGGCACGTCCTGGTAATCCAGGTAGTCCTCGCTGCGTCCGTTCATTTCGACGGGTTTACCGACGGCGCGGGCATCTTGCTTCATGGTGGGCTCATCGCATTGTCACTTTGTCGATATAAGCTGGCATTTGTCGATTCTTGCACATTGCTACGATCGGTTCGACTTCCACGACCCGAAGAGCCCGTCGACATGACCTCCACTGACAAGCACAGCCTGGCAGCCGTCCTCGGCCTGTTGGTGCTGTCCATCGCCCTGCGCCCCGCCATCGTGTCCATCGGGCCGATCCTGCTGTTGATCCAGGACCAGTATGGGTTGAGCTTTACCCAGGCGGCGCTGCTGACGTCGATCCCGGACGTGTGCATGGGTGTGCTCGCCCTGCTTGCGCCAGGCTTGAGCCGACGCTTTGGGTCGGACCGCTGCATGATTGCGGCCCTGGTGCTGATCGGTGCCGCGTGTCTGCTGCGGGCGGTCTCGCCGAATGCCGCGCTGCTGCTGCTGAACACCTTTGTGATCAGTGTCGGCATCGCCATCGCCGGCGCGTTGATGGGGGGCTGGATCAAAACCCACTTTGCACACCGTCCGGCGTTTTTCATGGGTATTTATGCCGCAGGCTTGAGTGTCGGGGCCACCCTTTCTGCGCTGTTCACCGCGCCCATCACCGAACTCGCCCACAGCTGGCGTGTAGGCGCCGGTGCATGGAGCCTGTTGAGCGTCACGGCGGTGATCAGCTGGGTGTGGATGGCCCGGCGTTTCGCGGCCGGTGCGCCTCGGCTGGCGCCAGCACCGGCCCGGTCGATCCGACTGCCGTGGCGCAATCCCCAGGCGTGGCTGGTGGCGCTGTACTTCGGTGCCAGCCAGTTTGTGGTCTATGCCCTGTTCGCCTGGCTGGCACCGTCCTCCACGGAAACGGCCGTCACCCACCTGTCCGCCGGCACCTTGCTGGGGCTGTTCACCGCTGTATTCGCGGTTGCCAGCGTCGGCGCCGGCCTGATCCCCGGCAAGGCCCATGACCGTCGCGGCCTGCTGGCCGTCTGCACATTGATCGCGCTGTTGGGCACCGCAGGCATGGCGTTTGCGCCGACGGCGTGGCCAACCCTTTACGTGTTGCTGGTGGCGATCGGCCTGGGCATGGCGTTCACCGTGGGCATGACGCTGCCACTGGACAATGCCAGCAGCCCTGCACAAGCCGGTGCCTGGACGGTATTCATGCTGTTTATCGGCTATCTGGTGGCCGCCTTGGGCCCGCTGTGTTTCGGTGCATTGCGCGACCACAGCGGCAACTACAGCCTAGCCTACGCCATGCTGTTTGCCGTGCTGGTCTTCATGCTGTGCCTGACGCCGATGCTCAAACCGGCCCAGACCAACGCCCTCGCGCCGCACGCGGCCGAGGCTGTACGGACTTGAACCAACGTTGGGATCTCCTATCATGCTCAGACCGAAACAGGGTTCCAACCCCCTTGAATACACCTTCCTCTTTTCGAGAGCGCGATAACCGTGGAGTCCGCCCCTGACGACCTGCATGAGGCCGCGAGCCTGGACTTTGCCTTCGGCCCTTTTCGCGTGGTTCCGGGCAAACGCTTGCTCACGAAAGATGGCGCGGCATTGGATATCGGCGGTCGTGCCCTCGACCTGCTGATCGCCCTGCTCGAACGCCCAGGACGCGTGGTGTCCAAACGTGAACTGATCAGCCTGGTGTGGCCCGACATCATCGTCGAAGAAGGCAGCCTGCGTTTTCACATGACCGGGCTGCGCCGCATTCTGGGCGATGGCGAAGACGGTGCACGCTATATCAACACCCAAGTCGGCGTTGGCTACGCGTTCGTCGCGCCGATGGAGCGCGCGGCGCGCCCTTTGCCTGCCCCGTACAGCCACCCTCGAGTGGCCAATGGCGTCGGCCGCCTGCCGCCGCGCCCCAGCCTGATCGGGCGCCACGCCGATGTGGCGCTGGTGATGGAGCGGCTGCGACAACCCAAGCTGTTCACCATCGTCGGCCCAGGCGGCGTGGGCAAGACCAGCCTGGCCGTGGAAACCGGCCACTGCCGCGCAGAGAAAGACGCCGTGCACTTCGTCGACCTGGCCCAGGTCGAGGATCCGGACTTGGTGCCCATCGCCCTCGCCAGCGCACTGGGCATTGCGGTGCAGGCCGAAGAACCGATGCAGGTGTTGCTCGCCCACCTGCGTGCGCAACGGTTGCTGCTGATCATCGACAATTGCGAACACCTGATCGATGCGGTCTGCGCCCTCGTTGAACAGATCCAGGATGCGGCCCCGGGCGTGGCCCTTCTCGCCACCAGTCGCGAACCGCTGCGGGCGCGCGGCGAGCACGTGTATCGGCTCGACCCGCTGGCCTTTCCCAGCGAGTTGCAGGACTTGAGCGTTGAACAACTGCTGGGATTTCCCGCCGTGCAACTGTTTGTCGAGCGCGTGTACGCCAGCAATGCCGCACTGGCCCTGGCACCCGGCGATGCACGTCTGATTGCCGACATGTGCCAACGCCTGGAAGGCATGGCGCTGCCCATCGAATTGGCGGCAGTGCGCGTGGCGGTGCATGGCGTACACGCCACTCACGCCCTGCTCGGCGAGCGCTTTTCCCTGGGATGGGCCGGTCGCCGGACCGCGCTGCCACGGCATCAGACGCTGCGCGCAATGCTGGACTGGAGTTACGACCTGCTCTCGGCCAATGAACGCCTGGTGTTCGAGCGGCTGGCGGCATTTGTCGGACCGTTTGCCCTGGAGGCGGCCTCGCACATTGCCGCCGACGACTGGATCGACCCCGTCAGCGTGGCCGCGACCCTGGATGAGCTGGCCGCCAAGGGCCTGGTCACCGTGAACCGCAGCAACGCCACGGCCTCTTACCGCTTGCTGGAAATGACCCGCGCCTATGCGCGGGAAAAACTCCAGGTGCGGGGCCCATCCGAGGTGCACGCCCTGGCCTTCAGGCATGCGGCGTACCATATGGAGCAGCTCAAGCACCTGGGCGACACCCCTCACGCGATCTTCGCCAGCGCCACGCGGCTGGGTTGCCAGTTGGGCAATATCCGCAGCGCGCTGGAGTGGAGCTTCGGCCCTCAGGGCGACCCCGGCCTGGCACTGCCGCTGGCGGCGGCGAGTGCACAACTGTTCCTGCATTTTTCCCTGTTGGTGGAATGCCGCACCTGGTGCACCCGCGCCACTGAGTTGCTGGAACTCGGCTACTTCGGCACGCCCACCGAAATGGAACTGCAAGCCGCCCTGGGCCTGGTGCTGATGTTCACCAAGGGCAACAGCGCCGCCGCAGAAAAAGCCCTGTTACGCGCCCTGGACATTGCCGTGAGCCTTGGCGAGCACCGCTCGCAACTGCGCCTGCTGGGGCGTTTACAGATTTTCTACGAACGCATTGGTGACTTTAAGGCGTCCCTGGCCTGGGCCGAACGCGCCGTGGAGATCAGCGCAGTGATCGCCAAGCCGGAAGCCATCGCGGTGGCCGCCTCCCTTGCGGGCATCTGTTATCACTTGCTGGGGGACCAGGCGTTGGCGCGCCACGCGTTGGAACACTCCCTGCGCAACAGTGTGCCGTCGCAGCGCAGTCTGACCATTCACTACGGCTTCGACCATCGCAACCGCACCGGCCTGGCCCTGGCGCGCACCCTGTGGCTGATGGGCTTTCCCGACCAGGCCAGGCGAGGCGCCCAGCAGGTCGAAACCGAAGCCGCCGCGCTGGACCATGCAACCACCTATTGCATCGCGCTGGTCTGGACCCTGCAGATTTACATCTGGACCGGTGACCTGCACACCGCCGCCGAGCGCCTGCACACCTTCAAGTCCATTGCCGAAGCCAACGCCTTCGGCCCCTATATCGCCGCAGCCATGGGCTTTGGCGCGGCGGTCGCCATCCGCGCAGGCCAGCCCGGCAATGCCGTCGCCGTCCTTGAGGAAACCCTGGCCCGCCTGCACGGCATGCGCTACGAATTGCTGACAACCTCCTTCGAGATCGCCCTGGCCGAGGGCTTGATCCTGGAAGGGCAATTTGAAAAGGCCCTGGTACAAGTGAAGGCGACCATCGAACACTGTCGACACAGCGGCGATGCCTTCCCCCTGCCGGAACTGCTGCGCCTCCAGGCCAGCATTCATAAGGCACAAGTGCCCGGCGACAACAAACGGCCTGAGACACTGCTGGAAGAATCCTTGAGCCTGAGTCAGCAGCAAGGCTCACGCAGCTGGGCGTTGCGCAGTGCCATCGACCTGGCCGCGCTGTGGCAGGCGCAAGGTCGTGGCAGTGAGGCCCAGCGTTTGCTGGGCCAACACCGCGAGCAGTTTTCGGAAGGCTTTGATACCCAGGACCTGCGCCTGCTACAGGCGCGCCTGGACGATGCTCAACGTACCTGAAAAAGCCTCAGGGCTTGGCCAAAGGGCGCAATGGGCGGAAGGCCTCGCGCAGTTCCTCGCTGAACAGTTGCGGCTGTTCCCAGGCGGCGAAATGCCCGCCCTTGCTGACCTGGCTGTAGTAGGACAACGAGGGATAGGCGCGCTGGGCCCAGGTTTTCGGGGCCTGGTAGATCTCGCGGGGGAACGCGGTAATGGTAACCGGAACCTTGATGGTGTCGGTCTTCTGCGCTGCGGCGCTGAAGTTATTGTTGTTGTTCTCCCAGTAGAAACGCGAAGACGCCGCACCGCTGTTGGTCAGCCAATACAGGCTGATGTCGTCGAGCATTTCGTCACGACTGAGCACACGCTCGGGCTTGCCATCACTGTCGGTCCAGGCGGCGAATTTCTCGTACATCCAGGCGGCCGTACCGGCCGGCGAGTCGGCCAGCAGATAGCCGATGGTTTGCGGGCGAGTGACCATCATCGCGCCGTACGCCGCGTTGCGCCCAAAGAAGGTACTCAGCGCGTTGTAGGCCGTGCGCTCAGGTTCGGTGAGGTTGGCGGGCGCCGGTTCGCCACTGTTGATCGGCTTGACCAGTTCAGGCGGCACGGTGGCCGGCATGTTCAGGTGAATGCCGAGCAAACCGGGGGGCGCCAGGCGGCCCAGCGCGTCGGAGATCACCGAGCCATGGTCGCCCCCCTGGGACACGTAATGCTGGTAGCCCAGGCGTTTCATCAGCACATCCCAGGCCTTGGCGACCCGGTCCGGGCCCCATCCCAGTTCGGTGGGCTTGCCGGAAAAACCGTGGCCTGGGATCGATGGGATCACCACGTCGAACGAATCTTCGATGCGGCCACCGTAGGCGACCGGGTCGGTCAGCGGGCCGATGGTTTTGAGGAATTCAAATTGAGAACCCGGCCACCCGTGGGTAAGAATCAACGGCAGCGCGTTCGGATTGCGCGAGCGCACATGAATGAATTGGATGTCGACCCCGTCAATGGTGGTCATGAACTCAGGCAGCGCATTGAGCTTGGCCTCGGCCTTGCGCCAGTCGTAACCATTGCCCCAGTACTTGACCAGTGCCTGTACCTGCGCCAATTGCACGCCCTGGGAGGTGTCGTTGACGGTTTCCTTATCCGGCCAGCGGGCGGCGGCGATGCGTTTATGCAGGTCGGTCAGTTGGGTTTCATCAACGTGAATGCGGTAAGGACGGATGGCGTCGGTGGCCGCCCACGCGGCCTGGCTGCCGGCGAGCAGCGCCAGGCCGAGCAACGAGGCCCGGCAGCGAAGCCGCAGGTAATGGGACGAAGCTGCAAGCATGATGAATCTCCTGTCGTGGCACTGCGCCCTCGTGGCCCGTGCAAGACCGATCAGACCATCGGCGTTTGCCGCGGACGATTGCACGTAGGTGTCGGTCGATACCTTTGTATGACTTGCCAGCAGAAGCGCCCGATGCTGCCATCCACCCTCGATAAATAAAGGACCCAAAACCAATGAGTGGGCAGGCAATCAGTTCGGCTACACCGGGCATTCCGACGTGGCGCGCTGCGTGGATCGTGGTGGGGCTGTGCTTGCTGTTCAATGTGATCGACGGCCTGGACGCCATGGCCATGGCGTTCACGGCCAGCCGCGTGGCCGCGCAGTGGTCATTGAGCGCGGCGCAAATCGGCCTGCTGCTCAGCGCCAGCCTGGTGGGCATGGCCTGCGGCTCGTTGGGGGCTGCGCCGATGGCCAACCGGCATGGACGCCGCCGGGTGTTGCTGGCGAGCCTGATGCTCAGCGGCATGACCATGGTGCTGTGTTTCTGGAGCCAGGGTTATTGCACTTTGCTGTGCCTGCGCTTGCTCACGGGTATCGGCGTGGGCGCGGTGTTGGTGGGCGCCAATGTCCTGACCCACGACCATGCACCGCCCACCCGTCGCAGCCTGGCAATTGCCTTGCAATCGGTGGCCTTTGCGCTGGGCGCCACCTTGGGTGGGGTGCTGGCCCATCTGCTTAATGACGGCCTCGGTTGGCGTTATGTGTTCCTGGCAGGGGGCGGCCTGACGCTGTTGGTCGGCGTGGCCGGCGTGCTGTGGTTGCGCGAGTCTGCGTCGCAGGTAGCGCTGGCGGCCGAGCGGCCAGGCCAAGGTTATCGCGGTCTGTTCAGCCACGGACGCTGGGCATCGACCTGCACCTTGGCCTGCGTATGCTTTTTGCTGATGTTCGGGTTTTATTTTGTGATGAACTGGACCCCCATGCTGCTGACCCATAGCGGTTTTTCCGCACGCCACGGCATCACCGGCGGCATGTTGCTCACGGTTGGCGGCATGTTCGGTGCACTGCTGTTGGGCTTGGGTGCAATTCGCTGGGGCTGCAACCGGTTGCTGTGCATGTGCCTGCTGCTCAATGCCGTGCTGATGCTGCTGATGGTGACGGCCACGCGCATACCGCTGCTGGCGATTGCCACGGGGTTCACGGCCGGCCTGTTGCTCTATGCCGCCATTGCAGCGCTGTTTGTGCTCGCGCCCCAGACGTTCGACAGCTCCGAACGTACGCGCGGCGTGGGCCTGGTGCTGGCCGCGGGAAGGCTGGGGGCCATTGTGTCGCCCACGTTCGCCGGTGTACTGCTCGACGCCCAGTGGCGTCCCCAGGATCTGTTTACCTTCTATGCGGGCAGCCAATTGCTGGCTGCCCTGCTGATCTGGCGCAGGCGCCGGCCTAGGCTTGAGGCAGGATAATCAGCTTGCCTGTGCTGCGGCGTGACTCGATATCCCGATGTGCCTGGTGCGCCTGCGCCAATGAATAATGCTGGCCGATGTTCACCTTGAGCCTTCCAGTACTTACCCAGGCGAACAACTGCTGCGCGCGGGCCAGCAGGGTCTCGCGGTTACGCACATGATGCATCACCACCGGGTAGGTCAGCTTGACGCTGCGCTGGATGGAAAAGATATCGATCGGCGCAATCGGGTCCATGAACGGGCCGAAAAGGGCCAAGGTGCCGAAGTAATCCAGCAGATTGAGTGACTCGTTGAAACCTTCATTGCCGGTGCCGTCATACACCACATTTACCGCGTGCTTGCCCACCAGGCGTTCGACCTGACCGGCGATATGCCCGGCGTGCCCGATCACCACGTAATCGGCGCCAGCCGCCAATACGCTGTCAACCTTGTCGGCATGGGAAACCCGGCCAATCGCCTGGCCGCCGAGCAGCTTGACCATCTGCGTCAGCATCAGCCCTACTCCCCCCGCCGCAGCGTGGATGAATGCCACGTCACCCTTCTGGATCGCGTGCACGTCAAACACCAGGTTGCTCGCGGTGAGGCCTTGCATCATCAGGCCGGCGGCGGTTTCGAAGCCGATGTCATCGGGCAACGGCACCAATTGGCTGACCGGGGCGATGACCTGTTGCGCATAGCTGCCAGGGACGTAATACCAGGCCACCCGATCACCGGGTGTTACCTCAGTCACCTCCGGCCCGACGGCCAGCACCACGCCTGCGCCCTCTGCGCCCAGCGTCAGCGGCAACGGGCTGGCGGCGCCGAGACCTCGGCGCGCGCCGGTATCCATGAAATTCACCCCGGCGGCCATGACCTGAACCAGTGCCTGCCCAGGCCCTGGCCGGGCCAGTGAAACCTCTTGCACGGCCAAGACTTCGGGGCCGCCAAATGCGTTGATCATCACTGCTTTCATCGTGTTCACAGCCTTCAACATCCGTCAGCGTCGGATGACGCCAAACCTGCCGCCATGCTGTGCAGCACGTGTATCTGCGGCATGTCGGCAAAGCAGCAGGTTTGAATGACTGTGTAACGTCAGTCACGCTGGATACAGTGGCTTACGTTCACACCAGGTTGAGCACCACATCGATGTTGCCACGCACCGCCTTAGAGTACGGGCATGTCTGGTGGGCACCTTCAATCAGCGCCAGCGCCACATTCCGCTCCAAGCCCGGCAGGCTGACGTTCAAGCGTGCCCGCAGGAAGTAAGCGTCGCCCTCCATGCACAGGTCGACTTCAGCATCGATGGCCACGTCAGCCGGCAACTCGACCTTCAACTTGCGCGCCGCCAACCCCAGGGCGCCGTTGAAACAGGCCGACCAGCCGGCCGCGAACAGTTGCTCGGGGTTGGTACCGCTGCCTTTGGAGCCCGGCGGGGAATGGAGGATGTCCAGGCGCCCGTCGTCGCTGCGCGAGGTGCCCCCGTCGCGGGCACCGGTGGTGTGGACTTTGGCGGTGTAGAGTACTTGTTTGGCGGTCATGGCAGAGCTCCGGGAAATTGAGGAAAGCGCACTCGGGATGCGCGACTCAATCAAAACAGCATTCGTGCCCGCCATCGATAACACGATGGTATCGTTTGCCTGCCCGCCAGCGTGGGCATGCGACACCTAAGTATGATGGGCGAACAGCCGCCCACAGGGCATTCTCTGCGCACGGCGCCTGTCACTAGAGAACCGGTATGTCGAATGAATTCGATCGCGTCGTCGATGCACTGCCTGGGGTGGCCTTCACCGCCGTGGCGGACGGCAGCGTCGACTACGTCAACCAAGGCTGGTGCGCCTACACCGGACACAGTGCCAGCGCAGCCATCGGCTGCGGCTGGCAGGCGGCCGTGCACCCGGACGACCTGCAGACCACGCTCAACGCCTGGCGCGAGGCGGTACGCAGTGGCGAGCCCTATCGCAAGGAACTGCGCCTGCGCCAGGCGGACGGTGCCTACCGCTGGTTTGTCAGTGACGGCAAGCCGATGCGCGACAGCCAGGGCCGGATCCTCCGCTGGTGGGTGATCAGCGTGGACATCAACGAGCAAAAGCGCGACAAAGCCTTGATCGCCCACGCACTGGCCGAAGTCAGCGCCTCGGAAGACCGCCTCAGCAACATCATCAACGCCATTCCCGGATTTGTCTGGAGTGCGGCGCCCGACGGCAGTGTCGGCTTCGTCAACCAGCGCTGGTGCGACTACACCGGCATGAGCCTGGACGAAGCGCGCGGCGATGGCTGGGCGCGCTCGGTCCACCCCGACGACGCCGAGCAACTGGCACAGTATTGGGGTGCCCTGCTGCAGTCGGGCGAAGCCGGAGAGTACGAGGCGCGGTTGCGCCGCTTCGACGGCGACTACCGCTGGTTCCTGGTGCGCGCGGTACCGCAACGTGATGCGTGGGGCGTGGTGCTGCGCTGGTACGGCGAGAACACCGATATCGAAGACCGCAAGCGCGCCGAAATGCTCGCGGCGAGCATCGCCATCGAACGCCGGTTATCGGAAGAAACCCTGAGCAAGGTGCGCGCGGAGCTGGCGCACCTGACACGTGTGGCGAGCCTGAGCACCGTCACCGCCTCGATTGCCCACGAAGTCAATCAGCCGCTGGCCGGCATCATCACCAATGCCAGCACCTGCCTGCGCATGTTGGGCGCCGACCCGCCGAATGTCACCGGTGCCCTGGAGACCGCGCGGCGTACCATTCGCGATGGTAACCGCGCCGCCGAGGTGATCAACCGCCTGCGTGCGCTCTTTTCGAAGAAATGCATCACCCTCGAACCAGTCGATTTGAACGAGGCGGCACAGGAGGTCATCGCCATGCTGCTGGGCGAATTGCAGCGCAATGACGTGAAGCTGATCCCGGAATTTGCCGACGCGCTGCCCACCGTCAACGCCGACCGCGTGCAACTGCAACAAGTGATCCTCAACCTGATCCTCAATGCCACCGAGGCGATGAACACCATGACGGGTCGTTCGCGGTACCTGCATGTCACCACCGGGCTGGATGAACAACAGAGCGTCTACCTTGCCGTGAAGGACAACGGCAATGGTTTCGACCCGCAGGATGCCGAGCGCCTGTTCCAGGCGTTCTACACCACCAAGGCCACCGGCATGGGCATTGGGCTGTCCATCAGTCGCTCCATTATCGAGCGCCATGATGGCGTGTTGTGGGCCACCGCCCATGACGGCCCCGGGGCCACTTTCCGATTTGCCCTGCCGCGCATGACCGACCAGGACGCCGACTTGACCAAGGAGGGAATCTGATGGAACAGCCTGTTCTTATAGCGGTTGTCGATGATGACGAATCGGTGCGCGAATCCCTGCCGGACCTGCTCCGGGAGTTCGGTTTTGCGGTCGAAGCGTTTTCCTCGGCGCCAGCGTTCCTGGCATCGCCCCATGTGACGGGCACGCGCTGCCTGATCCTGGATGTGGCGATGCCAGGCATGTCCGGCCCGGAACTGCACGCCACCCTCCAACTGCGCGGCCATGGCATTCCGGTGATCTTTATCACTGCCCATGGCGATGCCGGCGACCGGCTCAAACTGATGCGCACCGGCGTGGTGGACTGCCTGATGAAGCCGTTCAGCGAAGCGCAATTGCTCAAAGCGCTGAGCGCGGCCTTTCCAGTCCTCTGAACCGCTCCAGCAGGGAGCTATCTTGAAGGAGCTATCATGATGTATTCGACTCACCCCATCGCCCATGCACGCAGAGCCGCGCCGATGACCGACACCCAGCCGATCGTATTCGTTGTCGATGACGATGTTTCTGTGCGCGAATCCCTGGAGCTGTTGATCCGGTTCGCCCAGTGGCAGCCCCGGCTGTTCGAATCGGCCCAGGCGTTTCTGAGCCAGCCGCGTGCAGACGTGCCCACCTGCCTGGTGCTGGACATCAACCTGCCCGACCTCAACGGCCTGGACCTGCAAGCCGCTATCGCCAACGAACGCCCGGACACGCCGATCATTTTCATCACCGGCTACGGCGACATCCCTCTGACGGTGCGCGCCATGAAGGCGGGGGCGGTGGAGTTCCTGACCAAGCCGTTCAATGATGACGTGCTTTTGACCGCGATTGCCGGTGCCCTCGAAAAGAGCCGCACCCTGCTGGACCAACAGGATCAATTGCGCGTCCTGCGGGCGGCCTACGCCACCCTGACGCCACGGGAGCAGGAAGTGATGACAAGGGTCGTCGCGGGGCATATGAACAAAGTCATTGCCTGCGACCTGGCGATCAGCGAGATCACGGTCAAGGCCCATCGGGGCAAGGCAATGCGCAAAATGAAGGCCCGCTCGTTGGCGGACCTGGTCAAGATGGCGGCTTTGCTGGCAAAGCCGCTGCATTGAGTCACTGAGGGGCCTTGGCCTCGTTCAACAGCGTCTGGATCATCTGCTCCTGCGCGTCATAACGACCTTCGCCAAAATGGGTGTAACGCACCTGCCCCTTGGCGTCGATCAGGTAATGGGCGGGCCAGTACTGGTTGTCGAAATTGCGCCAGATCGCATAGTTGTTGTCGATGGCCACCGGGTAGGTGATACCCAGCTTGCGCACCTGGTCCTTGACGTTGCCGATGATGCGCTCATAACCGTATTCCGGGGTGTGGACGCCGATCACCACCAAACCGTCCTTCTCGTATTTCTTCGCCCATTGCTTCACATACGGCAGGGTGTGCTGACAGTTGATGCAGTCGTAGGTCCAAAAATCCACCAGCACCACTTTACCTTTCAAGGATTCGCGGGTGAGTTCGGGTGAGTTGAGCCACTCGACCGCACCGGCCAGCGATGGCATGGCGCCCTTGGTATTGTCCCGCGCCGGGTCGGCCTTGACCTTGCTCACCACGTAATCCACCACTTTGGGCACGTTTTCCAGCACGCCTTTTTCCAGGCTGCTGACCCCTTCGGACGATGTGCCGGCGAGCAGGGTCTTGTCCGCTCCGGTGGAAATCACCACCGCCGCCGCCAGTACCGCCACCCCGGCACCACGGCGCAGCCAACCGGTCACTGGAATAGAGGCCTTGAGTCGATTGACCAGGCCACGCCCGGCAAAAATCAGCGCACCCAGGGACAAGGCGCTGCCCAGGCCGTAGGCCACCAGCAACAGGCTGGTCTGCGCATTGGCGCCTTGCAGCATTGCGCTGGTCAGGATCACACCCAGGATCGGCCCTGCGCAGGGCGCCCACAGCAGGCCTGTGGCGACGCCGATCATCACTGACTTCAGCGGACCGGACAGCGTGCGGCTGTCAGGATCGATACGGTTGCCCAACAACACGAAGGGGCGCGCCAGCCAGCCACCGACCCGCGCCGAGATCAGCGACAGCGCAAACAGCCCCATCACGATCAGCGCCAGGTGGCGGCCGGTGTTATTGGCCTGTATCACCCACTCCGTGCTGACCACCGCCAGGCTGGACACCAGCGCGAAGGTCAGGACCATGCCGCCGAGGGTCAACAGGATCGAACGGCGGGTGCGGTCGACGCCGGCGAACAGAAACGGCACCACCGGCAGGATACAGGGGCTGAGGACGGTCAGGATGCCGCCCAGGAATGCGATGAGTAGCATGGTGTTTACCTTATCGAGTGGGGAGACGGCGTCACGCTGTCTGGTGGTCCAGCGCCTGGCCGAGCGGTGTGCGGCGGCTGCCGTCCTCTACCAGCAGGTCATGGCCGGCGGCGTGTTGCACCGGCGTCAGTTGGAAGCAGGTGCTGGCGGCGCAGCTGCTTTTCTCCACGGCGGCGTTGGCGTGCACGGCAGTGCCGGCAAGGGCAAAGGCGGTGGCGGTCAAAAAGCGGGTCAGCGGGTTCATGGCGGTCTTCCTGTGGCAAACAATGGGAGGGGACAGCGGGACTCAGTTATCGCCGACGCAACCGTCGCCGAACTTGAGGTAATCCAGCACCTGGGTCTTGTCGTGGGAGTCCAGGTAGGTCATGCGCGCATTCACCACGCCGCAGGTGGACTTGGAGTCCTGGCTCATCGATACCACTTGCTTGATGTCCAGGTGCGTGCCGTAGTTGTAGGTCTGAGCGGTAACGGCGGCTTCGGCGCGGGCCGACAAGGTGCAGATGTTCAGGGCGGCAAACAGGCAGGCGGCGTAGATGGCTTTGGTGTTCATGGTGGTTGACTCCAGGTTCTCAGGGTTGGAGGCGGTGTGCCTCGTTGGAATCAATTAAAAGCCCCTGAGGTATCGCGCCTGTGTCGGAAAACCGCGCGGATAAATCGATACGTATCCACAGCCCCTGCCGATACACAGCGATACAAAAAGCCCAAAGGACGACCTGGATCAATAAACCGCCCTCGCCGCTCGGCTACCTTCGCGACCTTTTGCGACCTGTGCCCATGCCTCCCATCCTCGCCCCCGAACTGCTCGCCCCCGCCGGCACCCTGAAAAACATGCGCTACGCCTTCGCCTATGGTGCCGATGCGGTGTACGCCGGCCAGCCGCGCTACAGCCTGCGGGTGCGCAACAACGCGTTCGACCATGCCAACCTGGCCCTGGGTATCCAGGAGGCCCACGCCTTGGGCAAGCGTTTCTACGTGGTGGTCAACATCGCGCCGCACAACGCCAAGTTGAAGACCTTCCTCAAGGACCTGGCCCCGGTGATCGCCATGGGCCCGGATGCGCTGATCATGTCCGACCCGGGGCTGATCATGCTGGTACGCAGGCACTTCCCGCAGATGCCTATCCACCTCTCGGTACAGGCCAATACGGTGAACTGGGCCAGCGTGGAGTTCTGGCAGCAGCAAGGGATCTGCCGGGTGATCCTGTCGCGGGAGTTGTCCCTGGAAGAAATCGACGAGATCCGCCAGCAAGTGCCCGCCATGGAACTGGAAGTATTTGTACACGGCGCCTTGTGCATGGCCTATTCCGGGCGCTGCCTGCTCTCGGGCTATATGAACAAGCGCGATGCGAACCAGGGCGCCTGCACCAACGCCTGTCGCTGGAAGTACCAGGCGACGCCGGCGGTGGAAAACGCCACGGGGGATATCGTCCAAGCGTTCCAGCCGGAACCGACCCTGGGCATCGGAGCGCCCACCGACCAGGTGTTCCTGCTGCAAGAAGCCAACCGCCTCGATGAACAGATGCCCGCCTTCGAAGACGAGCACGGCACCTACATCATGAACGCCAAGGACCTGCGCGCGGTGCAGCACGTGGAGCGCCTGACCCACATGGGCGTGCATTCGCTGAAGATCGAAGGCCGCACCAAATCGCACTTCTATTGCGCGCGCACCACCCAGGTGTATCGCCAGGCCATCGACGATGCGGTGGCCGGCCGCGCCTTCGACCGCACCCTGATGACCGACCTCGAATCCCTGGCCCAGCGCGGCTACACCGAGGGCTTCCTGCGCCGGCATGTGCACGATGAATACCAGAACTACCAGAACGGCAGTTCGGTGTCGGAACGCCAGCAATTCGTCGGCTAGCTGACCGGCGAGCGCCGGGGCGAACTGGCCGAGGTGAAGGTGAAGAACCGTTTCGCCGTGGGCAATCACCTGGAATTGATGACCCCCGCCGGCAACTTTCACTTTGACCTGGCCACCTTGCACGACGCCAAGGGCGAGACCATTGACGTGGCGCCGGGGGACGGGCACACCGTGTATGTGCCGCTCCCGGCCGAGCTGGACCTGCGCTTTGGCCTGCTAATGCGCGACGTCTAACGGGTAGCCGCGCAGGACCTGTGGATCGCCGCGCAAGCCTGGCGCAACGACGCCTCATCCAGGGCGTAGGCGATCCGCAGGTAAGGCGCCAGCCCGAACGCGCTGCCGTGCACCACGGCCACATTGGCCTCGTCGAGCAGGCCGTGTGCCTTGGACACACCGTTCATCGTCAGTACCCGAGGCGCCAGGCGCGGTTCGACAAGGGGCTGTGATCGGTATATTCGTATTAACGTTAGGCCAACATACGTCCATGCTATGGTTGATCAGATCCGGAACTGGCCGACCAACTGTCCCAGGCGCTGACCCAAGTCCGCCAGGCTGCGGGAGGTCTGGGCACCCAATTGGGTCTCATCGGCGACGCTGTCCACCGCCACGGCAATCTGGTGCACGCTGCGGTTGATCTCTTCGGCCACGGCGGTCTGCTCTTCGGCGGCGCTGGCGATCTGGGCGTTCATCGAATTGATGGTGCCGATCAACTGCGCCATGGTGTCCAGGGACGCCCCGGCTTCGTTGGCCTGGGCCGAGGTGCCGTCGCCGGCGTCGCTGGAGCGGCGCATGGCATCCACGGCGGCTTCGGTGCCTTTTTGCAGGCGGTCGATCATGCCCTGGATTTCCTGGGTGCTGGTTTGGGTGCGGCTGGCCAGGGCGCGCACTTCATCCGCCACTACCGCGAAACCACGTCCGGCCTCCCCTGCCCGCGCGGCTTCGATGGCGGCGTTGAGCGCCAGCAGGTTGGTCTGTTCGGCAATGGAGCGGATCACGCTGAGCACACTGACGATGGAGGACACGTCCTGCTGCAAGCTGTCGAGGGACACGCCACTGCTGCGGATGTCGTTCACCAGCGCATGGATCTGCGCGATGCTGCCGTCCACCACGCGCTTGGCGGCCTGGCCTTCGGCGTCGGTTTGCTGGGCCGCCACCGACGCGCCTTGGGCACTGCGCGCCACTTCCTGGGCGGCGGAGGACATCTGGTTGATCGCGGTGGCGACCTGGTCGGTTTCGTGGCGCTGACGCTCCATGGCCTGCTCGGAGCGCTGGGCCTGGTCGGAGACCTGGCTGACCAGGCCGGTGAGTTGGGTGGTCATTTCGGTGATCTGGCGCACCAGCCCGTGGATCTTGTCGACAAAACGGTTGAACGCGCCGGCAAGGTCGCCGAGTTCGTCCTGGCTGGTGATGGCCAGGCGGCGGGTCAAGTCGCCTTCGCCGGCGGCGATGTCGTCGAGGTTGGCTTTCATCAGGTGCAACGGACGCAAAATGGTATTGGCCAGCAGTATGCCGACGGCGGCGATCACCAACAGCACCACCACGGCCACCCCGAGGATGCTCAGCAGCACGCCTTCCATACGTTTTTGCACCTTGGCTTCGACCACCGCCACCTGGGCTTCGATGCCATCCAGGTTCACCGAGGTACCGATGACCATGTCCCACTTCGGCAGGTATTCGGTGTAGCCCATCTTGGGCACCAATTCGGTCTGGCCCGGCTGGGTCGAGCTGTATTGCAGGTAGTGGGTGCCGTCCTTGCCGACCTTGACCAGGTCACGGTTGACGTACACGCCGTTGGGGTCGCGGTTGTCCTTGAAGCTCTTGCCGACGCCATCGGGGCTGTTGCCCTTGAACAGGCGGATGGTCTCGGAGTCGTAGCCGAAGAAGTAGCCGTCCTTGCCGTAGCTGGTGTTGGACAGCAGTTTGACCACCTGGGCGCGCGCGGCGGTGTCACCGGGTGCGGCCGCGTCGTAGAGCGGCTTGATAGTGGTCATGGCCACTTCGACGTAGCTTTGCAAGGTGGCCTTGGCGTCATTGAGCAGGCGCTGGCGGGTTTCTTCCACCTCATTGCGGGCCTGGCCCTGCAGGATCCACACGGTGGTCAGGCTGATGACCACGGCAAACAGCAGCACCGGCACTACGGCGAGGGACAGGACTTTGGCCTTGAGGCTCAGACGCATGGCTTTTCTCTCTCTTATTAGTGGCGACCTGAGAGTTTATCGGCCAGTTGCCAAATACCTGTAGGAGCCGGCTTGCCGGCGTCAGCGGTCTCACGGGCGCCATCGCCGGCAAGCCGGCTCCTACAGTGCGCGGGGTGTCAGAGGGTCATGGCGGCCAGCCAGCCGAATGCCAGCAGCGGGAGGTTGTAATGCAGGAACGTCGGTACCACGGTGTCCCAGATATGGTGGTGCTGGCCGTCGATATTCAGGCCGGAGGTTGGACCAAGGGTCGAGTCCGAGGCGGGCGAGCCGGCGTCGCCCAAGGCACCGGCCGTGCCGACGATGCACACAATGGCCAGCGGGCTGAAGCCCAGTTGCACACACAGCGGCACAAAGATCGCGGCCAGGATCGGCACCGTGGAAAACGATGAGCCGATGCCCATGGTCACCAGCAGCCCCACCAACAGCATCAGCAGCGCCCCTACCCCACGGCTATGGCCGATAAAGGCCGCCGAGGTTTCCACCAGCGAGCGCACATCGCCGGTGGCCTTGAGCACTTCGGCAAACCCTGACGAGGCGATCATGATGAAGCCGATCATCGCCATCATCTTCATGCCTTCTGTGAACAGGTCGTCGGTGTCGCGCCAGCGCACGATGCCCGACACCGAGAAGATCAGGAACCCGGCCAGGGCGCCGATGATCATCGAGTCCAACCACAACTGAATGATGAACGCGGAGGCAATCGCCAGGCCGGCCACCAGCAGGGTCAGCGGGTTGTACTGCACGGCCACCTGTTCGACCCGCTCGATTTTCTCCAAGTCGTACACGCGTTTCTTGCGGTAGCTGATAAAGACCGCCACCAGCAGGCCGACCACCATGCCCAGCGCCGGCAGGCTCATGGCGTGGGTGACGTTGACCTGGCTGATGTCCACGCCGCTCTTGGCCACGTTGGCCAACAGGATCTGGTTGAGGAAGATATTGCCGAAGCCCACCGGCAGGAACATGTACGGCGTGATCAGGCCGAAGGTCATCACGCAGGCGATCAGGCGGCGGTCCAGTTGCAGCTTGGTCAGCACGTACAGCAGCGGCGGCACCAGCAACGGAATGAACGCGATATGGATCGGCAGGATGTTCTGCGAAGCAATCGCGACCACCCACAGCAGGCCGATCAGCAGCCATTTGACGTGGCTGCCGCCAGTGGCTTCCTGGCGGTCCACCAGCAGCAGGGCCTTATCGGCCAGCGCGTGGGCCAGGCCGGACTTGGCAATCGCCACGGCGAACGCGCCGAGCAAGGCGTAGGACAACGCCACCGTCGCCCCCCCGCCCAAGCCGCCGTTGAAGGCTTTGAGCGTGGCCTCGATACCCAGGCCACCGCTAAGGCCGCCCACCAGGGCGCCGACGATGATGGCGATGACCACATGCACGCGGGACAGGCTCAGCACCAGCATGGTGCCGACCGCGGCAATGACTGCGTTAATCATGGTTACCTCAAGCAGAAACATAAAAAACAGGCATGCCCGCGCCCAGGCGGCCATCGGGTGGCAACCAGCGTGCAGGCTTGAAGGAGGTCTTATTAGAGGGCGGGCACTTTGCCGGACGCAGGTTCACATGTCAAAAAACGAACCTTGTAGTGAGCGCGCTTGCTCGCGCTGGGCTGCGCAGCGGCGCCAAAATCAAGGGGAGCGCTGCGCACTCCAGCGCGAGTCAGCTCGCTCACCACAAAAGCAGGTTTAAATTGATCGTTTGAATAAAGAAAACCCCAAAACCGCCGATAACAGAGCCTCTATGTGTTTTCAGGTAAGGATGTACCGATGTCGCTTAGGCAGCTCTCCATTCAATGGAAAATCACCCTGCTCGCCGGCCTGTGCCTGCTGGGAATCGTGACCCTGCTGGTGGGTCTGTCGTTGTATCGCATGGAGCAGAGTTCACAGCAGGTCAAGGCCTCCAGCATGCAGATGCTGGATGAAGCCGCCCAGGCGCGGATCGAGGCCCAGGGTGAAGTGCAGGCGCTGGGCATCCGCCGCCAGTTCATGGACGCCTATCAGTACGGCCATGGCTTTTCGCGCCAGGTGCTGTTCTTGCGCGAGCAGGCCGAGAAGCGCTTTCTCGACGCCTTCGACACCCGCGAAGACCTGACCCGACAGGTCAAGGCCGCGTTACAGGCCAACCCGGATTTGCTCGGCCTGTCCCTGGTGTTCGAAGCCAATGCCCTGGATGGCAAGGACGAGTTGTTCGCGGGCCAGGCGGAGCTGGGCAGTAACGACAAAGGTCGCTTCGCCCTGTACTGGTCGCAACCGACGCCGGGCACGCTGACCTCGATGGCGCTGCCCGAAAGCGACATGTCCGACACCAGCCTCAGCCCCAGTGGCGAAAAGGCCAACGCCTGGTTCACCTGCCCGCGCAGCACCTTCAAGCCGTGCGTGATCGAGCCCTACTTTTACACGATCAACGGGCAAAACGTGCTGATGACCAGCATCGTCTTCCCGCTGATGGTAAACGGCAAAGTCATTGCCTCGCTGTCGGTGGACATCAACCTCAACAGCCTGCAGGCGGTGAGCCAACAGGCCAGCCACAAACTGTATGACGGCCAAACCCAGGTCAGCATCCTCAGCCCCACGGGCCTTCTCGCCGGCTACAGCGCGGACGCCAGCAAGCTGAGCCAGCGCCTGGATCAGGTCGACACCGCCAACGGCGCGCAGTTGATCAGCGCCCTGGCCGGCAGTACACAGATCCGCAGCCTGCGCACCGACCATCAGCTCAAGGTACTGGCGCCGTTCGCGCCAATCCCGGAGGGCAAGCCCTGGGGCGTGTTGCTGGATGTACCAGAGAGCGTCCTGGTCGCACCCGCCGAAGCACTGAAAACCCAACTGGATGCCGACAATGCCAAGGGCACCCTGCTGGAACTGAGCCTGGGCCTGATTGCCGCCGTGGTCGGCCTGATCCTGGTGTGGCTGATGGCGCGCAGCGTGACGCGGCCGATCCTCGGCGTGGCGGACATGCTCGAAGACATCGCCAGCGGTGAAGGCGACCTGACCCGCCGCCTGGCCTACGACAAAAAAGACGAGCTGGGCCAGTTGGCCGGCTGGTTCAACCGCTTCCTCGACAAGCTGCAACCGATCATCGCCGAGGTTAAACGCTCGGTGCAGGACGCCCGTGGCACTGCCGACCAATCTGCCGCCATTGCGACTGAAACCAGCGCGGGCATGGAACGGCAATATCGCCAGGTCGATCAGGTGGCCACCGCCTCCCATGAAATGAGCGCCACCGCCCAAGACGTGGCCCGCAGTGCCGCACAGGCGGCGCAAGCCGCACGGGATGCCGACCAGGCCACCCGCGACGGCCTCACAGTGATCGACCGCACTACCCGCAACATCGGCGAGCTGGCAGCGGACATGAGCACGGCCATGACCCAGGTGGAAGGGTTGGCTGCCAACAGCGAGAAAATCGGCTCGGTGCTGGAAGTGATTCGCGGCATCGCCGAGCAAACCAACCTGTTGGCGCTCAACGCCGCCATCGAAGCCGCCCGCGCCGGTGAAGCGGGCCGTGGCTTTGCGGTGGTAGCCGATGAAGTGCGCAACCTGGCGCGGCGCACCCAGGAGTCGGTGGAAGAAACCCGCCTGGTGATCGAGCAATTGCAGAGCGGCACCGAAGAAGTGGTCGGCGCCATGGGCAACAGCTATCGCCAGGCCCAGGGCAGCGTCGAACAGGTTGGCCAGGCCGTGACCGCCCTGCGCCAGATCGGCGACGCGGTGACAGTCATCAGCGACATGAACCTGCAAATCGCCAGCGCCGCCGAAGAGCAAAGCGCAGTGGCCGAGGAGATCAACAGCAACGTGGCGACCATTCGCGACGTGACCGAGTCGCTGTCCGAGCAAGCGAATGAATCAGCGCGGGTGAGCCAGGCGTTGAATAGCCTGGCGAATCAGCAGCAGGGATTGATGGACCAGTTCCGCGTGTAAAAACGCACACCTGTCGGAGCCGGCTTGCTGGTGATGGGGCCTTCAAGGCCCCATCGCCGCATAGGTACCTACACAACGTTGCACCCCCATCGCTAACCACGATGCGAAGCGAGCCGCTTTTGATCGTGATCTTGATCTGGCTTTTGATCTAGCTTTTGACCTTAGGCGCCCCGTCAAACACGCTGGCCGGAATTCGACAGGGATTTGGGGGGTAAACCGGCAGGGATGCCGGTTTAGCCGCCCCGCGCCATGGATGGCGCGTGGCGGCGGCCCCCCAAATACCTGGCGGATTACGGGCACACCGAGCCTAGGCGAGGTGCCGAGTGTTGGGGCAAGAGCCCTTTGGTTACTTTGGGGATCTTTTCCAAAGTGACCCGCCGTAAGGGCGGAACCCATAGCAGCCGTTACCCAAATAACGGATATGTACTCGATCAGATCCAACATCCAGGTCGGCTGTCAGGACGCCTTCGCAGGCAAGCCAGCTCCCACATTTGGATCGCGGGGTGACAGTTAGATTGTGGTCGGCTGTCAGGCCGCTTTCGCAGGCAAGCCAGCTCCCACATTTTTGGATCGCGGGGTGACAGTGAGATAGCGGTCGGCTGTCAGGCCGCCATCGCCGTCGAGCCGCCCCCCACAGGTTTTGCATCATCGCTTGGGCAATTCAATCAGCACGTTGAGGCCACCCAACTCACTTTCCTGCAACTGCAACACCCCGCCCCATACCTCGACAATATCCCGCACGATCCCCAACCCCAGACCATGCCCGTCAATCTGCTCATCCAGGCGCGCGCCACGGCTGAATACCTGGTCGCGCTGACTTTCAGGAATGCCAGGGCCATCGTCTTCCACCGCCAACAGGTAGCTGCGCTCAGTCTCGGTGACGGTCAGGCGCACATCGGCATCCGCCCATTTACAGGCGTTATCCAAAAGATTACCGAGCAGTTCCAGCAAATCCTCTCGGTCCCAAGGCAGTTGCAGGCCGGGAGCGACGTGGTAGCTCAGGTCCAGGTGTTCACCGTGGATCATGTTCAGGGTAGCGAGCAGGCCGGGCAGTTCTTTTTCGCAGTCGAACAATGCGCCCGGCAAGGTTTCCCCGGCCAGGCGGGCGCGGTTGAGCTCGCGGTTGAGGCGTTGCTGCACTTGCTCCAGTTGATCGCGCAGCAGTGTGCTGAGCTCGGGGCGATCCTTGAGTGCTTCGCTCGACGCCGCGCTCAACAGCACCGCCAATGGGGTCTTGAGCGCATGGCCGAGGTTGCCCAGGGCATTGCGCGAACGCTTGAGGCTGTCTTCGGTGTGGGCCAGCAGGTGGTTGATCTGCGCCACCAGCGGCTCCAGCTCCAGGGGCACCTGGGTGTCCAGTTGCGAACGCTGGCCCTGTTGCAACTGGGCGATCTGGTTGCGCGCAGTTTCCAGCGGGCGCAGGGCGCGGCGCACGGTGACACGTTGCAGGACCAGCACCAGCAACAGCGCCGCCAGCCCCAGCACCAGGCCGATCTGGCGCATCAGGCGGAAGCTTTCGCGCACCGGGGTGTAGTCCTGGGCCACGCTGATGGAAATCGGCTGGCCGAAACGCTTGTAGTCCGAACGCAGCACCAGCAGTTGCTGGCCTTCGGGCCCCAATTGCAGGTTGCCCTTCAGGCCGACCTCGGGCAGGCGTGGCAGCTCCTGGTCCCACAACGAGCGCGAGCGCCAGTGGGTGTCGGCAAAATCGATGCGGAAGTAGTGCCCGGAAAATGGCCGCTGGTAAGCCGGCGACAGGCGCTGCTCATCCAGCTGCACGCCGTTGGGCCCGCGCACCAGCGCCACCAGCAGGTTTTCGGCGTCATTGCGCAAGCCGGCTTCCAGGTAGCGCTGCAGACCGGCTTCGAACAGCCACAGGCTGGTTTGCGCCAACACCACGCCGACGATCACCATCACGCTGATCAGCCCCAGGCTCAGGCGTCGCTGGATCGACCTCATGCAGGGCTGGCGCCAAACCGGTAACCCTGGCCGCGCCGGGTCTCGATCACGCTGCGGCCCAACTTGCGACGCAGGTGGTTGACGTGGACTTCCAGCACATTGGAGTCGCGCTCGGTCTCGCCGTCGTACAGGTGCTCGGCCAAGTGGCTTTTTGACAGGATTTGTTCGGGGTGCAGCATGAAATAGCGCAACAGGCGGAATTCGGCGGCGGTCAGCTGGATCTCCGCGCCGTCGCGCAGCACGCACTGGCGACCCTCATCCAGGTGCAGGCCGGCGGCTTGCAACGTGGGCTGGTTTGCCTGGCCGTGGGAACGGCGCAACAGCGCCTGGATGCGCAGGTGCAGCTCCTCGGGGTGAAAGGGTTTGGCCAGGTAATCGTCGGCGCCGGCCTTGAGCCCTTCGATGCGCTCGGCCCAGGAATCGCGGGCGGTCAGCACCAGGACCGGCGTGGTCAGCGCAGCAGCGCGCCATTGCGCCAGCACCTCAAGCCCAGGCAGGCCCGGCAGGCCGAGGTCGAGGATGATCAGGTCGTAGGGCTCGCTTCGGCCCTGGTACACGGCGTCTCGCCCGTCGGCCAGCCAATCGACGGCATAGCCCTGGCGCTGCAGACCGGCCAGCAGTTCATCGACCAGGGGTACGTTGTCTTCCACCAAAAGCAGGCGCATCAGTCTTCCTCATCTTTGATCAACACACCGGTGGTCGCGTCCAGCTTGATCTCGCGCACCACGCCTTCGGTGGTCACCAGTTCCACTTCATAGGCATATTGGCCGTGCTTCTTTTCCAACTCGGCCTCCAGCAGGCGCGAGCCGGGATAGCGCGCCATGGCCTGCTGCAACAGTTGCTCCAGCGGCAGGATCACCCCCTGCTGGCGCAATGCCAAGGCTTCATCCTGGTTGAGGTCGCGGGCCGCCAGGCTGGAGCAAAATGCCATGAGCACCAGCGCCACGCGACTGCCGGCGCGTAAATTTACCTTCATTACGTATCCTGATGATTCTTGAGAACCTGCCCGGTGAGCGCGTCCAATTCAACATCCCATTCGATGCCGTGGGCATCTTCCAATTCGACCTCGTAGACGTACTTGCCGTAGGCCTCGTCCAGGTCGGTATCCAGCAGTGTCGAACCGGGGTGCAGGGCCAGGGCCGCAGCTTCCAGTTGGTCAAAGGCGACAATAGTAACAGTGGCCGGCACTATCAGTGGTTTGTCGGAGTCCACGGCTCGGGCCTGGGTCGCCGTGAGGGCGATGATACCGGTGGCGACCAGAGCAGTGAGGCGCTTCATGATATGTCTCCGTTACAGGATGTTTTCCTACGCCAGCCACCGTACGCCCTGCAACTTAACTGAAACTGAATTGCCACCATGGCAATTTCCGCCAAGGCCTTTTCCCCACTGCCCACGAGATTTTCTATAATGCCCCGCTCGCTCGACCAGAGACCGGTATGACAGCCATCCACATCAAGTTTCCCGCCCTTACCCTCAAGGCCGGCAGACGCGCCTTTGCGCGCATTCGTGAGCAAGGCCTCAAGCCTGCCGATGTCGGCATCCTGCCCGGCGCGGCCGGTGGCCCCAAGGCGCTGGGCATCCAGGGCCTGGACTTGGCACTGTTCGGCGACTGGCTACCCCGCGCGCCACGGGAACGGGCGCTGATCGGCGCGTCCATCGGCTCCTGGCGGTTTGCGAGTGCCTGCCTGCCCGACCCGGTGCAAGGCCTGCTGGACCTCGGCCGCTTGTACAACGAACAACGCTTTGCCAAAGGCGTGACCATGGCCGAGGTCAGCCAGAGCTGCCAGCGCATGCTCGACGACCTGCTGGCCGGCCGCGATGCACGGGTGCTGGACAACCCGGACTACCGCCTCAATATCATGGTGGTCAAGAGCCATGGCCTGCTTGCCGATGACCACCGTGGACGCCTCGGGCTGGGCCTGTCGTCGGTGATCGCCGACAACCTGCGAGGCCGCGCGCGGCTGTCGCGGCATTTCGAACGCCTGATCATCCACGACCCACGCCAGGCGCCGCCCGTGCATCCGTTAAAGGACTTCCCTTCACGCTTCCTGCCCCTGGCACTGGGCAACCTGCGCCAGGCACTGCTGGCGTCGGGCTCGATCCCCATGGTCATGCAAGGCGTGCGCGACCTGCCGGGCGCCGGTGCCGGTACCTACCGCGATGGCGGCCTGCTGGATTACCACCTCGACCTGCCCTACCACGGCGATGACATCGTGCTGTACCCCCACTTCACCGACCGAGTCATCCCCGGCTGGTTCGACAAAGGCCTGCCGTGGCGGCGCAGCAACCAACAGGGCCTGCAGGACGTGTTACTGCTGGCGCCGTCCAAGGACTACCTGGCCCGCCTGCCTCACGGCAAACTCCCAGACCGCAGCGACTTCAAGCGCTTCATGGGCGACGACCCCAGCCGCAACAAATACTGGCAGACCGCGATGAGCGAAAGCCAACGGCTGGGAGACGAATTCCTGGCATTGGCCGATAACGGCCGCTTGGGCGAGCGCCTACAGCCCCTGTAGCCGCCACCTCCCCACTAACCACGATGCGAAGCGAGCCGCTCGTGATCTAGCTTTTGATCTTGATCTCGCTTTTGATCTTGATCTCGCTTTTGATCTCAGGCGCCCCGTCAAACACGCTGGCCGGAATTCGACAGGGATTTGGGGCGAAGGCCTTTTGCTTACTTTTGGGCCTTTCCAAAAGTGAGCCGCTGTAAGAGCGGAACCATAAGCGGCCGTTACCGCAGCAACGGATATGTACCCCGCCAGATCCCACATCCAGGTCGGCTGTCAGGCCGCCTTCGCAGGCAAGCCAGCTCCCACATTTGGATCGCGGGGTGGCAGTTAGAGAGTGGTCGGCTGTCAGGCCGTCTTCGCAGGCAAGCCAGCTCCCACATTTGGATCGCGGGGTGACAGTTGGAGAGTGGTCGGCTGTCAGGCCGCCTTTGCAGGCAAGCCAGCTCCCACATTTTTGGGTCGCGGGGGGACAGTTGGAGAGTGGTCGGCTGTCAGGCCGCCTTTGCAGGCAAGCCCCCTCGCCACCTGCCATCTACATTCGCCCGCAAGCCGCCCCCTACAGAGGGACGGTATGCGCAGCAACGAATCAAGCTGTTAAACTCGCCGCCTGCCAGACATCGACCGAGCTGAAAACACTGTGGAAATCTTCAAGGAATTTACATTCGAATCCGCCCACCGCCTGCCCCACGTACCGGAAGGCCACAAATGCGGGCGCCTGCACGGGCATTCGTTCAAGGTGGCAATCCACCTGAGCGGCGACCTGGATCCCCATACCGGCTGGATTCGCGACTTCTCGGAGATCAAGGCGATTTTCAAGCCGCTCTATGAACGTCTCGACCACAACTACCTCAATGACATCCCAGGCCTGGAAAACCCCACCAGCGAAGTGCTGGCCAAGTGGATCTGGAATGAGTTGAAACCCCTGCTGCCCGAGCTCAGTGCGATCCGCATCCACGAGACCTGCACCAGCGGCTGCATCTATCGCGGCGAATAAGCCGGCGCGATGAAAAAACCACCCTTGCGGTGGTTTTTTTGTGCCTGGCTCCCTTACAGTCATAGCTCCCTACCCACAAGGAGCCCGCTGCAATGATGCGCCCCGCCACGAGCCATGATGTTGCTGCTATCGAGGCTATCGTCCAGGCAGCCTACGCGCCATACATCGAACGGATCGGCCGCAAGCCCGGGCCGATGCTGGAGGATTATCACCAGCAAGTGGAAGCCGGTGGCGTGCATGTGCTGGAGCATGGCGGGCGGGTCCGGGGGTTTATTGTCCTGCGGGACACAGACGGCGCGCTGTTGCTGGATAACCTCGCCGTCGCCCCGGACGCCCAGGGCCTGGGCTTCGGTCGGTTGCTGATGGATTTCGCCGAACAACGGGCGCTCGGCGCTGGCTTCGCCGCCATCCGCCTGTACACCAACGAAGCCATGACCGAGAACATCACGCTGTACACCCGGCGTGGCTATGTCGAGACCCACCGCGCCGAAGAACACGGCCTGCGTCGGGTGTACATGATCAAGTACCTGTAGGAGTAACCATGGAAAACACCTGGCTGGCCCAGGCCAAACGCTTGCAGGCATTGGCCTCCACGGGCTTGCACTTTTGCACCGATGATTTCGAACGTGAGCGCCTGGAAGAAATTGCCGAGATTGCCCACAGCATGCTCGCGCAATTGGGCAATGTGCCCTTGGAGCGTATCACCGGGTTGGTCACCGACTTTGCCCAGCGCTATTCGACGCCGATGATCGACGTGCGCGGTGCGGTCATTGAGGGCGACCGGATTCTGCTGGTGCGCGAATTGACCGATGGCTGCTGGGCGTTGCCGGGCGGGTATGCCGACATCGGCTTGTCTGCGGCGGAAAATATCGTCAAGGAGATTCGCGAGGAAGCCGGGCTGACGGTGACAGCGCGGGCGTTGTACAGCGTCACGCACAAGGCCAAGGGCTTGTATCGGCCGGACGTGCGGGACTTCTACAAGCTGTACTTCCTGTGTGAACCGGTGGATCAGTCGGCGCCGATGGCGGGTTTCGAGACCACTGAAGTGGGCTTTTTCCGCCTCGATGAGCTGCCGCCGCTGTCCCGTGGGCGCACCATCGAAAGTGATCTGGAGGCTGCATTCGCCTTCCATCGTGGCGAGACGACCTCCACGCTGTTCGACTGATCCATTTTGTATCACCGCTGCACCGCTTTCGTGCCCGATTGGGCACTGCGAACACCTCTGCCGCCATTTCCCCTCTGTTTGGCCATGAATACTGTGCACGGTGCACAGCGCTGACCGTGCGCGCGTCACTGCTGTCGGCTTGGCACGCGCGGTGCAATAGGCCTGCGTCACTCATTCAGGGAGCAAGGCACATGACGCAGCAAGAACCGGGCAACGATTACCCCCTCAGCGAAGTCCCGATGCATGCGCGCAAGGGCCTGGCGTCGACCGCCATGGTGCTGCTCGGCTTTACGTTTTTCACCGCAACCATGTTTGCCGGCGGCAAGCTGGGGGTGGCGTTCAGTTTCACCGACATGCTCGGCGTCGTGGCCTTGGGCAACCTGCTGCTGGGTATCTACGCCGCAGGCCTGGGTTACATCGCGTTCAAGAGCGGGCTGAATTCGGTGCTGATGGGCCGATTCTGCTTCGGTGAAGTGGGCAGCAAGCTCAGCGACTTGATCCTTGGCTTTACCCAGATCGGCTGGTACGCCTGGGGTACCGCCACGGCCGCCGTGGTCTTGGGCAAGTACTTCGAGCTGGGCCAGGGCAGCGTGCTGGCGTTGATGGTGCTGTTCGGCCTGGTGTTCTGCGCCACGGCCTACATCGGCTATCGTGGGTTGGAGATTTTGTCCTATATCGCGGTGCCAGCAATGGGCATCCTGTTGTTTCTGTCGATGTGGGTCGCCACGGTGAAGGTCGGCGGGCTGGACGGATTGCTCGCCGTGGTGCCGACCGGTGAGTTGGACGTGTCGACGGCGATCACCCTGGTGTTTGGCACCTTTGTCAGTGGCGCGACCCAGGCCACCAACTGGACGCGCTTTTCGCGCTCGGCCAAGGTTGCGGTGCTGGCCAGCCTGATCGGTTTCTTTATCGGCAACGGCTTGATGGTGCTGATCGGCGCTTACGGTGCCATCGTCTATCAACAACCGGACGTGGTCGAAGTGTTGCTGCTGCAAGGCTTTGCCATGGCGGCGATGGCCATGTTGCTGCTCAACATCTGGAGCACCCAGGACAACACCATCTACAACTTCGCGGTGGCCGGCTGCAACCTGCTGCGCACCAAGCGGCGCAAGACCGTGACCCTGGCCGGTGCGGTGATCGGCACCCTGCTGGCGTTACTCGGCATGTACGACATGCTGGTGCCGTACCTGATTCTGCTAGGCACGGTGATCCCACCGATTGGCGGGGTGATCATGGCTGACTTCTTCTACCGCTATCGCGGCCACTATCCACGCCTGGCCGATGCACGCCTGCCAGCGTTCAACTGGACAGGGCTGGTGGCCTATGCGGTGGGCACGGTGCTGGCGTTCAACTCGCCCTGGGTCGCGCCGTTGGTGGGCATTGTTGCCGCATCGCTGACCTACATCGTGCTCACCGCTGTACTGCGGGTGCGTGTGCCCTTGGCTGACGCCCAGGCATGAACCTGACCATTGCCGAGGTGCTGGCCCTGCCGGGCCTGGAGTCCATGTGCCTGCGCGCCGGTGCGGCAGGCCTGGAGAATGGCGTGCGCTGGCCCTACGTGGCGGAAAACAGCGGGATTGCCGAGTGGGTGCTGGGCGGCGAACTGGTGTTCGTCACCGGGATCAATCACCCGCGGGATGAGGCCAACTTGTTGCAACTGCTGGACGAGGCCTGTCAGCGCCAGGTGGCCGGGTTGGTGATTCTCACGGGGCCGGCGTATATCCAGGCGATCCCCCAGCGCTTGCTCCAGGCCGCCGAGGCCGCTGGCATGCAGCTGATCGAGCAGCCTTATTCGCTGAAGATGGTGCTGGTGACCCAGGCCATTGGCTCGGCGCTGATCCAGTCCGAGCACTTGGGGCGCTCGCGGCACGATGTGCTGGAGCGTTTGCTGACTGGCGATTACCAATCCCTGGATTTGCTGCTGCACCGTGGCGTGCAATTGGGCCTGATGCTGGCCGGCCACTGGCAGGTTGTGCAGCTGCAATTGGAAGGCAGCGAGTTGCTGTTTGCCCAGAGCGATGCCGCGTATGTCGAGGCGCAACTGGCCCGACAGCATGACGCTATCAGCCGGCGTTTGCGCCAGTTGTCGGCTGGGCTGCCGGTACTTGGACGGGCCGGGCAATGGACGCTGCTGCTGCCGGCGCCGGATGCTGTCGCCGCCTTGGCCAATCGCCAGCAATTGGCCGGTTGGCTCAACCCGCTGAACCTGCGCCTGGCGCCACTCAAATTGTTTATCGGCCTCAGCGCCGCCGCGCACCCACCGGCCCGCCTGGCCCAGGCGCAGGATGAAGCGCGCCAGGCACTGGCGGCTGCGCGGCGGTTCAGCGAGCGTGCCGGGCTGTGCGTGTACGACGAACTGGGCGTGCTCAAATTGCTCAGCGGCGTGCGCGATCGCGCCCTGCTCGATCACTTCCTTAACGAACGCCTCGGCCCGTTGCTGCGCCACGACGCGCACCACGGCCCCAGCCTGATGCCCACCCTGGAAGCCTGGTTTCACGAGAATGGTAACCTTGTGGCCGCCGCACAGCGGTTGGCCGTGCACCGCAACACCCTGACGCACCGTGTCCAGCGCATCGAAGCCCTGTGTGGCCTGACGCTGGATAACGCTTATGATCGCCTGGACATCGGTATCGCGCTGATGATCTGGCGACTGTCTGCCTGATTGTTTTTAGCCAAGAGGAACTTGCCCATGCACATCATCAACGCCCGCCTGCGCAACCGTGAAGGCCTGCATGATCTGCACCTGGAACATGGCCGGATCGCCAGCATCACCACGCAAACGGGGTCACCGATTGCGGCGGCCGACGATCTGGACGCCGCCGGCAACCTGGTAATTGCGCCCTTCGTCGAACCCCATATCCATCTCGACGCCACGTTGACCGCCGGCGAGCCGCGCTGGAACATGAGCGGCACCCTGTTCGAAGGCATCGAGTGCTGGGGCGAACGCAAGGCCACCATCACCCAGGAAGACACCAAGACCCGCGCCAAGAAGACGATCCAGGCCCTCGCCGCCCACGGGATCCAGCATGTGCGCACCCATGTCGACGTCACCGACCCGGACCTCACGGCGCTCAAGGCCATGCTGGAGGTCCGCCAGGAAAGTACGCATCTGATCGACCTGCAAATCGTTGCGTTCCCCCAGGAAGGCATCGAGTCCTACCGCAACGGCCGCGAACTGATGGAAGAGGCCATTCGCCTGGGCGCCGACGTGATCGGCGGCATTCCTCACTTTGAATACACCCGCGACCAGGGCGTGAGTTCGGTGAAGTTCCTGATGGACCTGGCCGAACGCACCGGCTGCCTGGTAGACGTGCACTGCGACGAAACCGACGACCCGCATTCGCGCTTCCTCGAAGTCTTGGCCGAAGAGGCTCGCAGCCGTGGCATGGGCGCACGCGTCACCGCCAGCCACACCACCGCCATGGGCTCCTATGACAATGCCTACTGCGCCAAACTCTTTCGCCTGCTGGGGCACTCCGGTATCAGCTTCGTCTCCTGCCCCACCGAGAGCATTCACCTGCAAGGCCGCTTCGACACCTTCCCAAAACGCCGTGGCGTCACCCGGGTCAACGAACTGCTGGAGGCCGGCATGAACGTGTGCTTCGGCCAGGACTCCATCGTCGATCCCTGGTACCCCCTGGGCAACGGCAACATCCTACGGGTGCTCGAAGCCGGTTTGCACATCTGCCACATGCTCGGCTACCGCAACCTGCAGAATGCCCTCGACCTGGTCACCGACAACAGCGCCAAGGCCATGGCCCTGGGTGACCGCTACGGCCTGGAGCCTGGACGACCTGCCAACCTGTTGATCCTCTCGGCGGACAGCGACTACGAGGTGATCCGCAGCCAGGGCCTGCCGCTGTATTCGATCCGTGACGGCAAGGTGTTGATGAAGCGCCAGCCAGCCCAGGTTGAGTTCGTTTAGAGGCCTGGTTCAGACGATCGCGTCGATATCCAGCGTCTGCGCCCTCCCCCATTCGTGTGGCAGGTCGGGAGGGATGCTGGCGACCTGGGCCGGCTCACGGTTTTCACGGTGGCTGAACCAACGCTTGAGGCTCGATTGCAAGTTGGCATTGTGGGCGTGACTGCCATAGACGTCTCGGGCTTCCAGACGGCGCCAACGCAGGCTTGCAAGGCGTTCGCGACTGGTGTGCAAGCGGTCGATCTCGGCGTTCAAGGCTTCGTTGTGCTCGTAGCCACGATCGTTGGCCGGCCTCAGGCGGGACAGTTCACGGCGCTTGTTGCGCAGTTGCTGGCGCATGGTCTCGAGGGCACCGTCGACCAGTTCGAACTCCCTCGGCGTTATCAGGGGCCCGCTGCTTTCCAGGGTTTGTTGCCAACGCCGGAGGGTCGCCCAGGCGGCCGGGATGTAGCTGGCGGTCATGAAGTGCTGGTTGGCCTGGAATAGCTGCCGGAGCAGGTTGTCACGATTGGGCATGTCGCCGTGGAGTTGCAACGCTCGGTTGCAGCCGGCTTCTTGGATGGATTCACAACCCGGCTTCCACATCACCGAGGAATACGTGCCATCGGCGAGCACGATCGGCATGAAGTGTTGCTGTTCGCCATGGTGCTGGTAAGGGTTGCCGCCGAAACGTACCAGGCCGGCGGCAAACAGCAGTCCACCCGGCGCGGGGGCGCTGAACAGTGTGACGGCGCCTGGGACCCAGAGTTTGGCGGTGGTGTTCATCCACGGGGCGGGCACGCTGGGGACGGGGTCGTTGTGGTTGACGATGCGGTGGTGGACCAGGGTTGAGGCGCCGAGGGTAAATTCGGCGTCGGCGGCGCGAGGGGCGCCGTAGGTGTAGAGGAGGATATTGTAGTTATGATCGGGAATGCGACGTAGCGCTTCTGCCAACAACAACGCAATTGCGCCGCCCAGGCTATGGCCGCAGATAACGATTCGTTGGCCTATATGAAACTGAGTGAGGTAGTGCAGCACGAAATCACGCATCGCCCGGTAAGCCTGATAGAAGCCTTCGTGTGCCTTGCCGACACCCTCGGCGAAAGCCACCTGATGGGCGTTTGCATCCCGTAGCCCATCGGCAGCGCTGGCGGTACCTCGCACAGCAATCAGGATCACCTCATCGTGATGACTGATAAAGGCCTGCGTATCAGTACCAAACTCTTCATCATCAAAAAAATGCAAACTCGCTGGGTGCTCCTGCTTCTCACCTAAGTCCGGTCGATTTTTTGGATACAACTCAGGATCGAAAGGCAAAATTTCGAAGCGTCGGGAATACGGGACCTCTTCGTAGATCGGATAGAAACGTTGCTGTTGCTCCGAATCGACTCGCCAGGCCTCGTGATAACCCGAGAGTTTTTCAGCAAAAAAATGACCGACGCTGGGGTCGAGTGGAAAACGAACCTCCTCTTGAGGCTGTTGAGGTGGCTCCTGGCCGAAATTGCAGTAACTCAAGGTGGCCATCAACGCAAGCTGATACAGGTTCAAGGCACAGAAGTTGTCTTCGGTTGAAAGCAATGGACGCAACGCCCGCAGTGGCCGAACCTCCAGAACCGTATGGTTGTTGGGGAACAACGCGATTCCCGCCAAACAAGATTGGGGTGGCCCGAAGCCAAGGTCCGCCAGCATCTTCAACGCGTGCCGCTGGGGTTGATGAGTTCGCTGCGCAATCGGTGGCAAGTGGGCGACATGACGGACCAGATCGCGAACTTCAACTTGATAAAATCGGCCGGTTGTTTGTTGAACCTGATCATCTTCGGTACGCCGACCGTCGGAGCGAGCAAATCGAGTCCGTTCAGCACGAATTTGAAGCTCGGTGATAGGAAGCTTGTAGGCTGGGCGCGACATCAACCGCCGATACAACGGCTCTGTTCCTGAGTACAGGTCGTCAAAAACAAGCACTACAGGGCCGCAGTAAATATCTCTCAACTCGGCGAATCCGTCTCCATTCAGCCGACCTTTGTATTGTTGTCCCGCACTATCGTGAAGGGTGTAAGGCAGACCACCGTAGGCCGTCCCAACGCCGAGTTCATCCACCAGGCAAAAACTCACCCAATGCCCGCGCAATGCACAGGCCGGCTTGTCATCACTGAAAAAAGGTTGCTTCCGTGCTTCCAGGGTCATGAAATTGTTCCTTGTTACTTGCACGATGGATAGACATCACAGATGCGACCATCCGGCATTTTTACAGGCTTGAATTCGGTGGCATTACCGTCGCAAAACGCATACAGGTCTTCAAAACTTTTGCCTTTGCAACGCTTCCATCCGCCAGGAACGGCCACCCACGTATCGTCAAAATAGGGTGCTTCCTCATCAGTCACTACAAGCGTCGTCCTGAGGGTCTTTCCCCGTAACTGATCTCGCTGCACTACGACGCCTGTTTGTTGTTCTTGCGGCTGACTCGCCAGCCCAAAAGCGCTGCATGTAAGCAACTTAATGATTGCGTGCTGTGGGCCCACAGTCCGAAACCTCCACTGACATCGTCGGTGTAGTTCCTGAACTCCCGTCTCTGGCATCCCCGGTACATCAGGGTCCGAATAATCTCGAACCGAGAAACTTGAATTATCTCCTCCAACGTCTGAATCTCGGGGCCCCCACTTCGCATACGTTCTAAAATCCACACTGCGCAAAACCGTAGGGCACCCTTCAATGACCTCACTCAGCGGTAGCTCAAAACTCACGCGCTCAGCCACCGGTTTGTAACGCGCAATAAAGATCTTCCTCTCGGGTCGCTTACCTCGACGCCTAGGCAACGTGCAGGTTTCCCCCGTCGCGGGCCCATAGTTGGCGCCACCGATGAAGCGAAATTCCGCCGGCAAATCCACCTCCAATGTAAACCGCTCAACTGGCGTCCTCGCGCACCCCGTCAGCCCCACCAACCCCAATGCAATCCACACACCCCACCTTCGCCTACTCATCCTTTCCCCTCATTGATGTCCACTGCGCTACCACCCGTTCATAGTGGTCGCCTGGTGCTTCCCCCACCAATGGCTGCCACCGAATGACAGTGCTGCGCGTGGCCTCTTCCAACCGTCTAACCACCAGAAACTCGAGCTGTTCCGGCCCCCGCCATTGCCAGGCGCGGGCCTGCTCAAGTACCTGCACCAGCCAGATCCTTGGATCCTGAAACTCCGCCAGCGCGACCAGGTCTTCGCTGTGCTCGGTCAACAGGTAACGCAGGATATTGGCGTGCAGAATGGCCGCTGCGTTGGGGTTGGGCGTGTCCAGCCAGGGCGCGGGGGCCGGCACCGGGTACTCGCCGGGAGCTGGATTGTCAGCCGTGCGCCAGCGGCCCTTGTGCCAGTAGCACACGCTGATCAATGGTCCGAGAAAGGCCGGCCAGTGCTCCGGATCCAGGTGGGCCAGCGCACGCGCCAGGGTGCGGTTGTCGTGAAAACGGTACATCGACTGGACGCCTTCCGAGCCCACCAGCAGCCTGTCACGCCAGTGTCGAGTCACGGCCGCCAGATCCTCGTTGGGCAGACTGCCCAGCCATCCCCAATTCGTCTCTGGCTGTTGCAGAAGGCCGAGTAATTCGGGCTCATTGATCTGTTCCAGCAACAGGATCACCGGGCCTTGTGCTTGTAACTCCGCCACGGCGGTCTCGGCATAAAGGCTGCAATACGTTGGCAAGTCGCGTACCGCCAGCAGCGACTGACGCGCAACATTTTGCCCCTCAAGGATCAGGCACAGTCGCTGCCCTGCCTGTTGCTGTTGGTCCATCCATTGGCCTGGCATGTTCGGCATCACGCGGCCCTCCCTGTCAGGTCACACAGGCCTTCGCGGCAGCGCTCGCATACCGCGCAGTAATCGGCGCCCAGCCGCCTGGCCAGGTTCATGATGGTGACCTGCACCGTGGAGATCTTTGGCCAGTCAGCCGGCACGGAGGCGTTCGCCATTTGGGCGATGGCCGGCGAACCACCCAGGGTGATGGGACGACTGCTGAAAATGCCGCCCGCCTGGATGACGAGGTGCTCGCCACCCGCCTTGAGGCTTAGTTGCGCCCCGGCGTCGATCACCAGGCTGGCACCGGACTTGAGGTGAAGCTGCTGCCCCGCCTCGACGAACAGGGTCCGGCCAACGCGCGTCCGGCTGTCGTCTTGTACGTCGAGGTGGTCGCTCGCTTTGAGTACGACGCGACGATTACCGCCGACCTCGCGATGTTCTTCGCTGCCCAGGTGCGTCGTGCTCATCCCCTGGATGACTTCCCGCCGCTCACCCGCCACTTCCAAGCGGCTGTCATGACCAACCTGCTGCTCCAGGTCCCGTTGCGCACGCAGGTGAATCAGCTCCTCGCCACGGCGGTCTTCCAGGTACAGCTCGTTGCCCCCTGCGCCGCCGAGGGTGCTGCGGCTGCGCAGGACACTGCGGGTCTTGTGTTGTGGCAAGGCATAGGCGGGCCTGTGCGACGCATTCGGCAGGCAGCCGTTGATCAACGGCCGGTCCGGGTCGCCTTCCAGGAAGGTCACCAGCACTTCCATGCCCACTCTCGGGATCATCATTGCGCCGAACCCATCACCGGCCCATCCGGATGCAACCCGAACCCAGCAACTGCTTTTATCATCCGCCTTGTCCAGGCGGTCCCAGTGGAAACGCACCTTCACCCGGCCATAGGCATCACAATGCACGTCCTCACCCGGCGGCCCCGTGACGGTTGCAGTCTGACTGCCATTGATAGTCGGCTTGGGGTGCTTGAGGGGCGGTCGATGCACCGCTTGCCAAGGCGTCGCGGTAAAGCGATTGCGGTACTTAAGGCCTGCATCGGTCGCCGGTGTTGCCTCTTCCAGCACTTGCGGCTGATAGCCCTCGTGACGCACCGACGTGATGAGCCACAAGTCGTTGCAAGACGGATCGGGGTGATCGCGCAATTCAAGGAAATGCCCACTGCGCAGCGCGGGTTGATCACTCCTGCCCAATGCCCGAAGACGGTCGCGCTGGTGACGTTCCAACCCCCGCCGTGCCAATCGCTTGCCCCGTGAATGAGTGGTGAAGCCTGCAGGGTAGCGATAGTCCTCAAGCACTTGCGCAGCATCAGAGCCGGCGGCGTCCTGCAGGCGCAACGAAGGGTGTTCGAAGTCATGGTCGCGGCGCACCGTCATCTGGCTGCGTGTGCCCAGTCGCACATCGAAACGCTGGATAACCTGGGTATCGGCCGATGGCCCGCCCGCAGTGCAATAGCGCTGCACGGGCAAGCGGTGAAACACCGTCTGGTCGTCACCGAATACCAACATGTGGGCGTTCGCGCTGTGACGAAAATGGTAGTGAATGCCCTCCTCTTCACACAGCCGCTGGATAAAGTGCAGGTCGCTTTCCGCGTACTGCACACAGAATGTGCGCGGCGGGTAAACCACGGGGCCCAACTCGAACACGTAGGCGTCTGCCAGGATGCCGTGTTGCTCAAGGACTGCCGCGATGATCTGTGGCACGCTGCGCTGCTGGAAGATTCGCTGGTCGCGTCGGTGTGCAAGGCAAGCCAGGCGGGGCGCCAAGGTCAGGTGATAGCGCGTGACACGCCGGCCGGGGCCATCGCGGCCGATGGCGTAAACCTGTCCATGCAGGCCGCCATTCGCCTCACCGAAGTCCAGGTACGCGGGTTGGTGGAGCAACGCTTGCAGGTCAAGGGCAGGGTCTTCACTCACCACCTGCACCCGCATGGAAAACGGCTGGTCAAGGAACTCGCTGCCTTTGAATGCCAGCACTTGGAAGTCAATGTTGATACTTGTAAGTGTCAGTTTGAAACGTGACGAAACAAACGCGTTAACCATCCTTTGTTACCCGCCGCTAATGAATGATCACCCTGGAATACTCTTTCTCGTTAAAGAACACGTCACCGAGAAAAAGCGCCTCAACGCTTCAAAGCTTAGCGATTACGGGCGGAAATCGACCGCTTTAAAATAAAAAAGAAGTTTCGTACAGCGAAGCTGGAAGTGTCTTTTACAAAATAATAAAACGAGTCAATGTGCCACTTCTTAATAACAAGAAATGCCCTACATTAATGTTCGCAAGAGCAACTAACTAAAAGAGAAACAGCTGACACCCCATCACGGCGTCAACTGTTCAACAGGCTTATGCTTGCAACCGTGCAGTACCGAACAGGCTGACGCTCAGCACCGTATCGCCCTGAGTGTGCAAGCGTACCGGCGCAATGCCACCCGGCATCACCACCGCGACTTCACCGCTCTCGACCCAGCCCGCACGCCAGGCCGCGCATGCCACCGCACTGGCGCTGGTTCCGGAAGACGCCGTGGGCCCCTCTCCGCGCTCGAACACCCGTGCAATGACGCGGTTGCCGGGCTGGCGCGCCGCCCATTGCAAGTTGACTCCCGCGCCACATGGCTGGCCGCCACCGACCGGGGGCGCAAAGGCGATCGCCTTCAAGGGGTCGAACAGCGCTGGCTGCAGCATCTGGGCGTTGTCTGGCAACGCTGATATTTGCGGGACCAACGTCACACAATGCGGATTACCTACCCGAACAAATTGACTGGTCGCCCACTGAGGGTTGATCGCCGCCAGCGCACTGACATGGCTCAGTTCGGCCCGGTCCAGAAACACCTGGCCAACCGCCTGCGCACCCACCGCCGTCGGACCAAACGCCGGCGCACCCAGCTCAAGCCAGAACCCCGCGACCCGTTCACGAACGGCGGGCTCCATCCGCGTGGCGACTGGCGATAGCGTATCCGTTTGGTCGTGATGGACCCGCAACTCACAGGCCGCGTCCATCAGGCCCTGGTCGGTGAGGGCTTGGGCGAAAATCGTCAAGCCATTGCCACTGCGCTCGGCCAGGGAGCCGTCGGTGTTGACGATCAGCAGGTCGAACGGTGGCTCGGCCTGGAACGGCCCGACCAGCAGGCCATCACAGCGGTGAGCCTTGCCACCGGCCGGGCGTGATGCAGAGTCCCACTCACATTCAGAGGCGATGGCCGATGCTGTCCAATGGTTGCGAGTGCCCGCCGCCAAGTCAGCGCGCTCGGGTATATCAATGCCCTTGTCTCTCAAAGAGGTCGGGCTGACCACGCCATAGATATTGCCGCGGGCGTCGTAGAAGAGGGTCATGAGTCATCCACCTGACAATGCGTTGATGATCGAAATCAAAAAAGGGTGTTCGACTGTATGGGATTTCGGCACCACACATCCTACGCAACACTACACTCTCAGTTCCCCTGGATGGACGTTTTCATCAGGCCGAAGTCCGTGTGCAGTCGAGCAAACGCCGTCCTCTCCCGTTGGAGGATGCAACCATGAAGACTCTCGTTTCAAAAAGCGCCTGTTGAAGTGCTGTACGAAGAGGGCGCAAGACATTCATCGGGCTGGTACCCGGTGGAGGTGAACAACTGGAGAGTTACAAGGGCACAGAAACCAATCCCCGAGAGATGCTGCTGGTACGGGAGGCAAACATCCAAGTCGTTGAGGTCACCGCCTATAGACCGATGCCTGACTGACGCGGTTTCAGAAGCGGCCTGGAAGGTGGTAATCCACCGCGAGAACCCTGGGGTTCAAACGCTCCCGCTGGGATTACGCACCTTCCAGACCGCCTCCTACAACTTGGTACTGCCTATGTGGCCGCAAACCGCCCTGGCGTTCCACGTTGTAAAAATAAAATTAAGGGCAGCCGGAATCCCAAGGGAACCCGGCTCGCACACCAAGGCCTGATGTGCAAGGATGTCGCGCCGGACATCGTTCGTTGAACGCAAAACCAAGGATTTTTCATGACTGCCATCCCCACCTCAGCGCCCGTGGTTCCCGGGCGGCTGGAGCAAATGTCGACCCGTATCGCTTTTTTCATTGCCGGGTTCGGCATCGCGGCTTGGGCGCCGTTGGTGCCCTATGCCAAGGCCCGTGCCGGGCTGAGTGAAGGCACGCTGGGCCTGTTGCTGCTGTGCCTTGGCGTCGGTTCGATCATCGCCATGCCCGCAGCAGGTGCATTGGCTTCGCGTTTCGGCTGCCGACGCGTATTGAGCGCCGGGACAATCATGATCTGCCTGGCATTGCCGATACTGGCGACGGTCAGTTCGATTCCCTTACTGATGGCCGGCTTGTTCCTGTTTGGCGCCGGCCTGGGAACGGTGGATTCCACAGTCAACCTGCAGGCAGTAATCGTTGAACGCGCCAGCGGTAAAACCATGATGTCGGGATTTCACGGGCTGTTCAGCCTCGGGGGGATTGTCGGGGCGGCGGGCGTCTCGGGCTTGCTGGGCCTGGGCTTGTCGCCACTGCAGGCGACCCTGGTGGTGATCGTCATCACGCTGGCGGCGCTGCTCAAGGCTGCACCGCACCTGTTGCCGTATGGCAGTGAAAGCTCTGGCCCGGCGTTTGCCGTGCCCCACGGTGTGGTGCTGTTTATCGGTTGCCTGTGCTTTATCGTGTTTCTGGCCGAAGGGGCGGTGCTCGACTGGAGCGCCGTGTTCCTCAGTGCCGAGCGCGGCCTGGATGAAGCTTATGCAGGCCTGGGTTATGCAGCATTCGCCCTGACCATGACCGCGGGACGCTTGACCGGCGATGCCATTGTGCGGCGCCTGGGTGCCACGCGCGTCATCGTGATAGGTGGTGCGTTGGCCACCGCAGGCATGTTGCTGGCAACCTTGTTTCCTGCGTGGGAAACCGCGTTGCTCGGCTATGCGCTGGTCGGCGCCGGCTGTTCGAATATCGTACCGGTGCTGTACACCGCCGTCGGCAAGCAAACTGTCATGCCGGAACACATCGCGGTGCCAGCCATCACCACCTTGGGTTACGCCGGCATTCTTGCCGGCCCCGCCTTGATTGGCTTTATCGCCCATGGCAGCAGCCTGAGCACCGCCTTTGTGCTGATCGCTGTGCTGCTGGCGGCGGTGGCCATCAGCGGCAAAATCCTCAGGGTGTGAACGTCAGCGTGCTTTGCGAGCCCTGTACCGCTCCCGCCAGAGTTCAAGGCTCTTGTTACTGAGGTAGCCTTCGTAATGAGGCGGACCGAACAATCGCGGGCTGTTGACACGCTCCAATGAGGTCAGCAGTCCCGGCCGCTCGATGATGTTCTTCGCTGTGTAGACGCAGAGTTCACTGTACTTGGGCTTGGGCATGCCGGTAGACAGTTCCAGTACAGGTGCGCCTTTGCGATCAACCTCGTAGGGGTCCTGCATGACCTTCATGAGCGTTTCAATGGCGAGGTACTGGTACGGTTCGAAAAGGAATGTGCGGTCCTTGGTCGGATCCCTCAGTTGCTCAAACAGCTTTTGCAAAGCTTGGACGACACAGTCGTTGTCTTGGGCATGGAAGGGGTCCTGGCTGAATTCGCTTGGCGAGCTGTTGCCCTTTAACGCAGCGGCGGCGGCCCTGAGGCTGTCTCGCGTGATATCACCGTCGCGGTTCATGATCGCGTCAATCAGTGCTGGACGCTTGAGCATTTCGCGGACGACGCTGACGACTCTATTCAGCTCTTCGCTTTTCCCCATCATTCAGCGGCCACCCGACGCAATACCGAGTACGTCAATCGCCCCTCTTTCAGATACGCATGCAGCGAACCGTAGTCTCTTTTCAACGCATCCACCAACTCACCATCGGACCATGTTGCATCGGGTTCGCTAATGCTCGGGCGTGCCGTGGGCGCATTCTGCAGCTTCAAGTGACTCAGCCCGGGTTGCGCCATTCGCGACATCCGTGGCCTGTGCGTCACGTCTGCCTGCGCAGCATAGACCTCATTCCAGGTGTTAGGCTGGGCGGTCGGTTGTGGCGTAGTTGATCGCTCAGTTGCGAAATCCAGGGCCGGCGGGCCGAGTCTTGATACACCCTCGATAGTCATTCATTTTCTCCAACTTTTTCAAAACACACCGGTCCGGTGAATGCCACCGCAATCGCCGAAATCATCGAATGAATTCCAGGCAAACGGGTACCAGATGTGTGGCTGGATAAATAGGGCAGTTCCGTCAGATCGGTAATTACCCATGACAGCATGTAAACCGATGCCGCCATCCGGAATCAATTCCACCGCTGTCGACGCAACCAGGTCTTCAAGCCGTCGAAGACCCCGGCGCGCCCTAGCGCTTTGGAATCATCCACCGGGTACAGTCCAGACTCGACCAAGCTACGGGAAAAGTCATCGGCGACCGGTGTCTGGAATGTGCTCTGGCCAGCGAAGGCCTTCATTCGGCGGGTTTCGACGTCATGTGTATACGGATTCTCCTGCGAATCCTGCATAGCGACGCCCCGCCCTGCTGCCGGAGGAGCCGGCTCATGGCTATTGCTTTTGAACGCCTGGCCGCCAAGGTGCGGGCACTTGAAGGAGGTTGAAGTCATTGGTTAGCTCTCACGCTTTGTCTGAAGAGTGACCGTTGTGATCAAAGCTGCTGGCTGGGAGGAAAGTGGCACATTGACGCACACCGTTTGCATGCAATGGAGGTGGCGCCATAGCAGGTTACGGCGCCTGAACAGTGATCAGCGAGACGCCAGTAAAAGCGCCAGGAGACTGATTCGGCCATCACGGTCTTGACTCGCGAGGTTGTCCAATTTCGTTACTAAATCGCTGCGCTTGAGCATTTCCTGCGCCAACTGGATCAGATGGTCCTTCTCAGAATCCCCCGTCAGCGTGCTGGCAGCCAACTGTTTGAGGTCGTTGACCTGCAGGGACAGGTCCCACTGGCTGCCCCGCAATTCTTTGAAATGCTCGAGCAGCTCTTGGACCACGTCTTTGTCGCTGTGGTATTTGAAATAGTTGTCCCCGTTGATGACCAGGCGCAGATTTTCTCGGTCGATCAAACCATCCAGTGCACCGGTGGAGCTGTGACGGTCGATGGCATTCATCAGCTCCGGACGTCGCAGCATTTCCTTGGCCAGGCGAATGTTCTCGTTCATGACGGGATCACTGGAGCACTTTTTATTCGCCATCTCATGAATACTGTCAGCGCTGATATAACCTGGGTTCTTGGGGTCCCGAAAGGCCCTGAAGTTGTCCAGCAACTGCTGCGCCAACTGTTCGTTGTTCTTCAAGGAGTACTGGGTGTCAACGCCGCCTGGCGGGGTCGGGAACGGCCTGCCGACCGTGGGAGTAGGTCGCGGTGGTGGGCTGCTCTCACTAGGATTCGGCCTGGGTGGCGGTTTACTACCACACCCTGGGTGCATCGGTGGCCGGAAACCACTAAACAAACTGGTTATCCAGTCTTTGAGACCATTCAGGAAACTGTGCAGCATGGACACCTTGTTCTGACCCGGCATTTGACGTTCCACGGGTGCATGAGGATCACTAAACACGGGCCCGGACTTTTGCTCATGGGAGTGAAAACTGACAGTTACGGTGGCATGGTCCTTGAAGGAAAGCCCAGCAGGCGCCGGGCCGTCGGGTTTGACCAAAGGCTTGTCGTCTGCCAACGCTCGGTTGGGCGTGGTTGAAGCAGGTACGGATGCATCGTGGGTCGATATCGACATGAGTTTCTCCAATACAGTGAGCGTGACCTTCAGACTGAGGCGCCAACGTAGCGTCGAAGCCCATCAGGTATGCCCCTGTGTGGAGCTTGCGTCGGAATCAGTTCCGGAGCAGACCGCCGAACGCGCTGTAGAGGTGTAGGAAACGGGCAAAAAAAATCGCAGCCCTGAAGGGGGCTGCGACTTTTCCTGACACCGTGGCGTGGATCAGAACCCGACGCTGGCCTGCACGAAGAATGTACGTGGCTCGCCGAGGTACAGCCCGGCATTGTTGTCGCTGGAACGGGTGTAGTGCTGTTGATCGAAAACGTTTTTCACGCCGACACCCAGTTTCAGGTTGGACAACTGCTCGCCAAAGTCATAGCCGCTGCGCACGTTGACCGAGACGTAGCCAGGAATATCGCCAAATTGACCATCGGCGGTGCCTTGGGTGATGTAGGTACTCGTGGTGCCGGGCGCACGCTGGCCGGACTGGGCGTACACATCCAGGTTATGGGTCCAGCGGTTAACGTCGTAACGCAGCCCGAGGGTGGCGACTTCACGGGAATACAGCGGCAGGTCGCGGCCCTTGAACGGCACGTCGCCTTCGGAGGTGGCCTTGGTGTAGGTGAAGCCGGCGTTGGCGGTCAGGCCATCCAGGCGTGGGTCCAGGTTCGACAGGTCGTAGTGGGCCGAGGCTTCGATACCGGTGTGCTTGGTCGCGCCGAGGTTGGTCCAGCCCACGTCGTTGCTGACGTATTGCAGTTCATCCGAGAAGTCGATGTAGAAGAACGTCAGCTCACCGCCCCAGACATTGTCGTTGTAGCGCGTCCCCACCTCGTAGGTCTTGGCTTTTTCCGGGTTCAGGCCATTGGCGGTCTGGTCGCCTGTGCCGCCCTGGCCCAACTGGAAGTATTGCAGGCTGCCAAACGAGGTTTCGTAATTGGCGAACAGTTTCCAGGCATCAGAGACGTGATACATCACGCTCAGGGCCGGCAGCGGTTCGTTGTTGTGGATTTCGCGGCGTTTTTCCTGGGTGCGCGTGCCGTTCAAGGCAACCACCGGGCGGTCGTGCCATTCTGTACGAATGTCCTCGAAGCGGATACCGGGCGTAATGGTCCACTTGCCGATATCGACTTTGTTATCGATATAGAACGCGTTGGCCTCGGTCCCCCCGGTGCGGTCCTGGTAGACGTGACCATCGCTCTGCCCACCCGGGGTCGGCACATTGTTGACCAGGTTCAGGCTGGTGGCCTGCTCATGCATGCCTTCCTTGAGGTAGCGATAGCCCAGGCTGACTTCCTGGGTACTCGGGCCCACGTCGAACACATGGGACACCCGCGGCTCGATGCCAAAGGTGTAGTAGGTGCGCGGGTAAGAGCCGATCGTCTTGAGGTCACGGTTGGCGATGTTACTGCCACGGAAACTGTCGGAGTAGTAGGTCAGCACTTCGGCCTGTGTGCGGTCGTCGATCTGGCGGATGTACTTGAAGGACACGTCCTTGCGGCGCCCGCTGAAGTTGTCCCAGTCACGCACCGATTGGTACGGGTTGGCGTCGAACTGCTTCTGGGTCAGGCCACCGGGCATGTCGGCGCTGGCGTCGTAGTAGTGGAAGTTCAGCGAGAAGTCGTCTTGGTCGGTCGGTGCCCAGTGGGTCTTGAAGATCACGTCGTCGATGTCGTTGGAGTTGTTGCTGTTGCGGTAACCGTTGCCGTTGACGCCGGAGTACAGCAAGGCAGCGCCGATGCCGTTGTCGGCGGTGCCGCCGATAAAGGCGTTATCGACGTGCTTCCAGCCACCGTGGGCGGAGGTTTGCAGGGTCGTGCCGACTTCGCCGGAGAATTTCTCGGGGATGGCGCGGGTCACGAAGTTGATCACACCACCGACGTTTTGTGGCCCATAACGCACGGAACCGGCACCGCGTACCACGTCGATGCTGTCCAGGTTACCGGCGGAAATCGGTGCCATCGACAATTGTGGTTGGCCGTAGGGCGCAAACGCCGCCGGTACGCCATCGATCAGCACGGTGGAGCGTGGCGACAAGCGCGACGTCAGGCCACGTACGCCGACGTTGAGGGAAATATCGCTGCCGCCCGTACCGTTGGATTCCTGCACTTGCACACCCGGCACACGCCGGAGCACATCACCGACGTTCATTGCGCCCTGCTCCACCATGGCTTCGCGACGGATCACCGTGCGCGCGCCGGGGTGGTTCTGCACCACTTCAGCGTTGGCATCGCCGAGCCAGTCGCCGACCACCTTGATGTCGGTGGCGCCCAGTTCCAGGGGCGAGCCGGCTTCACCGGTGCCGCCGCTCAGCGGGCGCAGGGTCACGGAACCGGCATCGATCTGGTAGTCCAGGCCACTGCCTTGCAGCAACTGGCGCAGGGCTTGTTCTGGCGAAAGGTTGCCGTCTACCGCAGGGGCTTGCTTGCCGGCGACCATGTCAGGGCTGAAGAACACTTGCAGGGAAGTCTGCTGGCCCAATTGACTGAGGGCCGCGCCCAAAGGCTGGGCCTGGATGTGAATGGCCTCGGCGGCGTAGGCCACGGGCAGCGCGGCACTCACCGCAAGCGCCAGGGCGAGCGGCGCCCAGCGGGAGATTTTATTGTTGTTAACGGCAAGTTTTTTCACGTCGAACCTAGTCCTGTGATCGCAAAAGTGTGCGGCTGTTAATGCAAACCAGTTGCAGTTGCAGGAGAAGACGAAGAACTCGAAAAAAACCTGAATGTCAGCGTGAAATTATTTCCTGGCTGCCGTCCGGCAAGGTGCGCACGGCGACCGGCAGGATGTGCGGCAACGCCTTGAGCAAGGCATCGGTATCGTTGGCCTTGAACACGCTGGTCAGGCGCAGGTTGCCCACCGACGGCGTGCTGACCCGCAGCGGTTGCTCGCGATACCGCGAGACTTCCCGGGCCACTTCGCCCAACGATGCGTTGTTGAAGACCAGCTTGCCCGTGCGCCAGGCGGTCAACTCTTCGGTGTTCACACCGTAGGCCGCCGCCACCAGGCCCTTGTTGTCGACATGGGTCCCAAGGCCTGCGGTGAGCGTCACCACTTTGTCCGGGGAACGGCCTTGCACCTTCACGGTACCGGCCTCGACCATGACGCGGGTCTGGTCGTCATCACGACGCACATCGAACCGCGTGCCGGTGACTGTCACCTGCCCTGCCCCGGCGGCCACGACAAAAGGCCGGCTGGTGTCGTGCTCGACACTGAACATCGCTTCGCCCTGCTTGAGCTCCACGCCACGCCGGCCTTTTTCAAAGTGCACCGCGACAATGCTGCGGCTGTTGAGGTCCATCACCGAGCCATCGGGCAATGCCACCTGGCGATGCTCGCCCAGGCGCGTGCTGAACTCGGCACTGTAGGGCTTGGGATGATCAAGCCCGCTGAACAGGCCCAGCCCCAGGGCAATGGCCACCACGCTGGCAGCCACTGCATAACGCAACACAGCCCGACGTCTGGGGCGCTCTACCGGCGCTTCACACAGTGCCTGCAGGCGCGCCTTGGGCAGCAGGTCGGTGGCACTCCACAGGCCTTGCAGCACGTCGAACTCATATTGGTGGTCGGCATGCTCAAGGCGCCATGCGTCGAAGCGCTGGCGCTCGGCAACGCTCAACTCGGCGTCTTGCAGGCGCACAAACCATTGCGCGGCTTCGTCTCGGGCACGGTTATCCATCATGGAAGGTCCTGTTTCATGGCGGGCGGTCATGGCGCCATCGCGTCCAGGCGGTCGCGCAGATGCCGCAGGGTGCGGATCATATACTTTTCCACCATGTTTTTAGACAGCCCCAGGCGTGCAGCGATTTCCTGCTGGGTCAGGCCCTCGATTTTCTGCCAGATGAAAATCTTGCGGCAGTTGAGTGGCAGTTCGGCCAGGGCCCGCTCGATAGAGTCCGCCAACTGGATCGCGTGCATGAAGTGCTCCGGGTCGCCACTGTGGGGCGAACGCTGATCAAAGGCTTCCAGCGTGATCGCTTCCCGACGGTCTTCGCGTCGATAAGCGTCCACTGCGATATTGCGCGCCGTTTGATGCAGATAGGCACGCGGTTGCTCTACTTCAGAGGAGGTTGACTCCAGCACTCGCACAAAGGTGTCGTGGGCCAGGTCTTCGGCCTGCTGACGGTTTCTCAGGCGGCGCGTCCAGGTCCCGATCAACTCTTCGTAGTGTTCGAAAAAGCCTGTTCTGCGGGGCGGCTGAGGGATCATCGCGGGAGCACTGGGGAGGCGGGGCGTGAATAGTAATGCTTCCTATTAAGTGGAGCAATTGCTACCCGTCGTACGCGGCACCGCGTTGAATCTATTGCGGGCTCGCCACCTGCTTGAGACGGCTGAGCTTCTCCCGGCTGCCACACACGCTCATCTGGCACCACTTGCGCTGTTTATTCTTGGAGATGTCGAGGAACACCCAATCGCAGTCCGTGGCGCCACAACTGCGCAACGCGTGCAGATCACCGGATACCAGTAATTGCGTGGCCTCTATCGCCAGGCGCCCCAGTACCATGGCCGTCAGCTCTTGCGTAGTGGTGCAGGGCATCCACCCCCAGGCAGGCTTGCCTTCGACAGAACGCAGCACCCGACGGGCAACGCCCTGCTGGAAAGTCTCGTTGACCTGTTGCAAGGCGCCATCGGGCGCAGCACCTTGCAACGACAACGGGTAGAAAACGGCGTACAGGCATTCCCTGAACGCGATGATCGCGTCAAGGTTCGGCTGGTACGCCATCGATGGCTCAAACACCATCGGCTTATAGTCGTCAAACTCCCGGGGGGAGATCAGCGCGGCATGCAACGCCCATTCAAAGAAGAACTGAAAACTGGTGAGCCGTTCTTCCATGACCTTGAGCGCCGTGCCGGGACGACGGCCGTTGGTGGTATTGATAAAGTCCAATACCCGGGCCCCACCAATCAGACGGATCGATTTTGCAGTGCCCGTAAAATGTGTCATGCCTGCTCCTGAAAAAACGCGTTCTCCGTGCGATGGCGCAGATTACCTTGTTTTTTCGCGTTGCAAACACTGCCCCCACGACGCAAAGACAGACGGCTAGTTGCGATCGTCGTTATGCGCCACCCAGTCAAGAATCGTTGCGACCGACTCTTCCACTGAAAGCGCCTGGGTATTCAGGTGCACTTCCGGAAACACCGGCACGTCATAGCGGGAGTCGATACCAGTGAAGTTCTTGATCAACCCCGCGCGGGCTTTTTTATACAGGCCCTTGGGGTCGCGTTGTTCGGCGGTTGCCAAGGGCGCGTCCACGTGCACTTCGACAAAAAACTCATTGCCGATGATCGAGCGCGCGTAGTGGCGGCTGGCCGACGACGGTGAGATCAGCGCCACGATCACGATCAGCCCCGCCTCCAGCATCAATCGCGCGACCTCGGCGACCCGCCGGATATTCTCGTCACGGTCGCTGTCGGTAAAACCCAGGTCCCGGCACAGCCCGCCACGTACCGAGTCGCCATCAATAATCGCGGTGATCCGCCCCTGTTCCTGCAGGGCGAGGTCCAGCGCATCGGCGATGGTCGACTTGCCGGACGCGGAGATGCCGGTCATCCAGATCACCGCCGGCTTGTGCTGTATCCGCGCGTGTTCGCCACGCCGGTGGCTGAACGCAAACGCGTGCAGATTCTGGTTTGGACGCTCAGGAAAATAACTCATGACCGCTCACCCTCCCTCACTGGAACAGGCTGTTTACCCAACATGAACACCATCACGCATTGCACGAACAGCAACAGCGCAACCACCCAGTAGACCGTCGAGAACGACCCGGTCAGGTCCTTGGAAAAACCGCCAAGGAAGTTGCCGCACACGCCACCCAGGCCGATCAACACGTTGGCAATGCCGAAGGCCTGGGTCAGCCGGCTGACCGGCACGATCTGCCCGATGTAACTGGGGACCAACCCGAAGATGGGGTAGAACGCCAACGCAAACAAAAACGCGGCCAGGTAGAACAGCGCAAGGCTGTTGAAACTGAACACCAGCGTGGCAGCCAGCCCCGCGCTCAGGAAACACATCGCCAGCGACGCCCGCACGCCCACCTTGTCGGCAATCCATCCCACCAGGAACCCCGACGCCATGCCCACGGCGCCGATAGTGGTCCACACAAAGCCGGCATCCCGTACCGACACGCCCAATTCATCGCGAAGGAACGGCGCCAGGTAAGTCTGGAACGGCAGCAGCGCCATGCCATTGAGAAAAGCGATGACCCAGGTCAGGTACAACGAGCGGCTGAGCCAAGGTTGGTGGCTGTCCGACGCACTGGCGCGCTCCCCGGCGAACCCGGTGTCCTGGCTTGCCGACAGGTTGCGCAACAGAAACCAGGCCACCACGCACAGGGCTACCGAGATCAGCCCGGCGGTGAGCCAGATCGAGCGCCAGCCGCCATTCAAGGTCAGGAACGACACCAGCAAGCCATTGATGAACACGCCATAGCTGGTGCCGCTGGAGATCAGCCCCATGACCCGCGAGCGATTGCCCGGGCTGAAACCCTTGGTGACGATCTCCGCCAATGGGATATACACCGACGCGGAGCAGCCGCCGAGCAGGATCAACAAGGCGCCCGACAACCAGATACTGTGACTGATGCTCAGGCCCAGCAACGCCAGGGAGGTCATCACGGTGGAGACCAGGCTGATTTTCCAGCCCTCGAAATATCGGCTGATGACACTGGTGACCGATGAAAACAGCAGGAAGCCGATCTGCGCGCCGCCGGTGATCAGGCCCACCGTGGTGTAGTCGAAGCCGATGTCGCGGCGCATGTCCACCACCAGGTTGGCGAACAGGTAAACCCCGAAGCCATAGGTACTGGCCACGAACCCGGTGAGGACGATCGCCAGCACGACGCTGTCCAGTGGGCGGGCATTGCTCTGTACGAGTGTGCTCATCTAGCCTCCTTATTCGGCGCGCGCAGTGTGGATGACGAAATCACAATCCATCATGTCGTAGTCACGTTCGAAATCACCGTAGCTCTCATGGTCGGTAAATCCGGACTTGAGTACTTCTCCCTTCAACTCCCCCGGCAACAGCGGATAAACCTGCAGCCTGTACTGCTCCTGGTTATCGAAGGAATAGATGAACTCACACAGGTGCTCATCGACCTGTCCCAGGCTCACCGAAGCGTTCGTACCGCAGTAGTAGTAATGGCCGCTGGCTTTGAATTTGCCGGCACGGATGGCGAAGAAATTGCGCTGGTCCACAATCAGCAGGCCGCCCGGCTTGAGCAAGGCCCTGAATTTCGCCAGCACCTGCAGCCGGTCGTGCGCGGCGAACACATGGCACAGCGAACTGCCCAGGCACACCACCGCATCGAACTGGCCAAGCTCCTGGGCGTCCAGTGAGTGCCAGTCCCGATAATGGGACTGGATGTCCAGGCCATGTTTGCGAAAGTTCGCCCGCGCCTTGGTCAACATGGTGCTGCTGCCATCGGTGGCGACCACATCAAACCCCGCCTGCTTGAGCTGCACAGCATGAAAGCCACTGCCCGTCGAAACGTCGATCACCGACTTCACGCCGTGGCGTCGCAGCAAGTGTTCAAAGAAGCCGTCCTCCCCTATCTTGCGTTTTTCCCAATCAATCAACTCATCCCAACGCTCGACAAAATCCGCCGAATACTGCGTGGCATAACTGGCAACTTCGTTGTGCTTGCGCCCCGACATCTGATTCATCACACACCTACCAGGTTGAATTTTTGAAGGACAAGTATTTGCTCGCCAACTCGCGGGCAAACTCGGCGGACTGCTCGATGGACATGGTGTGCTTGGCATAGCCCAGCATCGATTGCATGACGGCCATGCACTGCGGGTTGTAGGTGACCGAACCATCGCAGTGGATTTCGTCGATGCCGTCCTGGCTCTGGCAGATGGTATTGAGGCGCACCGCATCGTCCTGGGGGCAGGCCTCGGAGAACTGCACCTCGATCCGTCCATCGTGCAGCCGCACCGGGTACCCGCCCGGCAGCCCGAGAGGACCCGGCGCATGCACCAGCACCGGCGTGGGCGAGAACAGCCCTTCGATGACCGTGACCGCAGAACACGCGGTGAGAAACTGCCCGTCCACCCCGCCCAGGCGGCGGTACTCGGACTTCACCGTTGAGAAAATCGCCTCGGCCGGCAGGCGCGCCACGTCCGGTCGGTCGCGCACCTCGTGCAACAGGCGATAGCTGGCACGTGGAGGCAGACCACCGCGCGGCACGTAGTGGCTGAAGTAATGCTGGGCATAAAGCTGCACCTGCACATCGGCGGGCGCACATTCCATCAGACGGGCAATGGACAGACGCACCGCCGGGACCAGATTGGCCACGTTGCCCACGCCGATGTCCGGCGCCAGGCCGATGCGCGCCAGGATCGGATTGACCGCATCCGGGAACGCTGCATTGACGGTCTTCGTCGTGATGCCGGAGGCTTTTACCGCTTGCATCAGGCAGTGCATCAACGTCAGGTGCATGGGCAGCCAGGGGCCGAACTGGGCCTGGTCGAGCTTTTCGAATGACAGCTTGGGCAACCCGGTGATGACCCGCCATGACTGCAGCGACGCGCAGTTCACCAGCATGTCCGGCGCCTCTTCGCGCAGCAGCTGCGCGACCTTGCCGATGTCCGTGAGGTCGGCAATCACCGGCTTGATCGCGATGAATTGCCCCAGCTGCGCACACGACAGCGCCACCAGGTTGCACAACCGCAGCGTCACCTCTTCATTGCGGCCAAGCACCACAAACTCGAAGGCGTTTTTTGGCCCCAGAATCTTGAGGATCTGCAGGCACAGGTTGCCGGCGCCCACCAGCAGCAGCTTTTTCTTGCGCATGGAATGGCTCACCGTGGGTAGGCTCCGTTGTCGACCGGAATTACCCGGCCGGTGATGTGACGCATGGCATCGCCGACCAGCAGCAAGATGACCTCGGCCACCCCACTGGGCAGGATCGGGTCCTTGAGGACCTCCTGGCGGGCGTACTCGGCACGGCGATATTCGGGGATGGTGCCGTAGATGGCGGTTTCGTGGATCAGCGCCGGGGACACCACGTTCACCCGCACGAACGGGGCGAAGTTCCAGGCGTTGGCCTTGGTCAGGCCGATCACCGCCGCCTTGGTGGCACCGTAGAGGGCGTCGCAGCTGCCCACCTCACCGGCCACCGAAGCGATGTTGACGATGCTGCGTGGGGCTTCGTGCTGCATTTCCCGCTCGGCGAAGTCCTTGGAGAGATAGACCAGGGCCTTGAGGTTGACGGTGAGGATCTCGTCTATCTGCTCATCGGAATAGGCATAGACACTTTTGCCGTGATAAATACCGGCGTTATTGACTAACCCATAAATAGTCGCATGGCGTTCATACAGGGCCGGAATAAAACCCTTGATAACGGCCATATCGGAAAAGTCGGCAACCTGCGCGTCGAATACATCGGGGCCATAAAGTCCCTGCAACACTTCAAGCCCCTCGGCATCCTTGTCCGCACCAATAACGAAGTAGCCCTGCTGTATCGCCATTTCAACAGTTGCCCGACCAATTCCGTTGGCCGCTCCGGTCACAATCAGCTTCTTCATACAACAATCCTTATTGACAAAACTCATTCATGCGCGCGTAAAAGGTCCGATGGTATTCATACATCGCTTTTAACTTCGGAAACTGTTCGAATGCCTGCACATCAACCGGTTGATTATCCGGCGACACAATACGCTCACTGTTTTCTGCCGCCACGTGCCAACTGCGCCAGGTTTTCCATTGTTGTGGACATTCACGTTTCCATGTCATGGCCTGTGGCAAAAACTCAATACTCAGGTGATCGCAGAGTTTGCGAATAACTCGCTCCGGGTCGGCCGCCAGATCATCGGCATTAATCACATAAGGCACTTTTCCGGTTAGTTTGGTGACCACACAAAATATGTCATACAGCGCTTTATGCCCAATGGCCTGCAACGGCATATCGGGGTGCACCCGATGATGGGAAATAATACTGCTGGCGGGTTCGCGAATCAGAAAGACATTGTCCTGTTGCGCAAGAAAGTCGACATCCACTTTCAAGTCATCCAGGCAGTGGTAGCACATATCTTTGTGAAACACGTTAGTGCGCTCGCGGGCCTTGAGAAGATGCTCTTTTATACCCTCGTAAGTCGTGGGCAAACTGTGATCCCACTCATCCGAAGGAATCGCCGAGTCCTCGGAAAAGGCCATGTGCGCAAAGGGTTCATGAAAGACCTCGAAGTCCCCCCGCTCGATAAACACACGCTCCAGCACGGTGGAGCGCGAACGTGGATGGGCCCATAACCCGATCATACGGTTCATGCGATCACCCCGAATTCGGCGGCGAGCAACGCATTGAGTGCGCGCTTGAAGGGTTTGGTCACCGGGCAAAGCCGAACGCAGTAGTCGGCCAGGCGTCGGTGCGCACTGTTGGCCTCGTTGCAGGCGTTGATGAAGGCTTCGTGGTTGCCGAAGTCATACGGCTCGATGCTGTCGACAAAGTAGGCTTCGTAGAAATACGGGATGCGAATCAGCTTGGCGAAGGTTGCCGCCGGCGGCTTCTGCGGCTGCACGGCGGGCGCCACCGGTTTGCCGTGGCTTTCGCGCTCGATCAGAAACTCCACCACCTCCGGGGTCAGCGTGTAGCAGGTCGCCGTCTGCCCGGTTTTTTCCAGGTGCCAGCAGTGCTTGTTGCCCCGCTCGTCCACGTCGACCTTTATGCTCGAGAGCAGGGTTTTGACCGGCACGGTCGAGGCCGCCACCAGCGCCTGGATCTGCTCGTAGATCATCAGTTCGGCCCAGCGCAGCTCCTCGGCGCTCAATGCCAGGCCGCGTTCCGCCGCTTGCAGCGTGAATTCAGGCTGGCAGGCGAAGCGCCCAATCATGAAGGTAATGACGTAGTTGCAGTGGCTGGTGTCGATCCCGTTGCTGCGCGCGGTCGCCCTGCCGCGCTCGATGGCCTGGATACCCGTCTGGAACTGGGCGACCGTGAAGCAGAACGTGATATTCACCGACCCGCCCTGGGCCACCAGTTGTTCAACGGTTGCCATGCCTTCCAGGCTGCCCGGCACCTTGACCATCACGTTCGGCGCCAGGCGCTGCAGCTCCAGGCCCCTGGCGGTCATGCGCTCGGTGCAGCGCACGTCCACCGGGTCGACTTGCGCGGAAATCCAACCTTCGGCTTGGGCCGATTGAACCCAGCGCGGCTTGAGCGTCGCAGCCCCTTCAAGGATGACCTCGTTGTACAGCTGCTTGCGCAACTCAGCTGGAGACAGGCTGGCCAGGTTGAAGCGTGAAGACCAATACTCGCGCTTTTCGAGGATTACGGCCGTCACCAACCGAGGGTTGGTGGTCACGCTGCACAAGCCCCAAGGCGCTGAGAATTCATCCGGCATCAAGGCTTCTATATAAGTGGCCGCCGCCGGGTACTTTTCCAGCAGGTGTTGTTTGTAGGGCAGGTACACGGCAGGCGATGAATCCCACCAAACTTGCGAGCTTTGATCGTTGCGTTTAAGCCGCTCCGGGTAACCAAGTGTGTTCACGACGCCTCCTCCCTGAGTAATGAGATCAATTAAAAATGGCCAGTAATTCACGTATATCGGTAATGGGCACTGCGCCGGCAGCGGCCAACTGCGAATGCCGATGGGCCGGGCCAAAACCGATGACACTTATATGAGCGGCAACCGCCGCCTGAATGCCGGTGACACTGTCTTCAACCACCACGGCATCACTGACATCAACACCGTACGTGTCACAGGCGGTCAGAAACACCAAGGGATCCGGTTTCCAACGGCCCAACTCATAACAACTGAATATTCGCCCTTCGAAATAAGGAAGCAGCCCGGTCATACGCAAACAGTGTTCGATCTTATTGCGCGGCGCACTCGAGGCAACGCAATAAGGAACAGCCAGGCCTTCCAGTACTTCAATCATTCCCTCTGTGGCTTTTAAACTGAGTGTCAGCGCTTCCCATGCCTGCTGGCGAAAGTGCTGTTCAAACTCAGCCTCCAGGCTGATATTTAAAAGCTGTTCAGCCTCACGCAAACAATCGGCAATCTTGCGTCCACGAAAGTGCTCAATAAAACGGGTGACATCAAGCATCGTCTCGCGCTGAGCAAGCGCATTAAGCATGGCGATCAACACAGACAGGGTTATCTCTTCACTTTGCACGAGTACACCGTCGCAATCGAAGATGACTAACTTAGGCACGCCAACTAAGGCCGCTGTTTTTACCTGACCTGGTAGTTCCCCTATATCGGCCGAATGGCACATAGATATCTCTTATAGGTGGCCCCGCGATGACTTCCGAACTACCAACGGAGCGGGTTGAGGTGTGCCTATAAGACACGCGACGAAAAAGCCTGTCAAACGCTTTTGAGCGGTTTTTTAGTATCTTATGGTTATTTTTTATAGTTCTGTTATTCCATTTTTCACCATGGTTGTAGTCGCTAAATTCACACGGATGAACTTCCCTTGCGCGCCGTCAGTCAGCTACTTGAACTCACGAATTTTAAGGTCGGTGAGCAATGCGTATCTCGTTGGAGAAACAAGTGGCCCTGGTGACAGGCGCCAGTTCCGGAATCGGCGCCGGCGCGGCCAAGGCCTTGGCGCAAGCCGGAGCGTCCGTGGTGCTGAATTACAACAGCCAGGCCGCCCCGGCCGAGGCGTTGGCCGAACAGATCAATGCCGAGGGTGGCCGAGCGATTGCCATCGGCGCCAACGTATCAATAGAAGAAGACGTGGAACGGCTGTTTGCCCAGACCCTGGATGCCTTCGGCCACTTGGACATCCTGGTGGCCAACTCCGGTATGCAGAAGGACGCCAACCTGGTGGACATGAGTCTCGAGGACTGGAATACGGTGATTGGCGTCAACCTCACTGGCCAGTTCTTGTGCGCCCGTGCGGCCGTGCGCATTTTCAACCGCCAGGGCGTGCGCGAAGGCGTGTCGCGGGCTGCCGGCAAAATCATTCATATGAGCTCGGTGCACCAGTTGATCCCCTGGGCCGGGCACGTGAATTACGCGGCATCCAAGGGCGGCGTGGAAATGTTGATGCGAACCCTCGCCCAGGAAGTCAGCGAACAGCGCATCCGCATCAACGGCATTGCGCCGGGGGCGATCCGTACGGCGATTAACCGGGCGGCCACCGAAGGTGCGGCGGAACAGGAACTGCTCAAGCTGATCCCCTACGGTCGCGTAGGCGATGTGGAAGATGTGGCCAACGCCGTTGTGTGGCTGGCCAGTGATGCGTCCGACTATGTCGTCGGCAGCACGCTTTTTATTGACGGCGGCATGAGCCTATATCCGGAGTTTCGTGGCAATGGTTGATTTGAAGAACGAAAAACAGAGCGCCATCGATGCACACGGCATTATTGGCGATATGCGCAGTGCCGCCTTGGTGAATGACAAAGGCAGTATCGACTTTTTCTGCTGGCCGGAATTCGACAGCCCGTCGATCTTCTGCGCACTGCTGGACAGCCCCGACGCCGGGATCTTCCAGCTCACCCCGGACCTGCCCAACGCGCGCCGCGAACAGATTTACCTGCCCGACACCAACGTGCTGCAGACCCGTTGGCTCAGCGACGACGCCGTGGTCGAGATCACCGACCTGCTGGTCATCAGCGAAGAAATCGATGACTTGCCCCTGCTGATCCGCCGCGTGCGGGTGGTCAGTGGCAAGGCCACGCTTCATCTGCGCTGCGCGGTGCGGCATGACTACGCCCGCACGCCGACGCACGCCGACATGGATAACGGCTCCGTTGTATTCAGTGCCGACGGCCAACCCGGCCTGCGCCTGTCCGGCAGCCACACGCTGCAAATCGAGGACAACGCCGCCGTGGCCAGTTTTGCCCTGGGCCAGGAAGAAGGTGCCGAGTTCGTCCTCGGCGGCCAGGAGGATGAACGCGTGGACTGCGGCTGCACCGACCTGGCGCTGGCCCATACCTTGAAGTTCTGGCGCGGCTGGATCGCGCAGTCGAATTACCGCGGACGCTGGCGTGAAATGGTCAACCGCTCGGCGCTGGCCCTCAAGCTGTTGACCTCGCGCAAACACGGCGCAATCATCGCCGCCGCCACCTTCGGCCTGCCCGAAACGCCCGGTGGCGAGCGCAACTGGGACTACCGCTACACCTGGATCCGCGATGCATCGTTCACCGTCTACGCCTTCATGCGCCTGGGCTTTATCGAAGAAGCCAACGCCTATATGCGCTGGCTCAAAGGCCGGGTCAGCGACTGCTGCAGCCAGCCGACCAAGATCAATATCCTGTACGGCATCGACGGCCGCCAGGAATTGCCGGAGGCCGAACTCGATCACTTCAGCGGCCACGGCGGCGCCAAGCCGGTACGCATCGGCAACGAGGCGTTCGACCAGATCCAGTTGGACATCTACGGCGAGCTGATGGACGCGGTGTACTTGGTCAACAAGTACGGGGAAGCCATCTCCCACGAAGGCTGGAAACACACCGTGGAAGTCGCCGACCAGGTTTGCGAGATCTGGAATACCCAAGATGTGGGCATCTGGGAAATGCGCGGCGAGCAGCATCACTTCCTGCACTCGAGGCTGATGTGCTGGGTGGCGCTGGACCGTGCCATCCGCCTGGCGTCCAAACGGTCGCTGCCGGCGCCATTCGCGCGCTGGGACCAGACCCGCCAAGCGATCTACGCCGATATCTGGAGCAACTTCTGGAACGAGGAACGCGGGCATTTCGTGCAGCACACCGGTAGCACCGCGCTCGACGGCTCGATGTTACTGATGCCGTTGGTGCGGTTCGTCGCGGCGACCGATCCGCGCTGGCTCTCGACCTTGGAAGCCATCCAGAAAAGCCTGGTACGCGACGGCATGGTCTACCGCTATCGCAACGACGACAGCCAGATCGACGGCCTGCAAGGCACCGAAGGCGCGTTCGCGGCCTGCTCCTTCTGGTATGTCGAATGCCTGGCCCGCGCCGGCCAAGTGGAAAAAGCTCACCTGGAATTCGAACAACTGCTGCGCTACGCCAACCCCCTGGGTTTGTACGCAGAGGAATTCGACAGCCAGGCCCGCCACTTGGGCAACACGCCCCAGGCCTTGAGCCACCTGGCGTTGATCAGCGCGGCGACGTTCCTGGACCGCAAGCTCAGCGGCGAGAAAACCACCTGGCAACCCTGAGGAGGCGTGTGCACAATGGGCAGCCCCTCGACCACGGACAGGAACGCCATGCGCCAGGTACTGCTGATCATCGACGTGCAACCCTCCTTCAACCCGCCTGCGTGGCTGGTGGACGGCATCAACTCCCTGCTGGGTCGCATGCCGTCAGTCGCCACCGTGGAGCGCCATGACGAAAGCGTCACCCCCTTCGTCCGGCAACTCGGCTGGCAGCCGGCGCCGAATGACCAGAGCCTGATTGCAGCCGACCGCATCTTCATCAAGCACGGCTACGCGCCGACACCCGAGACCGTTGCCTACCTCAAAAGCCTCGGGCCAGAGCGCGTACTGGTGTGCGGCATCCAGACCGAAACCTGCGTGCTGGCGGCAGGGTTTGCGTTGTTTGATGCGGGGCTGCAGCCAACCTTGATCAGCGACCTGACAGTGGGCTCGTCACTGGACCGGTCGGGGCAACTGGGGGTGGATTTGTGGCGGCATCACTTCAAGCACGTGGCAAGCCGCGCCGACCTCGGCCTGGACAAGTAACCCCACTGCCTTCAATCCCACCCCATCCCGTCACGCCCTTCGACTAGAGTTCCAGCACCTGACAGGAGCCCACCATGACCACCGCCTTCCCCCTGCACTTCGTGCGCACCTCCATGCTCGACGTGGCTTATGAAGCCCACGGCCCCGTCGACGGTACGCCTGTGATCCTGCTGCATGGCTTCCCCTATGACCCGCGCGGCTATGATGAGATCGCGCCGGTACTGGCCGCGCGCGGGTGCCGGGTGTTGGTGCCGTACCTGCGCGGTTATGGCCCGACGCGCTTTATCAATGCGCAGGTGATGCGTTCCGGGCAGCAGGCGGCGTTGGCCAAGGACTTGCTGGATTTCATGGACGCGCTGCACATTCCCCAGGCGACCCTCGCGGGCTATGACTGGGGTGGGCGTGCCGCGTGTATCGTCGCAGCGCTGTGGCCCGAGCGGGTGCGCGGGTTGGTGACCGCGGATGGCTACAACATCCAGGACATTGCCAAATCCCTCAAGCCACGGGCGCCTGTCACGGAGCATCGCTTGTGGTACCAGTTCTACTTCCATACCCAGCGCGGCGTGGACGGCTTGACCGCCAACCGGCGTGAACTGTGCAAGCTGTTGTGGGCACTGTGGTCGCCGTCCTGGGCCGAGGGGCCGAGCCTGTATGACCAGACGGCGCCGTCGTTCGATAACCCGGATTTTGTCGAGGTGGTGATTCACTCGTATCGCCATCGTTTCATGTACGCGCCCGGCGACCCGGCGCTGGAATCCATTGAAGCCGCGCTGGCCCTGCAACCGGCAATTTCAGTGCCGAGCATTTCGTTGTGCGGCGCCGATGATGGCGTGGGTCCGCCGCCCGACGTGGATGACGACATCGAGCATTTCAGCGGGTTTTACCGGCGCCAAGTGCTGCCGGGCGTGGGCCACAATATGCCTCAGGAAGCGCCGCAGGCCACACTTGATGCGCTGCTGGAACTGCTTGGCGAAAATCGCTCGCGGTAGGCCTGGGGCGTGACGTCCAGCGCGCGCAGAAAGCTGCGTCGCAAGGTCTCTTCACAGCCAAACCCGCATTGCACAGCAATACGTTTGATCGACGCCGTGCTGTCCGCCAGTTGGCGGCGCGCGGTTTCAACCCGGATCAACTCGACGGCGCGTGCCGGGGTCTGGCCGGTTTCGGCGCGGTAGTGGCGCACGAAGCTGCGCTCGCTCATGCCGGCCTGGGCGGCCAGGGTGGGGATGTTCAGGTCGAGGGTCAGGTTTTCGGCCATCCAGGCGTGGAGTTCGGCGAAGCGGCTGTCGTCTTTTTGCAGGGACAAGGTCACGCTGAATTGCGATTGGCCGCCGGGGCGCTTGAGGAACACCACCAGGTGCCGCGCCACTTCCAGGGCAACGGCGCGACCCAGGTCTTCCTCCACCAGCGCCAGGCACAGGTCGATACCAGCGGTGACACCGGCGGACGTCCAGACGGCGCCCTGCTGGATGAAAATCGGGTTGGACTCCACCGTCAGCGACGGAAATTTGCGCGCCAGCTCTTCGCAACGGGTCCAGTGAGTGGCCACGCGACAACCGTCGAGCATGCCGCTGGCGGCCAGCAGGAACGCGCCGGTGCACACTGACGTCATGCGCCGGGTGTGCCTGGCTTTCTCGCGCACCCAGTCCACCAGCGCCGGGTCTTCGGCAGCACCGTACACACCCCAACCGCCGGCAATCACCAATGTGTCGCACGGCGCGTCCGCAGCGGGCAACGGCTCGGCCACCAGGGCCAGGCCGGCGGAGGTCCTCACCGGCTCCGCTTGAGCGGCGATCACCGAGACCGCGTAAGGCAAGGGTTCACCGCGCTGGCGCGCCAGGTCATTGGTGGAGGCGAACACCTGCAGCGGCCCGGTCACATCAAGCACCTGGGCGTTATCGAAAGCGAGGACGTGAACGATTCGAGGCATGATTGGCGTGATTCGTGGGTTCAATGGCGTATTCGCCAAAGCCTAGGCCTCTAGAGTGAAGCCGTCCACCCCTTTCACGGAGCTTCATTCATGACCTTGCAGATCGGCTTTCTGTTGTTCCCCGGCATCCAGCAGCTGGACCTCACGGGCCCCTACGACGTGCTGGGTTCACTGCCAGAGGTGAAACTGCACCTGGTGTGGAAAGACCTGGAACGCGTCACCTCCAGCACTGGCCTGGTGTTCACCCCGACCATGACCTACGCCGACTGCCCGCGCCTGGATGTGATCTGCGTACCCGGCGGTTCCGGCGTGGGCGCACTGATGGAAGACCCGCAGACCCTGGACTTCCTCAAGGCCCAGGCACAGACCGCGCGCTACGTGACCTCGGTGTGCACCGGCGCGCTGGTGCTGGGTGCGGCCGGTTTGCTACGTGGACGCAAGGCGACGACACACTGGGCCTACCACGACCTGCTCGCCCCGCTCGGCGCCATCCCCGTTCAGGAACGCGTGGTCCGTGACGGCAACCTGCTGACCGGCGGCGGCATCACCGCCGGCATCGACTTCGCCCTCACCCTGGCGGCCGAGTTGTACAGCGAAGCGGCGGCGCAACTGGTGCAGTTGCAGATTGAATACGCCCCCGCGCCCCCCTTCGACTCCGGCCGCCCGGACACCGCGCCCCAGCACGTACTGGAAGAAGCCAACAAACGCACCGCCGAATCGCGCAGAGTGCGCGGCGAAATCGTCGCACGCGCGGCTGCTCGGTTGGGCTGATTCTGCAAAGCACCTGCCGGCGTTAGACACGCATCCCCCAAGCTAACCACGATGCGAAGCGAGCCGCTCTTGATCTTGATCTTGATCTTGATCTTGATCTTGATCTTGATCTTGACTTGCTTTTGATCTCAGGCGCCCCGTCAAACACGCTGGCCGGAATTCGACAGGGATTTGGGGGGTAAACCGGCAGGGATGCCGGTTTAGCCGCCCCGCGACATGGATGGCGCGTGGCGGCGGCCCCCCAAATACCTGTCGGATTACGGGCACACCGAGCCTAGGCGAGGTGCCGAGTGTTGGGGCAAGAGCGTTTTGCTTACTTTTGCGCTTTTCAAAAGTGAGCCGCCGTAAGGGCGGAACCATTAGCGGCCGTTACCCAAAGAACGGATATGTACTCAGACTGATCCAACATTCTGGTCGGCTATCAGGCCGCCTTCGCGAGCAAGCCCGCTCCCACATTTGGATCGCGGGGCGACAGTCAGAGAGTGGTCGGCTGTTAGGCTGCTTTCGCAGGCAAGCCAGCTCCCACATTTGGATCGCGGGGTGACAGTTAGAGAGCGGTCGGCTGTTAGGCTGCTTTCGCAGGCAAGCCAGCTCCCACATTTTGGATCGCGGGGTGGCAGTTAGAGAGCGGCCGGCTGTCAGGCCGTCTTCGCAGGCAAGCCAGCTCCCACATTTGGATCGTGGGGCAACAGTCAGAGAGTGGTCGGCTGTTAGGCCGCTTTCGCAGGCAAGCCAGCTCCCACATTTTGGACCGTGGGGTGACAGTGGGAGAGTGGTCGGCTGTTAGGCCGCCATCGCTGGCAAGCCAGCTCCTACAGTTAGATCGCGGGGTGACAGTTAGATTGTGGGCGGCTGTCAGGCCGCTTTCGCAGGCAAGCCAGCTCCTACATTTTGACCAGTCGTACGCTCATCAAATCAGGCCGGGCGAGACATCACCGCCAAGCGCACCGCCAACACCGTCAACACCGTCGCCAACCGTGGGTGACGCCATGGCTGATCACAAAGGCCATGTTCGGCCCCGGGGACAACAGCAACAACAGCACAGCACCGGAAAAAACCGCCAGGGTCGCCAAGTCGATCATGCTCAAGCCTTCCACCGGGAAAAGCCTGCAGATTAGTCCGAGCATCCAGGGCTGACAGAAAATTGTGCTGGATACATTGCGCTGCGGCAATTGCGAAGGGTCACGAGCAACGACTAGAATGCGAAACATTATCAATTAAGACAGCTGCGCCAGGATGCCCATGTCGAGCGATCACCCACTGGACCATGCCGCCATCGGCCAGCTTTACCAAGCCCATCATTCATGGCTGCGCGGCTGGCTGAGCCGGCGCACCGGTTGCCGTGAACACGCCGCCGACCTGGCCCAGGAAACTTTCGTGCGCCTGCTCAACGCGCGCAAGCAACAGAGCTTGCAGCAACCGCGCGCGTACCTGAGCAGCATCGCCCGCAGCTTGATGATCGACCAATACCGGCGTCGTGAGCTGGAACGCGCCTACCTGGAAAGCCTCGCGCATTTCCCGCAAGTCGAGGTGCCGTCGGAAGAAACCCGCCTGCTGATCCTCGATAGCCTGGAGCGCATCGACCGCCTGCTCGACCAGCTCAAGCCTCGGGTGCGCGAAGCCTTCCTGCTCGCGCAACTGGACGGCCTGACCTGCGCGCAGATCGCCCTGCGCCTCGGGGTGTCCAAGGCCACGGTGGAGCGCGACCTGTCCAAAGCGCTGCACGCCTGTTACCGGTTGCGTTATGCCGAATGCTGACCCACGCCTGGTGGACCAGGCCATCCAGTGGATGATCACGCTGCGCTTCAATGTGGCTGACGACGCCAGCACCGCCGCGTTCGAGCGCTGGCTGCACACCAGCGCCGAGCACCAGCAGGTGTGGCAGCGGGTGGCGACCATGAATGACGATTTCAATCAGCTGCCGGCGCAGGTCGGCCGGCATGCCCTGCGCGGCGCGCGTCAACGCATCAGCCGTCGTGAAGGCCTGAAACTGCTGGGCCTGTTTGCCGGGGCCGCCGGCTTGACCTGGCTTGGCCGCGACTACACGCCCCTGCCCGCCCTGATGGCCGAGCACCGCACCGCCACCGGCGAGCGACGCTGGGTGGGGTTGAGCGACGGCAGCCGGATCCAGCTCAACAGCGCCAGTGCGATCGACACGGCGTTCACCTCCGAACGCCGCCTGGTGCAGTTGCGCCAGGGTGAAATACTCGTGGATACCGGGGTCGACAAACGCCCTTTCTGGGTGCAGACCCGCGACGGGCACCTGCGCGCCCTTGGCACGCGTTTTCTGGTACGCGAGGAGGCCCAGGGCACGCTGTTGGCGGTGCAACAGGGCGCGGTGGCGGTGTTTGCCAATGGCAATGAAACCAACGCCCGCCAGGTACTCAATCCCGGCGAGCACGTGGTGTTCAACCGCAACGGCATTCGCCCGGCCGTCGCCAATGGCCTTGATCCATGGGCCTGGAGCGACGGCGTGATCAGCGCCCACAACATGCGCCTGGACGACTTCCTCGCCGAACTGGGCCGCTACCGCAACGGCCTGTTGCGCTGCAGCGAAGCCGTGGCCGGCTTGCGCGTGTCGGGGACTTATCAGTTGGAGGACACCGATCAAGTACTGGGCCTGGTGGCGCAATCGCTCAAGCTTGATGTCACCTACCGCAGCCGCTACTGGGTGACCGTTTCACCGCGCGTGTAATTTCTCAAAAATAAATGAGGTGAATGCCGATTGCCGCTCGACCTGTAAGAAAAGGCCGATCAACAGGCCGGATCTGTCCACTTTCTTCAGGAGCATTCCGCGGTCATGCAAGCGTTCCCCTCCCCCCGTTCCCCCCTCAAGCGCGCGGTACAGGCCGCCTTGCTTGGCGTCTGCCTGAGCGGCGCCGCGCCACTGGCGGTGATGGCCGACACACCGGCCAGCGACACCCAGGCCCGCGACTGGACCATCGCGTCGGGCCCCCTGGCCAGTACGTTGGACCAGTTCGCGCGCCAGGCCGGCATCAGCCTGTCGTACGATGCCACCAGCGTTGCCGGCAAGACCAGCCCGGGTTTGAGCGGCCGCTTCGATGCTCAGCAGGCACTCGAACAGTTGCTGCGCGGCCAGGGCCTGCAAGCCCAGCGCCAGAGCAACAGCACATCGCTGTTATTGCCGCAAGTGGCCGACAGCGGCTCGCTGAACCTGGGCGCCACCCTCATCAACGCTGAACGCCTGGGCGCCACCACCGACGGCACCGGTTCCTATACAACCGGCGCGGTCACTATCGGCAAGGGCGAACACAGCCTGCGGGAAACCCCGCAATCAGTCAGCGTGATGACCCGCCAATTCATGGACGACCAGAACGTCACCACCATCGATGACGTGATGGAACGCACACCCGGCATCACCACTTACGAGTCGCCCATGGGCGGCAAGTATTTCTATTCCCGTGGTTTCAAGATGCTCGGCCAGTACCAGTACGACGGCGTCCCCCTGGACATGGGCAAGGACTACGTCCAAGCCGACAGTTTCAGCGCGAACATGGCGATTTATGACCGCGTGGAAGTGCTCAAGGGCGCCGCCGGTATGCTCAAGGGGGCCGGCACCGCCAGCGGCGCGGTGAACTTCGTGCGCAAGCGGCCACAGGCCCAGCCCACCACCAGCCTGTCGTTGTCCGCCGGCACCTGGGACAACTACCGCGCCGACGTCGACACCGGCGGCCCGCTGAATGACAGCGGCACCCTGCGTGGACGCGCGGCCGTCAGCCAGCAGACGCGCGGCTCCTATATGGACATCGCCAAGCGCCAGGACCAGGCTTTCTATGGCGCGCTGGATTTCGACCTCACGCCGGACACCACCCTGGGCGTCGGTGCCAGCTATGAAGATGTCGACGCCACCCCGTGCTGGGGCGGCCTGCCGCGCTATGCCGATGGCAAAAGCGCCAACCTGAGCCGCTCGACCTGCCTGGGCCAATCCTGGAACGACTGGCAGAGCCGGCGCACCACATTCTTCGCCGACGTCACCCACCACTTCAACGATGACTGGAAACTCAAGGTCGCGGCGGTCCACAGCCGCAACCTGCAAGACACCAAGTATGCCGCCAGCGAAGGCACCATCAACTATGGCAACCCGGCGCCCACGGCCAACTCCTATGCAGCGTTGATGGACTACGACCACAAGGATTTCGGCCTCGACGCCTACGTGGACGGCAAGTTCGAAGCCTTCGGCCTGCAACACGAACTGATCCTCGGCGCCAACGGCAGCCGTGGCACCCAGGACGACGTATACGCGATCCAGAACCTGCCCAAGCGCCAGAGCATCTACCAACCCGACCACCACTTCCCGGAACCGGCCGACAACACCTTCTGGCCGAACATGTATCGCGGTGGCACGGTCAAGGAAACCGCCACGCAATACGGCACCTACGCCACCTTGCGCCTGCGCCTGGCCGAGCCCTTGATGTTTATCGTCGGCAGCCGCGTGAGCTGGTACGAAAACCGTCGCCAGTCCAACAACCTGGCCTGGGGCGAATGGGCTGTGCAGGACGCACGAACCAAGGAAACCGGCGAAGTCACACCATTTGCCGCACTGATCTACGACCTTGACGAGCACCTGTCGGTGTACGCCAGCTACGCGGATATCTTCCAACCGCAAAGCTCCTACGCCACCGTCGATGGCGCGGCGCTCAAGCCCAAGATCGGTGACAACTACGAGCTGGGGATCAAGGGTGAATGGTTTGACGGGCGCCTCAACAGCTCCCTGGCATTGTTCCGCGCCATCGAGAAAAACGGCGCCGAGTCCGACTACACCACGATGTGCCCGACCTCCGCCGATGGCTATTGCTACACCGACACGGGCAAGGTGCGCGCCCAAGGTGTGGAGACCGAAATCAGCGGCGAATTGCTCGAACGCCTGCAGCTTTTCGGCGGCTACACTTACACCCAGACCAAGTCCCTGAAAAACATCGACAGCAAGGTCGAAGGCGGCTCATCCAACACCTACGTGCCTCGGCATATGCTGCGCGTGTGGGGTGACTACCAGCTTGACGGTACGCTGTCGAAATGGAGCGTCGGTGCCGGGGTCAATGCCCAGAGCAGCAACTACCGCGTGCAGACCATCAAGCTGGAACAGGCCGGTTACGCGACCTGGAGCACTCGCGTGGCATACCGCATCGACGACACTTGGACGGTCGCGCTAAACGGCAACAATTTGTTCGACAAAAGCTATTACAACACGGTCGGCACCGCCTCCTGGGGCAACTTCTACGGTGAACCACGCAATTTCACCGTTAGTTTGAAAGGCAACTTCTGATCCGGCGAAAGCCCCGGTGGCAGGGCACTAAGTGCGCCCTGCCACACCCTCTTTGTCCCCCTTTCCTACCTCGCCTCAAAAAAGGTTTTTCCTTTAAGCAGGAAAAATCTCACATTTGTTCCTACACTCAAAAACACAGCCAATGACCGAGTGTCCGGACAAGGAATGTCAATAAAATGCCGCAAAAAAGACTGATTAACCTGTCTAGCATGCCGCCTCCGCAACACCGTCAATTAGTTGACTGAACACCCAAAGGAAACACTCCTTAAGCCACTACACCCGCGAAATCCACTCAAATGGATAACTGCATTTGGATTGTGCATTTGGATCGGAAAGTTGCGTATTACCCAGCGTAGTCGTTCGACCCGTGTTCTAAGCAGCCTTCTGCTTAATTGAACAAACACTCGAACACTGATGCCTGGAGTGCAATGAGGGATGTTTGTATGCGAGAAAAGTCGTCCGTTGACAGCCTGTTTCTAACGCGCGCCGGTTTTGTTGAGTTCTTTGTTGTTTTCGTCAAATTGATCCATGGCCTCACCGCCATTTTGCCCCCACTGGTCCTGGTGCTCTTCCTGGACCCGATGGACCCTGAACTGCGCGCCCACTTCCTGGGCCTGCTGGTTTTTTTTGCGGTCCTGACCATCATTCTGTTCCAGGCCCTGGGTATCTATTCCGAGGAATTGTTCAGCAACCGCCTGCGCCTGAAAACCAAGATCAAGGCCTGGACGGCGGCTTTTTGCATCCTGCTGTTCATGTACCAGATCCTGCAGTTCTTCCCGCAATTGACCCCGCGCAACCTGGCGGTGTGGTACGTCGTAAGCCTGGGGCTGTTTTGCCTGGAGCGCCTGGTGATGCTGCGCCTGTACAGCCGGCTGATGCGCGCCGGCAAATACCTGCAACGTACCGTGATCCTGGGCTTTACCGACACTGCCGTGCACGTCGCCGATCACTTGCAACGCAACGGTGACATCCGCTCCGGCCTGATCGGCTTCATCGATGACCGCACCGAGCGCATTCCCAAGGAACTGAGCAGCCTGCCCCTGCTGGGCAACACCCGTGACTTGGAAAAGCTGATCCGCGCCGAGCAGGTCAACCAGGTGATGATCTGCCTGCCCTGGGCCGCCGAGCAGCGTATCCATGGGCTGGTCAACCGCCTGCGGCAGTTGTCGGTGAACGTCATGCTGGTGCCAGACATGGCGGCCCTGCGCTACGGCCACAGCAAGATCACCGATGTGGGCGGCATCCTGATGTTCAACACCTCGCAATTGCCACTGCGCGGCTGGTCGCCGGTGATCAAGCGCTGCGAGGACTTCCTGCTCGCCAGCCTGGCGCTGGTGTGCCTGTCGCCAGTGATGGTGGCGACGGCGATCGCGATCAAGCTCGACTCCAAGGGGCCGGTGCTGTTTCGCCAGAACCGTTATGGCTACAACGACAACGAAATCCGCGTGTTCAAGTTCCGCTCCATGTACACCGACCAGAGCGATTTCACCGCTGAACGCCAGACCACCCGCGCAGACCCGCGCATCACTCGCGTGGGCCGCATCATCCGCAAGACCAGCATCGACGAGTTGCCGCAACTGTTCAACGTGCTGCTGGGCAACATGTCCATGGTCGGCCCACGTCCGCATGCCACCGCGACCAAGGCGGCGGGCATTCCCTTCGAGGTGGCGGTAAGCGAATACAGCTCGCGGCACCGGGTAAAACCGGGCATCACCGGTTGGGCGCAGATCAATGGTTACCGGGGTGAAACCGACACCCTGTTCAAGATCCAGAAACGTGTCGAGTACGACCTGGAGTACATCTCCAGGTGGTCGGTGTGGTTTGACTTGTACATCGTCTTCATGACGGTCCCAGCCGTCCTTTCCACCAAGGAAGTCTATTGATGAACACACTCAACGGATTAATTCCCTGCATCATTTCCGGTGGGTCGGGCACGCGGCTGTGGCCGGTGTCCCGGCAGAATATGCCCAAGCCGTTCATGCGCATGCGTGATGGCCAGAGCCTGCTGCAGAAAACCTTCCAGCGCGCCGCCAAACTGCCCGGCGTGGAAAGCGTGCTGACGGTGACCAACCGCGACCTGCTGTTCCGCACCCTGGATGACTACCGCCTGGTCAACAAGGCCCACCTGCCCCTGGACCTGCTGCTCGAACCGTTCGGACGCAACACGGCGGCGGCGATTGCCGTGGCGGCGCTGCATGTGCAGGAACACTTCGGCGGTGAGGCGCAGTTGCTAGTGATGCCTGCCGATCATTTGATCCTCAATGAAGTGGCGTTCGCCGAGGCCGTGACCCAGGCCCGCGACCTGGCCGAAGCCGGCTACCTGGTGACCTTTGGCATCCAGCCCGACCACCCGGAAACCGGCTTTGGCTATATCGAACAAGGCGAGCCGCTGGGCACGGGCAACCGGGTCAAACGCTTTGTGGAAAAACCCGACCTGGCCACGGCCCAGGGTTACCTGGATGGCGGCAAGCACCTGTGGAATGCCGGCATGTTCTGCTTCAAGGCCAGCACCCTGGTGGACGAACTCGCCGCCCATGCGCCCGATGTATTGGAAGCCGCCCGCGCCGCGCTGGAACACAGCCAGAGCCTGCAAAACAAAACCTCACGCCAGCGCGAGCTGGACGCCGAAGCGTTCGGCAGCGCGCCGGATGTGTCCATCGATGTGGCGCTGATGGAGAAGTCCAAGCAAGTCGCGGTGGTGCCGTGCGACATCGGCTGGAGCGACATCGGTTCGTGGGAGGCCCTGCGCCAGCTCACGCCGAGTGACGCCCATGGCAACCAGGTCAACGGCGAAGCGATCTTGCATGACGTGCACAACTGCTACATCGACTCGCCCAAGCGCGTCCTCGGCGCCGTGGGCGTGCGCGACCTGATCATCGTCGACACACCCGACGCCCTGCTGATCGCCGACGCCCACCGCAGCCAGGACGTACGCTACATCGTCGCCGAGCTCAAGCGCCAGAATCACCCGGCGTACAGCCTGCACCGCACGGTCACCCGGCCGTGGGGCACCTACACCGTGCTGGAAGAAAGCAGCCGCTTCAAGATCAAGCGCATCGTGGTCAAGCCCCAGGCCTCGCTGTCACTGCAGATGCACCACCACCGCAGCGAACACTGGGTGGTGGTCAGCGGTGCGGCGCAAATTACTAATGGCGAGCGCGAATTCCTGATCAACGCCAACGAGTCCACCTACATCCCGGCCGGGCACAAACACCGGCTGACCAACCCCGGCATCATCGACCTGGTGATGATCGAGGTGCAGAGCGGCGAATACCTGGGCGAGGACGATATTGTGCGCTTCGATGACATCTACGGGCGCGCCCCCGCAGAAGTGAAAAAATAACATGCGCACCTCACTGATCATCCCGACCCGTAACGCATCCAGCCACTTGGCACGCCTGCTGCCGGCGCTGAAGATGCAAACCCTGCAACCCGACGAAACGCTGGTGGTGGACAGCGCCTCCAGCGATGACACCGTGGCGCGCTTTCGCGCGTTCGGTGCACGGGTGGAGGTGATCGACGCGCGCGACTTCAACCACGGCGGCACCCGGCGCTGGGCCAGCGAACAAGTGGGCGGCGACGCATTGATCGTGATGACCCAGGACGCGATCCCCGCCACCCCGGAAACCTTCGCTAACCTGCTCGCCGAACTGCAGCAGGACCCGCTCAACGGCGTGGCCTACGGGCGCCAGTTGCCACACCCCGACGCCGGTGTGCTGGGTGCGCAGTCGCGGCATTTCAATTACCCGGAGCAGAGCCGCAGCAAGAGCCTGGCCGATGCACCGGAACTGGGGATCAAGACCTGTTTCAGCTCCGACTCGTTTTCCGTCTACCGGCGCAGCGTGCTGCAGGCGGTGGGCGGTTTCCCGGCCGACGTGATCGGCAGCGAAGACGCCTATGTGGCCGCCCGCATGCTGCTCGAAGGCTACAAGGTGCGCTACGCCGCCTCGGCGCTGGTGCATCACTCCCACGATTACACACTCATGGATGAGTTTCACCGCTACTTCGACATCGGCGTGTTCTATGGCCGCGAGCCGTGGATCCGGCAGGCCTTTGGCGACGCGGGGGGCGAAGGCAAGCGCTATGTGGCGGCCGAGCTCGCTGCGTTGCGCAAGGCAGGTGCCTTGCACCGTGTCCCCGAAGTACTGGTGCGCAGTGCGTTCAAACTGCTCGGCTACCGGCTGGGCCATCTGGAGCGCCGCCTCCCCCTCGCCCTCAAGCGGCGCATCAGCATGTTTCCCGGTTATTGGAGGTGAGCATCATGACCTACAGGAAGTCCCCCTTGATGAAACGAACCCTGCTCGTCGTGGCCATGATGGCCCTGGCCGCCTGCAACACGCCGGCACGCATCGTGCCGCCGGACAGCGACACCGTCGAGGCCGGCAAGCGCGCCCTCGACCAGCTTGCCCAACTGCCGCCGGCGGTGGAACGCATCCGCATCGGCGACCAGTTGCGCATCGTGCGCGATGCCGGTGAGATGCCGACGCTGTCGGCGTTCAACGTCAGCACCATCTACGAGCTGACGCTGTACACCGTGCAAACCGACGGCAAGATCAACTACCCGTTCCTGGGGCCGATCCAGGTCGCCGGGCGCCAGCCTTCGGAGTTGGCCAACGAGCTGACCAGCAAGCTCGCCCCGGTGTACCGCGAGCCCCGCGTGACGGTGAACATCAACCAGGCGCCGGGCAGTTCAATCATTGTCGGCGGCGCGGTGAACAACCCGACGGCGGTGCAGATCGCCACGGCCAATACCTTGGAACAAGCGATTATCGGTGCCGGCGGGGTCAGCCCGGCAGGCAACGCCAGCATGGTCGCCCTGCTGCGCGAGGACGCCCAGGGCGCGTATCGCGCGTATTTCCTGGACTTCAGCCAACTGCTCAAGACCGGCCCGAATGGGCGCAAACCCGTGCACCTGCAACGTGGCGATGTGGTGTTCGTGCCCAAGTCCAACGTCGGCGAGCGGATCCAAGGGGTGGACACCTACATGAACCAGCTGATTCCGTTTACCAAGTCCATTGGGGTTGGCTACAACTACACCCGAACCAGCGGCGGCAACAACTAAAGGAGCGACATCCCAATGATCGAGATCCGTTCTTTTCGTGATCTTCTGCGCTTGTTCTTTATCTTCCGGCACGAGTTCAAACTGGCGGCGATTGCCGCGCTGGTGATCATCCTGCTGGGGGCGTTCCTGCTGCCGGCCAAGTACGAGTCCACCGCGCGCCTGCTGGTCAAGCCGGGGCGTGATTCGACCCTGCCCATCGAGATCAGCAACCGCCAGGCGCTGGTAATGCCCAGCACCCAGCGTGACCCGATTGTCGACGAAGAGCGTTTGCTCACCGGTCGCCCCATCGTGCGCGCCGTGGCCGAGCATTACCTGGAAGTGATCGACAGCGCACCGCCACCGGAAGGTTTCTGGAAGCGCACCAAGTACTACGTCAAGAGCGGCGTGGGTGCGATATTCGACGGCATCCGCGTGGTGCTTGAAACCGTCGGCGTGGTGGAAAAAACCACCCCGGTGGAACGCCTGGCCGCCAGCCTGGAAAAGAACTTTGAGGTGAGCCACGCCGCAGGTTCGACGGTGATGGACATCAGCTTCAAGTGGGGCGACCCGGAGATCGCCCAGGCGGTGGTCAAGGATTGGGTCGAGACTTACATCAACGAACGCACCCAGGCACTGGGGCGCAAGAGCCTGTACGCCTTTTATGAAGGCCAGGCGGCCAACAGCGCCACCGAGATCAAGAGCTACAAGCAGCAGATCCTCACCCACTTGAATGAGATCGGTGCGGCGAGCATCACCGACCGTTTGGAAGACCTGTCCGAGCGCATCAACGTGCTGCGCGGCGAGACCTTCAACACCACACGCCTGATCGCCTCGTCCGACAGCGCCATCCAAAGCACGCGCACGCAGCTCAAAGGCCAGCCCAAGGAAGTCACCACGGTGCGCCAGATCGCACTGAACCCGCAGCAGCAGGACTTGCGTCGCCTGCTCAACCAGAAGCTGCTGGAAAAGGCCGACATGATGCGCACCTACACCGACAACGCGCCGCCGGTCAAAGCCCTGGATGCCTCGATCCGTGCGATGCAGGCCCAGGTCGCTAACGAGAGCAATACGGTGCAAGCCTCGGAGAACCGTGCGCCAAACACCCTGGAAATCCACTTGCAGCGCGTGCTGCTGGACGAAACCAGCAACAACCAGGCCCTGCGTACCCAGCTGGTTGAGCAGCAAAAACAACTGCTGAACCTTGAGGCGCAACGCAAGCAAGCCCTGGAGATCGAACCGGAACTGGCACGCCTCTCCCGCGAGCTGAACACCACCGAGCGCAACTACGCGCTGTATGTGGACAACCTGGAAAAATCGCGCATCGACCGCGAGCTGGACAACAGCCAGATCAGCAACATTGCCGTGATCGAAGAAGCCACCCTGAACCCAGGCCGCATCTTCCCGAAAACCCTGGTGATGCTGATCCTGGCGATCCCGTTTGCCATCGTCGTCGGCTTGCTGGTGATCTACCTGTGCTACTTGCTCGACCAGCGCATTCACGATGGCGGCCTGGTGGAACGCAAGTTCGGCCTGCCGCTGTGGACCACCCTGCCGGAGCTGGACACCACCACCGCGCAAAGTACCAACGCGTTCAACGCGAGCATCTACCGGCTGTACAGCCTGCTGCAGCCCAACCGCATTGCCGAACAGGGCCTGGTGCTGGGGCTGACGTCGGCGCGTCACGGCGAAGGGGTGACCTTCGTGGTCGAGCAACTGCGCCAACTGCTGCATGAGAATGGCGTCAATGTGCGAGTCGGTGGGCTGGAAGAAGCTGCGCCGGGCGAGGTGGTGCTGCTGGACGCCTCGGCCCTGCTGGACAACCGCGAAGCCTTTATCACCCTGCGCCGCGCCGATCTGATCGGGCTGGTGGTGGAAGCGCGCAAAAGTACCGTGCCGGTGGTCGAGCATGCGCTGTCGATCCTCAACACCGCGTTCGGCAAGGTCGATGGCATCATCATCAACCGGCGCAAATTCGAAGTGCCGGGCAAAGTGCTGCAGACCATCGGTAAATACCGGGGAGCGTTCTGATGCGCATCGCCCTGCTCGCCCCCTTGCCGCCGGAGAAAAACGGGATCGCCGACTACGCGAACCATTTCCGCACGGCCTTGGAACACCTGGGTGTGACGGTGCTGACGCCGTTGGCCGGTGTGGCGGGCAATGCCGAGGCGATCCAGCAAGCCATCGCCGGCTTCGATTGGCAAACCGTCGACCTGGTGCACGCCGAGCTGGGCGGCGGGCGGCTGGGGGAATTCCTGGCCTTGCGTGAACTGCGCAAGGCTTACCCCCAGTTGCCATTGACGGCCACCGTGCACGACCCGGAGCGCATCGTGTGGCGGCGCGAGCACCTGCCGTTTCCGCTGAACCTGCTGGAGCGCCTGCCCAGCCCGTTGCCCCAGGCAGCCGTGGTGCTGGCCGACCCTCTGACCTTGCGCGAAGAACGCCAGGTCGCCAAGGGCCTGACCCGGCTGGTGACCCTCACCCGCCTGGGCGCCGACTGCCTGAGCCAGCGCATGCACTTGCCTGCCGGCAAGGTGGCGGTGATCAACCACGCCAACCTGGCCATCGCACCGGCCCCGTTGCCGCCGCTCGACACCCTGCACCTGCTGTATTTCGGTTTTATCTACCGGGGCAAAGGCATCGAAGACCTGGTGCAGGCCCTGGCGGAAGTGTTCAAGCAAGACCCCGAATTGCGCGGCCGCGTGCGCCTGACCCTGGCCGGTGGCACCGCTGCGGAAATGGCGTTTGGCGCGGGCGGTAACTACCTGGAGCAGTTGAACGCGCAGATCGCCGCGCTGGGCCTGAGCGACGCCATCGACTGGCGATTGAACCTGCCGGCCGATGACATTGCCCACACCATTCAGGCCCACCATGTGATGGTGCTGCCCTACCGCGAATCGAAAAAACTCGGCCTGCTGGGGCGCCAGCGCGGCACCAGTGGTGCGTTGTCCTGGGCCACTGCCTGCGGGCGCGGCGCGATCACTTCCGATGCGCGTGCGTTTGCCGAGGAAGTCGCCAGCGGCAACGGTGCCATCTACCCCGAGGGCGATGTGGCAGCACTGGGTGAACAGCTCTTGCGCCTTGCGCGCACGCCGCTGCTGGCCCGGGATTGGGCCGAGCGCGCCGGGGAGATTGGCCGCGAACGTGTGTGGCCGTTGACGGCGCAAAAATTCAAGCAGCTCTTTGAGCACGCTATTGCAGGGTCGACCTATGGCGCGTAAGCCCACCTTCTTCGCAACCCTTGCCGTGGTCGCGGCCCTGGGGCTGACGGCGTTCCTGTGGGGGCGCCAGGCGGATGCCGAAAGCCATGTGCTCAAGGGCAGCAAGGAGGTGGTTTGGAAGGATTTCCTGGGAGTGAATGCGCAGTTTCTGTGGTTCAGCCCCGAGCGCTACCAGAAGCAGATTGACCGCCTCAAGGCCCTCGGCCTGGAGTGGGTGCGCCTGGACCTGCATTGGGATCAGCTGGAAACCGCCCAGAACCAATACAAGCTCGCCACCCTCGATGAGCTGGTGGGCAAGCTGCAGCAGAACCAGATCAAGTCGGTGTTCTACCTGGTGGGCTCGGCGCGCTTTATCAGCAGCGCCCCGCCGCTGTCGATGTACCCGGACCAGTACCCGCCGAAAGACCCCGACGTGTTCGCCAACCGCATGGCCTTGCTTTCGCAGCGCTACCCCAGCGTGGATGCCTGGCAAGTCTGGAACGAGCCGAACTTGCTGGGCTTCTGGCGCCCGGCGGCAGACCCGGCAGGCTACGCCACCCTGCTCACCGCCACCGCCCAGGCACTGCGGGCGGTGAACCCGAGCAAACCGGTGGTGGCCGCCGGCATGGCGTTCTTCAGCGAAATGCCCAATGGCCAGACCATGTTCGACGCCCTGGGTGCGCTGGGCGTGGCCAGCCTGAACACGGTGGTGTCCTATCACCCCTACACCCAATTGCCCGAAGGCAATGACCCGGCCAATTTGGACTTCATCGCCAAGACCACCCAGCTCAACCAGGCCCTGCGCAATGGCGGCGTGAACACCCTGTGGAGCACCGAGTGGGGTTGGTCAACCTACAAGGGCCCCAAGGACGCCCAGGACATCATCACCCTGCAGGCGCAGGCCGACTACGTGGTTCGCCGCCTGGCGTTGATGAGCGCGATGGACTTCGACAAGATCTTCCTGTTTACCTTGAGCGACCTCGACCAGCGCGCCAGCGTTCGCGACCGGTCCTACGGCTTGCTGGACATCGACACCAACCCCAAGCCCGTCTACACCGCACTGAAGAACTTCCTCGACGTCAGCGGGCCGAAACTCACGCCGGGCGATCCGCCGGTTGCCGACCAGTTGCCCGACGGCCTGTTCAGCATCGGCTGGACCCGCGCCGATGGCCGCAAGCTGTGGTTCTTCTGGTCGGCCCAGGGTGGCAATGCCCACTTGCCAGGCCTGGCCAGCGCCACCCTGTACGACCCGCTGCGCGGTACCCAAACCCCGGTAAGCGGCACCAGTGGCCTGACCTTGCCGGTCAAGTCGAACCTGCAAATTCTGTTATGGGATTGAGGCCTGCGATGCGCATTTTATGGATCCTGCCCTACTCACCCTGGCCCGCCACCAGCGGCGGCAAGACGCGACAGTTCCACCTGTTGCGCAGCCTGGCCGCGCGTGGGCACCGGATCACCCTGCTGCTGCATGACAAGCACCCCGTGTCACTCACTGACCGCCAGGTGCTGGAGGCGTTTCTCGAACAACTGATCATCCTGCCGCGCCGCCCCTTGCGCAGCATGAAGACGCTGGTGGCCGGGCTGTTCGCGCCCTACCCGCTGCTGGCCAGTGTGAACGGTTTGTCGGGCGCCTTGCAGGACCGGTTCAACCAACTGCTCAACGAGCATTGGGATGTGGTGCAGATCGAGCACACCTACACCTTCCAGCCTTACGAAGATGCGCTGGCGCGCACATCCCAGCCGTTTGTGCTGACCGAGCACAACGTCGAATCGGCCCTGGGCGCGGCCACTTACGACCGCCTGCCGGGCTGGTCGTTGCCGTTCATTCGTTATGACCAATGGCGCTACACGCGCTGGGAACGACGCGTGATGCGCCAGGCCACGCGGGTAGTGGCAGTGACCGACAGCGACGCGCAAACCCTGGAAAAAATCGCCGGCAAACCGGTGTCGGTGGTGGTCAACGGCGTGGACTGCGATCACTTCGCAGCCGCCCGCCCCGACCCGTCGACACGCCGCGTGCTGTTCCTCGGCAACTATGAATACGCGCCCAACGTGGACGCCATCGAATGGGCGCTGGATGAAATCCTGCCCAAGGTCTGGGAACGTTGCCCTGACGCGCGCATGAGCGTGTGTGGCTTTGGTATGCCCGACAGTTGGCGTGAACGCTGGCAGGACCCGCGCATCGAGTGGCAAGGTTTTGTGCCCAACCTGCTGAACCTGCAATCGAGTTGCTCGGTGTTCCTGGCGCCGCTGCGCCATGGCGGCGGTTCCAAGCTCAAGGTGCTTGAAGCGCTGGCCGCGGGCTTGCCGCTGGCGAGCACCGAGCAAGGCGTCTCGGGGTTGGACCTGGTGGAAGGCCTGGACTACCTCGGCGGGCAAACCGCCGCGAGCCTGGCGGACGCCGTGGTGCGCCTGCTGCAATTTCCCGATGCTGCCGCGCCCATGGGTGAAGCCGGCCGCGCCTATGTGCGTCGTGCCCATGACTGGAGCGTCGCCGCCAGCCAATTGGAGCAGGTGTACGCCGCGCTTGCGCCGTTGAATCAAAAGGAGCCGGTATGCGCGTAGGCCTGGATTACCGCACCGTCGGCACCTCGCCGCTATCAGGCATCAGCCGCCAGGTGTACGCGCTGGAAAGCGCCCTGCACAGCCTGCCGGGCATTGAGCTGGAGCGCTTTACCGTGGCGCCCCTGGGCGATGAGACCCGCTTGCGAGCTCACTGCCCCGCCTGGGGCTGCGCCAAGACGGCCATGCACCAACCGCAGAATCGCCTGCGCTTCGAGGCGGGCTTTCTGCCGCGCGCCTTGCGCGAGCAGCGTATCGACCTGTACATCAGCACCTTCAACATGGGCCTGCCGTTGCCGCCCAAACCGAAGGGGCTGCGCACCGTGGTGCTGTTGCACGACCTGTTCCAGATCACCCTCGACAACTATCACGCCAACCGCTTGAAGGCGTTGATCTATAAGACCAGCGATCGCCTGTCGATTGCCTACGCGGTGCACAGTGCCGACCGGGTGTGGACGCCATCGCAGTACAGCGCCGATGAAACCGCGCGGTTGTTCCCCAAGGCCGCGGGCAAGATTCGCGTGCTGCCCAACCAGGTCGATGGTTTTTTCGAACTGGCGGCGGACCTCAGCGCGCGCCAACTGCCCGCACGCTATTGGCTGCTGGTGGGCACCCGTGAGCTGCGCAAGAACGTGCCGTTCCTGGTGGACGCGTGGCAACAGGCGCGACGCCAGTCCCCCGACGTGCCGGAATTGGTACTGGTGGGCAGCCTCGATCATTTGCCCGAAGCCCAGCGTACGCTGCCGGGCATTCGCGCGCTGAGTGGCGTCTCGGATGCCGAATTGCACGCGCTGTACCGCCAGGCCTCTCGCCTGTGGCAACCTTCGTATGCCGAGGGTTTCGGCCTGCCGGTGATCGAGGCCTTGAGCGTCGGCACCCCGGTGGCGGTGGCCAGTGGCACGTCGCTGGATGAAATCACCCCGCCGTCGGCACCGCGTTTTTCGCCCACCGATGGCCCGGCGCTCACGCAATTGATGGTCAACCTTGGCGAGCGGGCCGATGAAGAATCGCCCGAGCAACGCCGCCAATGGGCGGAACGCTTCAACCATCATGCCTATCGCCGGCGCCTGGCCGAACTGATCGAGGAGCTGAAGTGAAAGTGAACCTGCCCGGCCTCTTCGCGATTTTCTTCGGCCTGCTGTTTGGTGCCGTCGCCCTGCTGCTGTCACCGGCCAAGGCGTTCCTTGCCATGATCGGCCTGGCCGGGGCGGTGACTGTCCTGCGCTTTCCGTTCTGGGGCCTGTTGCTGTTTGCCCTGGTTGCCACGTTCATGCCGTACTCCACGGTCAACCTGGGCATTCGCAGCACCGTCAGCGAAGCAATCCTGGCGCTGACCTGGGGCGCGGTGCTGTGGCACAACTTCCTGGCGCGCCTGCCCGATACGCCCAGCCTCACACGCCGGCCCACCGACCAGATGCTGCTGTGGCTGATGCTGTTCAGCGTGTTCCCGTTTATCGTCGGCCAGGTCACCATCCACGCCGACACCAGCGGCGTGGCCAACTGGTTGCGCTGGTTGCTGAGCCTGTCGTCGGTGTTCCTCTGCGCCAAATTGCTGGTGGACCACAAGCACCGCGAATCCCTGGTGATCGCCCTGCTGCTGGGCAGCCTGGCCATGCTGGTACTGTCGATTGCGGTGTTCGTGCGCACACGCTCCGGGGCCGGCATTGCGCCGATCCTGGCGTTGTTCAACTACGGCAACTTCGACATGTTGAAATTCGGCCTGGAGGCCATGTCTTCACGCATGGGCTCACCGTGGATGCACCCGAATGCCATCGGCGGGATCATGGCGTTGCTGTTGCCCCTTGCGTTCTGCTTCGGCATGACCGAGCAAGGCTGGAAACGCGCACTGGGCCTGGGCGTGGCCTGCCTGGGTGCAGCCGCGTTGCTGTTGGCCAGTAGCCGTGGCGCGATGGTCAGCCTGGCGCTGGTGCTGCTGTGGATGGCCACACGCCGGGTACCGTACACCGGGCGCCTGCTGATGATCGGCGCGGCACTGACGGTGGCGCTGGTGATCGCGTATCCGCCGTTGCAGGAACGCCTGGCGACGATATTTTCCTCAAGCAACGCCAGTACCGAAGTGCGTTTCGACGAATACCGCATGTTCCCGCAGGCGGTGGTGTCGTATCCGTTCGGCATCGGCTTCAAGGTCGACCCGCCGGTGCCGGGCACCGATTTGTTGGGCATCTCCAACCTGTGGCTGAACTTCATCTACAAGACCGGCATCGTTGGCATGCTGTTCTTCGTGGCGGTGACCGTGCGCTGGTGGCGTGAAGCGCGCCCGGACAGCGGCCCGATCCGCCTGACCAAGGACAATGCGCTGTGGCTGGGCACCACCGCTGGGATTCTCTCGGCACTGGTCAGCGGCCTGTTTGACCACTACTTCAGCTTTGCCGTGGTGATGGTCGCGCTATTCTGGCTGATGGTGGGCATCAATGTGCTGGAAGCGCGGCGTCTGTTTCCGGCGCGCCTGCCGCAGGTGAAAAACCTGAGCGTGTCCAAACCCGTGCTTGATGGCGCGCAACCCTGATGCTGGGCTCTGCCGTCTGGCTGACGCTGGCGACGCTGCTTGGCCTGTGCCTGGGCTTCGCCCGTGAATGGCTGTTGGTGGCGGCCTGGGGCGCGGGTGAGCGCAGCGATGCGTTCCTGATCGCACTGTTTTTACCCGAAGCGTTGCGCATGTCCTTGGCCGGCGGCGTGCTGAGCGCCGCTGCGTTGCCGCTGTACCTGGCGCGCAAGGACGACGAGCGATTGGGCTGGTTGGCGGTGCTGTTTCCGGCGTTGCTGCTGATCGCACTGGTCACCAGCCTGCTGCTGACACTGTTGGCGCCGTGGCTGGTGCAACTGCTTGGGCCGGGCTTGGCAGCCAGTGCCACGGCGCTCGCCAGCAGTAACTTGCAGATTGTCGCCTGGTGCGTGCCGGGACTGATGCTGCATGCGCTGTTCAGTATTGCGCTGCAAGCCCGCGAACGCTTTGTGCTCGCGGGGTTGGGCTCGTTGCTGTTCAACCTGCCGCCGGTGACCTACCTCGCCCTCGCCGGCACCGCGACCCAACCTCACGCGTTGGCCCTGGCCTGCCTGGCCGGCAGCCTGTTGATGCCGTTGGCGCTGCTGCCGTCGATGTGGTGCCAGGGCTGGCGGCCGTGGCAGTGGCACCTGTCGTTGGCGCCACTGCGGGAGCTGGGCCAACGCATCGGCCCACTGTTGCTGAGCAATGGCGCCAGCCAGGGCCTGGCCTTGATTGAACGGTTGGTGGCGTCGTTGCTGGGTGAAGGCGCGGTGACCTGGGTCAACCTGGCGCGCAAGCTGATGAACCTGCCGCTGATTGCGCTGATGAGCCTTAACCAAGTGTTGCTGGGCATGATGAGCCGCCGCCAGGGCGATGAGCGCCTGGCCCTGCTCAAGCGCGGTCTGGAAACCGCCAGCGTGCTGACCCTGCCCGCCGGCGTCGGCCTGGTGGCAGCGGCCCCGAGCCTGGTGGCGTTGCTGCTGCCCAAGCAATCGCTGGACTCGCCGTTGCCGCTGCTGCTCGCCTGGTTTGCCGTACCACTGGTGTTCGGCGCCTGGAACGCCCTGCTCGCGCGCTACGCCTACGCTGCAGGCGATACGCGCCAGCCATTGCGTTGTGAACTGCTCGGCAGCCTGGCCAATGTGCTGTTGCTGGGCGTGCTGCCGTTTGTGTTCGGCCTGGCCGGGATTCCGCTGGCTGCGCTGGCCGGCGTGCTCTGCACCGCGTTGTTGTTGATGCAACGCCAGGCCTTGCTCGGCGCCCTGCCCTGGGCTCGGAGCTGGCTGCTCAGCGCGGTGCTGATGGGCGTGGCGGCGTTGGCGCTGTTTCGGATTGAAGGCATGTGGCTGCAACTGGGGCTAAGCACCCTGGCTGGCGCGGTGGTATTGCTGGGCATGGCACTCTGGCTGAGACCGTGGCGCAAGGCATGAATGATCGATCAGGACAACTCATATGAAACATCGCTGGATTCAAATGGATATCGCCAAAGGCATCGGCATCCTGGTGATCGTGTTTGCCCACAGTTGGTTCGTCGCCACTTCGCCGGACTTGCTATACCCGGTGCTGGCGTCGTTCATCTTGCCGCTGTTCTTTTTTCTGTCGGGCGTGTTCTTCAAGCCCGAGCAGCCGTTCGTGGAGATGGCGATACGCAAGGCCGATGGCCTGCTCAAACCGTTTTTCTTCACCATGCTCACCTATGTGATCGTGCGCAGCATTCTGCGTGGCCAGCCGCTGTTGCCGGATATCGGCGGTGTGCTGTACGCCTCGGTGGATACCATTCCGTGGCAGGCGCTGTGGTTCCTGCCGCATTTCTGGGTGGCGATCCTGTTCAGTTGGGTGATGCTGCGCCTGATCCAGCGCCTGAAGCTGTCACTGTTGCTCAGTTGCGCGCTGGTAACGCTGCAGTTGATTGTGGGCGTCTGGATGCTGCCGTGGTTCTGGCAGTTGCCAGTCGCGTTCGGCGGGCATACCTGGGTGCTGCCGGGCCTGCCGTTCAGCCTGGATATCACCTTGATCAGCAGCACTTATTTCATTGTCGGCTACCTGCTGCGTGATTGGCTGCGCACCCACGCGGGCTCCTGGCTGACCCTGTTGATTTCGATTGCATTGTTCGTTGTGGTATTCACCTTCACCTGGGACACCATGGACCTGGCGCAGCGACGCTACGACCACTGGTTCTGGACCACCCTGCCGGCCGTGATCGGCGTGTACGCCTGCTGGGCGCTGGCGCGCGTATTGATGGTGTCGACCTGGGTCACGCGGGCCATGACCTATATCGGTCAGAACACCTTGATCCTGCTGATCTTCCACGGCGAGATCCAGCACAAGACGGTCGACCTGCTGGAGCGCCTGGGGCTGCCCGCGTTTGTCGCGGCCTGCGTGGGGTTTGTGGTGGCGGTGGTGGTGCCGTTGTTGATCGGGGAAGTGATCAAGCGGGTGGCGTTCCTGCGGTTTTTCTACTTTCCGTTTCCGGTGCGCAAGGCGCCTGTCGCAAAAACGGCGCCTTGAGGGCGCCGTTCAATCATTGCGTCAGAAAGCGTATTTGACACTGGTCATCAGGTTGCGCGGCGCTCCGTACATGCCGTGGTTGCCGGCGTAGCTGAAGTACTCGCGATCGAACAGGTTATTGACGTTGACCGAGGCGCTCAGCTTGGACGTCAGGTCATAGCGCACCAGCAAGTTGGTGATGGCGTAGCTGCCCTGGCTGAAGGTGTGCAGGTCTTCGCCGACCTTGCTCTGCCAGTTCACTCCGCCGCCCACGGTAAGCTTGTTGAACGCGCCGGGCAAACGGTAGGAAGTGAAGGTCTTCAGGCTCTGGCGCGGCAACGTCGTGACGATGCGTTTGTCGTCGGCATCGGTGCTCACCGCATAGGCATAGCCAGCGGAGGCTTGCCAGCCGTCAGCCAGTTCGCCGTTGAGCTCCAGCTCCACGCCTTCGGTGGTGGTGCCTTGCTCGTTGCGATAGGTGTTGCCGCCCGGGGTGTCGATCCAGATGGCCAGGTTGTCCTGCTCCAGCTTGAACAGCGCCAAGCTGGTGTTCAGCCGCTCGTCGAAGAAGCTGCCTTTGAGGCCGACCTCATACCCTTTGCCCTCCATCGGCGGCAGCGCCTTGTTATTGATGTCGCGCACCCAACTGGCCTGGGGATTGAAGATCTTGGTGTAGCTGGCGTAGGCCGACCAGTTGTCGGTGAGGTCATATACCACGCCGGCGTAAGGGATGTAGACGCCAGTTTCCGATTCGTCAGTGCGGGTCGCCGTGCCGCCGTAGGGTCGATCTTCGGTCTCGCGCTTCCAGTCGATCACCCGGCTGCCGAGGATCACGCTCAAGTCATCGGTCACTCGCAGTCGCGTGCTCAAGTAAGCAGCATATTGGCTCTCATCCACCGAGGATTTACCGGTGACATTGAACGCGGGCTTGACCGACTGGCCATCCCAATTGAACAGGTTGTCGATGGCACCGGCCGGCGAGCCGGAATAGTCGTAATGCCAGCCGCCGTAACTCGGCACGCTTTCATTGTATTTGGACAAGGTGACGCCCGCGATCAGCTCGTGCTCACGCCCGAGCAGGTCAAAGGGGCCGGTGGCGTAGAGGTCGATGTTATCCTGGCGCGGCGTACCGGAGAAACGCACCGGCAATTGAGTGGTACCACTGCCGTTCGCGTTGAGCGAACCGTTGACGTAGTTGAAGACTTCATCGAACTGGTTTTCAGTGTGGGTGAATTCGGCCTTGGCGCTCCAGCCGCTGTCGAACGTCTGCTCAATGGCGGTGAAAAAGCTCGTCTGCTCATGATCGTTGTAGGACCACGCCGGCGCGGTGTTTAGCGAGCGGCTAAGGTTACTGCGCGACTCGTCGGTAAAGCGTGTGGGCAAACCGGAACGCGCCGGCGAATCGACGTCGGTGCGCAGGTAGCTGAAGCCCAGTGTCAGCAGCGTGTCTTCGCTGAGGTCGAACTCGGTGATGCCATAGAGCAGCTGCGTTTCCTGCTTGTAGCGATCGATCCAGGCGTGTTCGGTCTTGTAGTCCGCGACCAGGCGCCCGCGCACATTGCCGGTTTCGGTCAGCGGGCCGGAGACGTCCAGGCCGGTGCCATAGCGGTCCCAGGTGCCGCCTTCCGCCGTGACGCTGGCGCGCGTCTCGGTCGTCGGGCGCTTGCGAATCAAGTTGATGGTCGCCGCCGGGTTGCCCATGCCGCTGATAAGGCCGGTGGCGCCGCGTACGATTTCAACGCGGTCATACATGGCCATGCTCTGGGTGTAGTTGTCCATGCGTGTGGCGGTGGGCACGCCGTCGATTTCGAAGTTCTGGATCTGGAAGCCGCGCGAGAAATAACCGTCACTCTCCGCCCCAAGGCCATCGCGCAACACGATGATGCCGGGAGTGGCATCGAGGGTGTCACTGAGATTGGTGAGACGTTGGTCATCCAGGCGCTGGCGGGTCATTACGGTGAGCGACTGCGGGGTTTCCCGAGGCGTCAGGTTCAGGCGCGTCGAACTGCTGGAGGACTGCGTGGTGTAAGAGCCAGTGCCCTCGGTGGTCGAGCCGGGTGCCTTGCCCGAAATGGACACGGTGCCCAGCTGCAATGCGCCATCGCTCGGGCGCCGCGCCAGTGAGTAAGTGCTGCCGCTGCCATGCACGGCTTGCAAGTTGCTGGTACTGAGCAGGATCGCCAGGCCGGTATCCAGGTCATGCCGCCCGCGCAGGCCTGGGCTGGTCTGGCCGTCGGTGAGCGCGGCCGGATAGGACAGCAGGATCTGGCTGGCCTGGCCGAACTGGTTGAGCGCCTCCGCCAGCGAACCTGGCGGGATGTCGAATTCCACTTGCGGTGCTGCGTGCACCCAGGCCGACGCCAGCAACAGCGGCGTGACCACAGTGACGCTGGCAATGCCCTGCATTACGGCAAGGGCCAATGATGTCTTCAAGCGTATGTTTTTCTTCGGTGTGTGCGGCTGCATGCCCTATTCCCCAGTGAAGGTAGTGTCTGGGGATATAAGTCTCGTGAGATTCGCAAACGGACCACCCAAGCGCGAAATAAATTCACACAAGCTTCTGGCGCGGCTTGAGGGCGACCCAGAAACGGGTGAAATGCTGCACGTCCAGCTTCAGGGTTTGCGCCAGCGCCGCGATAATCCGGTCGGTGTCGGACAGCGGATAGGTGCCGGATACGCGCAAGCCGCGCACCGCGGGATCACACGCCAGGCGCCCGCGACGGTAGCGGCTCAGCTCTTCGAGGAAGTCCTCCAGGCGCATGCCCTGAGCGACGATCATTCCACGGCTCCACGCCAGTTCACCGTCCCGTTGCGGGCGCCGGGCGAGCAAGGTGTGGGCATCAAAACTGATGAGTTCGCCCGCCTGCAGCAGCAGGCTGCGCGACGGGATCTGTGCCGACAGCGCGCCCTGGTCTGCGCCCAATTGGGTAAAGCCATCGCGCTGGCGCACACTGAAGCGACCACTGACCGCACGGGTCAGGCCTTCGGCGGTTTTCACCCACAGCGGGCGGATATCCGTGGGGTTGGGGTCCACCAGGATTTCACCACGCAGCACATGGATCTGGCGTACATCCGCGGTGTATTTGACGTCGATGGCGGTGTCGGTATTGAGCTGCACTTGGGTGTTGTCCGCCAAACCGATGCGCCACTGCTCGCCGACGGTGGTGCTGAAGTCGCTGGTCCAGTGTTGCAGCAGCGCCGCGTCTTTGATGCTCCAAGCGGCGGTGCCTGACGCCAGCAACACGGCGAGGTGCTTGACGACCTGGCGACGTGACAACGCCGGCAACAGCGTCGCGCGGGCCAAGGCTTGATGGGTCGGTGTGCGCACATCCTGCAAACGCTGGAAAAATCGCTGGGAATGTTGCCAGGCCTGTTCATGGGCCGGGTCCTGCTCACGCCAGCGCTGCCATTCGGCGCGGGTCTGCTCGCTGACGTTCGGCACCTGCAGCTCCAGTTGCCAGTGCATCGCTTGCTCGGCGACCTCGATCGATAACGGCACCGGATTCATGACCGCTGGCTGTCCAGCAAGATGCATTGTGCACCCGCCTTGACGATGTAGCGTTTGACCGTGGTGATGCTGGTACCGAGGCGCTCGGCGATCTCGCCGTGGCTCAGGCCATCGAGCTGCGACCACAGGAACGCCTGGCGCACGGGCAAGGCCAGGCGGCTGAGCACTTCATCGAGGGCCATCAGGGTTTCGAGGAGGATCCACTGGGTTTCGGCGTTGGGCGCGGCGTCTTCCGGCAACAGGGCCAAGGCCTGCAAGTAGGCTTTTTCGAGTTTCTGCCGACGGAAGTGGTTGGACAGCACGCTTTGCGCCACTTTCGCCAGGAAGCTGCGCGGCGCGTGGATTTCAAGGGGCTGGTTCTTCGCCAGCAGCCGCAGGAATGTGTCCTGGGCCAGGTCGGCGGCGCTCTGCGGGCAGTTCAAGCGACGCCACAGCCATTGCTGCAACCAACGGTGTTGCTGGCGGTACAAGGTGGCCAGTTCAGTGGGGCTTACCGCAGGAGTCGAAGACATGGAGGCCGCGCGCGAAGAACAAGGCGTAAATGATAACGGTTATCATATTCTTCGCAGAGCTGTTACTGCAAGTTTCTGCTACGGGAGCCGGCTGCCCGGCTCCCGTACAGGGTCAGTCATCCAATGGCTGCGCTGCATGCTTGGCGGGCTTGCCAGGTTTGGCGCCAGCCTTAGCACCCTGCTTCTCCGCTGGTGCGGCAGCGGGTTCAGGCTCGGCCGGTGCAGCGGCTTCTTTCTCGGCCATCGGCATCTGGTCGATGGCGCTGAAGAATGCCTTCAGGTCGAGGGTATCCGGTGGCACGGTCTTCTCGAGTTTTTTCTCGCCGTCCTTGCCCACCAGGATCACTTTGGTACCGCTGCCGGCACCCAGCTTGAGGGCACGGATCAGCGCGTTGGTTTCTGGCGGCGTGAGCTTTTTGCTGTCCTTGGGGTCCTTGGCGAACTTCTCGCCTTCGGCTCCGATGCTGCCGAACTTCACGGTGTAGAACACCATGCTGCGTTCTTCAAAGGACTGCTTGGTCGCAGGCTCGTCCAACTGTTTCTTGAGAGTCGCCAAGGTGTCGTTGCCGGAATCAAGCTCCACCACCACCAGCGGCCGGGCCTTGCCCAAGTCCTGCTTGAGCGGGTTGATATCATCAGCAGCCAACAGCGGCCCCGTAAAAGCCATCAAGGTAGCCAGGGTCAGCGACCGGATGAGCATGCGCACCTCCTTTGAATTCCATGCAGGGTTCTTGAGTTTCATGTCTGCGACAGTCAAATTCAAGGATGATTCCTACACCACTTTAAGAAAGCGTAGGTCAGGACGCCCGCTACGCAAGGGTTTGGTGGCCGCGAGTGTCATTGTTTCTACTGATTGCGGAAACATCATGAGACCTTCCACTGCGGCCAATGCCGAGCAAATACGGGCGCCACAAGGGGGTCGGCATCCACGTGCGCCAGTGACTGGGAAAAGCCCGGCGCCAGGCCGTTCAACACCTCCCGTGCCTCGTCCCAGCGCGACACTGCAGCCGCCATCAAGCCCAGCGCGTTAGGCGTATTGTTGGCGGCAAACAACTGGTCGGCAAACTGATCGGCAAACACCACCCAGGCCTGGTGCAGGTAGCGGCGGGTGCCAGTGACAAGCTGCACCTGCACGGTTTCGTTGACGTTACCGAGCCAGCGTTGCGGGTAGTCGATGATGCCGATGGCCGAGTAGCAATTGGCGGCGATGTACACCAGCCCGCGAATGATCTGCGCGCGGTTGCCGCCCAAGAGCTGGGAGGCGGGAAATTCCAGGCCCAGGTGGATCAGGATCGCAGCGCTTTCCGTCAGCACCTGGCCGTCCGGGGTCACCAGGGTGGGCACCTGTTTGAGCGGGTTGATGCGGGCCAATTCGTCACTGCCCTCGCCCTCCGCCCAGGAGGCTGCGTCTACCCGTCGCCACGGCACCCCACAGCGCTGCAGGGCAATTTCGATCATGCAGGAGCCGGATTCGTCGATGCCATAGAGCGTGTACATGGGCTTTTCCTCCTAGCGTTGCAGTTTGGCCTGCAAGGTGGCCTTCACTTGCGGCCATTCCGAATCGATGATGCTGAAGCGCACCGAGTTGCGCTTGCGGCCATCGGGCATGATGCGTTCGTGGCGCACGATGCCTTCCTGCACGGCGCCGAGCCGCAGGATCGCCGCGCGGGATTTTTCGTTGAGTTCGTCGGTGGTGAATTGCACGCGCACGCAGTCGAGCACTTCGAAAGCGTAGGTCAGCAACAGCAGCTTGGCTTCGGTATTGATGCCGCTTTTCTGCGTGGACAGCGCCAGCCAGGTATGGCCGATCTCCAGCTTGCGATTGACCCGGTCGACCTTCCAGAACCGCGTGCTGCCGACCACTTGGCCGGTATCGCGGCGCACCAGGGTGAAGGGGATCACGCTGCCGGCGTCGCGCCCCGCCAGGGCGGTGTCGATGTATTTATCAACAGTATCCGGGCCCGGTACGTTGGTGACCTTGAGGTTCCACAGTTCGCCATCGGCTGCGGCCTCGAGCAAGGCGGCCTTGTGTTCCCTTTGCAGGGGCAGGAGTTCGACCGTCGTGCCGGTCAGGGTAAGTTGGGTCATGAGGGGCTGCGCCGTCTGGGTGGTCATCAGAGACAGAGAGTGCAGGCTCGCGCCCTGACGAATCAAGCGTTTTAAAACAGGCCCATTTGCCCACCGACCAGGGTGCTGAAATCGTCATTCACGAACGGCAGGATCGCATCGGCGACCGGCTGCAATTGCCGGGTGACGTAGTGGTCGTAGTCGATGGGCGCCTGCCGCACTTCCAAGGGTTCCGGGCCGTTGACGCTGATCACGTAGCTGATCCAGCCGCCGCGCTGGTATTGGCGCGGGCGGTTCAGGCGATCGTTGTACTCATCGGCCAGGCGCGCGGCGCGCACATGGGGCGGCACGTTGCGTTCGTAATCGTCCAGTCGGCGGCGCAGGCGTTTGCGGTAGATCAGCAACTCATCGAACTCGCCGCTGAGGGTACGGCGCACGTAGTCGCGGATGTAGTCTTGGTGGGGCTGGCGATGGAAGATGCGCTGGTAGAGTTCCTGCTGGAACCGGCGAGCCAGGGGCGACCAGTCGCTGCGCACGGTTTCCAGGCCTTTGTAGACCATTTCCTCGCTGCCATCGCTGCGCACCACCAGGCCGGCGTAGCGCTTCTTGCTGCCCTCTTCCGCACCACGGATGGTCGGCATGAGAAAGCGGGTGAAGTGGGTTTCGTACTGCAACTCCAGGGCGCTTTGCAGCCCGAACGCGGTGTGCAGATGCTCGCGCCACCAGTCATTGACGTGCTGCACCAACCCTCGGCCGATGCGGCTGGCGTCCTCCTGGGAATGTGCGCTGCCAAGCCAGACAAAGGTGGAGTCGGTGTCACCGTAGATCACCTCATAGCCTTGGGCTTCAACCAGTTCGCGGGTCTGACGCATGATCTGGTGGCCGCGCATCGTAATCGACGAGGCCAACCGCGTATCGAAGAAGCGGCAGCCGCTCGAACCGAGCACGCCGTAGAAGGCGTTCATAATAATTTTCAGGGCCTGGGACAGCGGTGCGTTGTGTTCACGCTTGGCCACTTCGCGGCCTTCGGAAATCCGCGCGACGATAGAAGGCAGGCAATGCCGTGTGCGAGAGAAACGTGCGCCGCGAAAGCCTTCCACCGACTCGCTGTCGTCAGGGTGCTTGAGGCCTTCGATCAGGCCCACCGGGTCGATCAGGAAGCTGCGGATGATCGACGGGTAAAGGCTTTTGTAATCGAGCACCAGCACGGATTCGTAGAGGCCGGGGCGTGAGTCCATGACAAAGCCACCGGGGCTGGCCTGGGGCGGCTTGTCACCCAGGTTCGGCGCGACGAAGCCCTGGCGGTGCATCAGTGGCATGTACAAATGGGTGAACGCGGCGACGGAGCCGCCGTTGCGATCGGCCGGCAAGCCAGTGACGCTGGCCCGCTCCAGCAGGAACTTGAGCAGTTCGGTCTTGGCGAAAATCCGCGTGACCAGCTCGCAGTCCTTGAGGTTGTAGCGCGCCAGCGCGGGCTTGTCCTCGGCGAACATGCGGTTGATTTCGTCCATGCGCTGGTACGGCGTGGAGATGTCCTTGCCCTCGCCCAACAAGGTCTGTGCGACGTTTTCCAGGCTGAAGGATTCGAAGCTCCAGGTGGCCGAGCGCAGGGCTTCGATACCGTCGATGATCAGCCGCCCCGCCGCAGCGGCGAAGTAATGGTTGCGGCTGCCGTGTTCGCGCCAGGCCATGGGTTCTTCGCCCCGGCCAAGCATGAGCGGCACGTTGAGGCGCTGGGCATGTTCGTGGAGGACGCGCAGGTCGAATTGCACCACGTTCCAGCCGATGATCGCGTCGGGGTCATGCTGGGCGAGCCACGCGTTGAGGCGCTCAAGCAGTTGGGCGCGGGTGTCGCAGTAGTCGAGCTTGAAGTCCACGGCGTCGGTTTTGTTCGGCGGGCCGAGCATGTACACCTGGCGCTCGCCGCAGCCTTCCAGGGCGATGGAATAGAGGTCGCCCTGGGCGGTGGTCTCGATGTCGAGGGACACCAGTTTCAGCGGCGGGCGGTAGTCTGGCGCGGGCTTCATCTGCGCGTCGCAGAGCACGCCGCTGGCGTCGGGCGTGCCGCCAAACCACACGGGTGCGGTGATGAAGCGCTCCATCATGTAGCGCTCGGGTGGGCGCACGTCGCCTTCGTAGACATCAACCCCGGCAGCGCGCAGGCGTTTTTCCACGTCCATCGCCTGGCGGTGCTGGCGCGTGTACAGGCCCAGCACGGGACGGTGATGGAAATCGCACAACTGCAACGGGCGCAATTCGATGTCGCGCTCGCCCTTGAGCAGCCAATCCAACGGTTTGCGATGGGCCTCGGGGATGAACATCACCGAAGTCTGCACGGGTAGGCGGATAAACCTGGGGCCCTGGTCGGTGGCCAGCCAGAAGCTGACCTCCGTACCTGCCGGGGTATCTCGCCAATGCCGGGTCAGGACAAAACCCTGCTGTAAATCCACCGTACCGCACCTCAGGAATCGCTTTCAGGGCGTGATTCTACTCGGCATCCGCGCGCGCAGACCTGAATCTCATAAATTTGTTGCAAGGCGTTAATAATAATTACTATCATTCGCACCGGAGTCGTATCCGCGCAGTGAGGACGCGCAACGCTGTTGCCCTTTTCCTCACATGACGGTTCACCGTCAGGATCGACCATGCCCATCCGTGCCCCCTTCGCTGTGCCATTTCGCCCCACCCTGCTCGCCCTTTGCTGCTCCCTGAGCCTCACGGCCCACGCCGCAACACCCGCCACCCCGCAGGATGCGAACAGCCGTCAGGATGGCAACACACTGGAACTGGGCGCCACCCGTATCAACGCCGAAGCGCCCACTCCAAGCGCTCTGCCCCCGGTATACGCCGGTGGCCAAGTGGCACGCGGCGGTCAGTTGGGTGTGCTGGGTAACCAGGACATCATGGATGTGCCGTTCAGCATGGCCTCCTACACCGAGAAGTTGATTCGCGACCAGCAGGCCGAGACTGTCGGTGATGTGCTGCTCAATGATTCATCCGTGCGCCAGGCGTCAGGGTTTGCCAACCAGGCGCAGACCTTCATGATCCGTGGCCTGCCGCTCAGTGGTGACGACATTTCCTTCAACGGCCTGTACGGCATCCTGCCACGCCAGATCATCTCCACTGACGCCCTGGAGCGCGTCGAAGTGTTCAAGGGGCCCAATGCCTTTATCAACGGCGTAACACCGGGCGGTTCGGGGATCGGCGGTGGCGTGAACCTGCAGCCCAAGCGCGCCGACGATGTCCCGCTGCGTCGCTTCAGCACCGATATCAGCAGCGATGGCCGAGTGGGCGAGCACTTGGACATCGGCCAGCGATTCGGTGAAGACAACCGTTTTGGCGCGCGGGTGAACCTGTCCCAGCGCGAAGGCGATACCGGCATCGATGATGAAAACCAGCGCTCTAAACTGTTTGCGGTTGGCCTGGACTACCGCGGCGATGCGTTGCGTCTGTCCAGTGACTTTGTGTATCAGAAGCAACGCATCAACGGCGGGCGCAACTCGGTGTTCCTGGGCACGGCCACCCATGTCCCGGATGCACCGTCGGCTGACACCAACTATGCGCCGAGCTGGAGCAGCACCAACCTTGAAGACACCCTGGGCATGCTGCGCGCCGAGTACGACTTGAACGACAACTGGACGGTTTATGCGGCAGGCGGGGCCAAGCACACACGTGAAATGGGGCAGTACTCGTCGGTGACGCTGACCGATAACCTTGGCAATGCCCTGGCGAGCCGCTCGACCATTGCCCACGAAGAAGACAACCGCAGCTTGATGGGCGGGCTGAACGGCAAGTTCCAGACTGGCGCTGTCAGCCACCGTCTCAATTTCGGCCTGGCCGGTATCTGGACCCAGGCACGCAACGCTTATGTGTTCAACGCCTCGTCGACAGCGACCCCAACCAATATCTACGACCCGGTGACCGGTGCGCCACCCACCTTGAACAACCCACGCAATACACCGGGCACTGACTTCAGCGACCCCACGATTACCGCCAAGACTTTTGTGCGCAGCGCGGCGGTGTCCGATACCCTCGGCGTCTTCGATGACCGCCTGCTGATCACTCTAGGCGCGCGCCGCCAGCAGATGGTGGTGCAGGGGTACAACTACATGAGTGGCACCCGTACCTCCAACTATGACGAGTCGATCACCACACCGGTCTACGGCCTGGTGTTCAAGCCGTGGGAACATGTGTCCTTCTACGCCAACCGCATCGAAGGCCTCGCGCAAGGCCCGACGACGTCTCCCGTCAACTCGGGAAACCGCACGATCATCGGTGGCGGCCAGGCGTATGCACCTGCGCGCTCCAAGCAGATCGAAGCCGGCGTAAAAGTCGACATGGGCACCTATGGGGCGACGTTGGGTGTGTACCGCATCGAACAGCCTGGAGCCGGTTACGTTCAGGTCATTGATGCTACGACAGCGCGCTACGTGCGGGAGGGCCTGCAGATCAATAAAGGTGTGGAGCTGAATGTCTTCGGCGAGCCGGTCAGCGGCCTGCGCTTGCTGGGCGGTGTGACCGTCATGAAGACCGAGCTCAAAGACACGCAAAACGGTGCCAACGACGGCAACCGCGCGATCGGTGTGCCTTCGTTCCAGCTCAATGCCGGCGTGGATTGGGATGTGCCCGGCCTGCAGGGGGTGACGCTCAACGGCCGCATGCTGCGCACCGGTGGCCAGTACGCCGACGCCGCCAACAACCTGAGCCTGCCCGCGTGGAACCGCTTCGACGTGGGCGCACGCTACAACTTCAAGGTGGCTCAGCGTGATGTCACCCTCGGTGCCACCGTGGAGAACGTCGCCAACGAGAAGTACTGGGAATCGGCCCAGGGCGGTTTCCTCAGCCAGGGCGATCCACGTGTCGCCAAGCTGTCGGCGACTGTGGACTTCTGATCACCCGCGGGTGGCCGCCTTCGCCGCCACCCGCTTGGCGTCACCAATCGTAGGATACTTATAGCGACGCCGTACGCTCCTGCCCGCAGTAGCAACCAAAGGCATAGTTGCAGGACGACACGTACTCGCGATCAAACAGGTTCTGCACGTTCAGGCTCGCTTCCGCGCCATTGAGGGTGGGGCTGACACGGCCCAGGTCGTAGCTGAGGGTGGTGTCGTACACCACGAACGATGGTGTTTTGAAAGTGTTGCCCGAGTCGCCGTACTTCTTGCCGGTGTAACGGGCGCCGCCGCCAAGGGTCAGACCTGCCAGGGCATAGCTGGCAAAGTGGTAATCGACACAGCCACTGGCGGTCCTGGGAGCCTGGGATTCGTGACGGTTGCCCTTATCCCCGTAGTTGCTCTTGGTGTAGAACGAGTCTATGTAAGCCACCGCGCCAATCACTTCGAACTGGCCGATCCGTATCTTGCCTTCAAACTCGACGCCGCGTGAGCGCGCCTCGCCTTCCTGCAGCTGATATTCCGGGTACTCGATATCGCCGGTCAGCACGTTCTTTTGCTTGATCTGGTACACCGACAGGGTCAGCAACGAACTGTCGTTCGGCTGGTACTTCACCCCCGCTTCGTATTGCTCGCCCTCCATCGGTTTGAACGCCGACGCGCCGCGCTGTGGTGCTGACCACCCACTCGGTTGCTGCCGTGCTGGACACCGACGTCGACAAAAGCGCACCGGACGCCAGCGAAAAAACCGGTGTAGTCCGCGCCACCGCCGACAACCCTAACCCGGGCGGTGCAGCCTTCCGCCAAGTGCAGGTGCAATTGAAGATCACCCATATCGACCTGAAGAAAAACCAGGTCACCCTGGAGAATCCGGCCGGTGCGACGAAAGTGCTGAATGTGGAGAAACCGGAGATTCGCGCCGGCCTCAAAGACCTTAAGGTCGGGCAAGGTGTACTGGTGACGTTCACCGACACCCTGGAAATCACCACCGCTCACGAAGGCTGAGTTCGTAGAGCGAGGCGGGCATCAGGTTTGATGCCCGTTGCGGTCAAGCTTGACGGGCTTGGCTCAGGTAAGTTTCGATGTTGCCCATCTGCTCGTCCCAGCCACGGGAATTCATCTTGAAGGCTTTCTGCCGCCGCGCCTCAGGCACTGCGTCAAACCCCGACTCGACCACCCGCAGCAGAATGCCCGGTGCCCGGTCCTCGATGGTGAATTCCACCAGTGTCGGGGTTTCCTGGTCGTAGTCGACGCCCTCCTCCACCGCGAAGGGGTGCCACCAGAACGAGAACAGTGTTTGCGGCAGGATGCGTTCGATTCTGGCCTTCCAGATCACATGCTCGTAACCAGGATAAGTGATCGGCGCCTCAAGGGTTTGCCCGGCAACGAAGGTTTTGCCTCCGAGGGCAATACCAAACCAACTACCGAATTGCTCGGCATCGGTGAGGGCTTCCCACACCTGTTTACGTGAAGCGTTGAGCAGGACTTTTCGTTCGATGCGATCTAATACGTGCATAAGTCACCTCCTCCATTGACAGTAGGCGACATCAAACAATGCGCAACCTTGGGTTGTAAGCAATCATGATGACCCCATCCTTGAACCGGCTATACGTTATGACTGACCCGTTGAATGGAAGTTGCTTCTGTAAAGGCGTGCGCTACCAAGTGGACTGCCTCGACATGCCCATCAGCCACTGCCACTGCGACAGCTGTCGCAAAGTGCATGCGGCAGCATTTGTGGCGACGGCGGGCGTGATGCGGGAGCACTTTCGCTGGACTCAGGGCGAAGCACTGCTGGCGTCATTCGAATCGTCGCCAGGCAAGCTCAGGCATTTCTGTTCGCGCTGCGGCTCGCACCTGATGGCGGAGCGCGGGCACCAACCTCACGTCATTGTGCGGGTGGCGACGCTGGATGATGATCCAGCCGTCAGGCCCACCGCACATATCTGGACATCCCATGCGGTGCCCTGGCTTGCCTATGAAGGCGTAGAGCAGTGGGACGAGTGGAAAAACTGATTAGACCTTCGGGTCTCCGGGTGCTTTAGCCGGCGTCGCGTACTGCGGCTTCAGGTGGCCTTCTTGGTCGAGCAACCAGGCGTCCATGATCTGACGCACTACCGGTCCTGCAACACGACCGCCGGCCTCGCCGTTTTCGATCATCACCGAAATCACGATCTTCGGATGTTCGGCCGGAGCGAAACCGACGAACAAGGCGTTGTCGCGGTGGCGTTCCAGGGTCTTTTCACGGTTGTAACGCTCGCCCTGCTTGATCGCAACGACTTGTGCCGTACCACTCTTACCGGCGATGCGGTATTGCGCGCCTTGTGCGGCAGCGCGGGCAATGCCGCGTGGGTCGTGCATCACCAGCTGCATGCCGTGGTTGACCTGCTCCCAATCATGCGGGTCCTTGAGGACTACGTTGGGCATCGGGTTTTCATCCACGGGGGGCACGCCATTGATGGTCTTGGCCAAGTGGGGCCGATTCCACACGCCCTTGTTGGCGATCAGCGCTGTGGCTTGGGCCAATTGCAGCGGTGTGACCTGCATATAGCCCTGGCCGATGCCGAGGATCACGGTTTCACCCGGGAACCAGGGTTGCCGGCGAGTAGCGCGCTTCCAGGCCTGGGAGGGCATCAGGCCGGCTGACTCTTCGAACATATCCAGCGACACTTTCTGACCCAGGCCGAACTCAGCCAGGTAGTCGTGCAGGCGATCGATGCCGAGTTTGTGGGCTAGGTCGTAAAAGTAGGTGTCGTTGGAGCGCATGATGGCGGCGTCCATGTCTACCCAGCCATCACCGCTGTGGTTCCAGTTGCGGTATTTGTGATCGAAGTCCGGCAGTTGGTAGTAACCCGGGTCGAACACGCGGGTCTGGGCGGTGACGACGCCACTGTCCAGGCCCGCGATGGCGACTTCTGGCTTGATGGTCGAGCCTGGCGCGTAGAGCCCCCGGAGGACGCGGTTGAACAACGGCCGGTCGATGGAGTCATGCAGAGCGGCGTATTCCTTGAAGCTGATACCGGTGACGAACAGGTTCGGATCGAAGCTTGGCTTGCTGACCATGGCCAGCACTTCACCGGTTTGCGGGTCGAGAGCAACCACCGAACCGCGTCGATCACCCAAGGCCTCCTCTGCAGCTTCCTGGAGGTGAACGTCGAGGCTCAGGACAATGTTCTTTCCCGGAATCGGGTCGGTGTGCTTGAGCACGCGCAGTACGCGGCCCTGGGCATTGGTCTCGACCTCTTCATAGCCTACGTGGCCGTGCAATTCGGACTCGTAGAAGCGCTCGATCCCGGTCTTGCCGATGGACTGGGTGCCACGGTACTCCACCGAGTCGAGGGCTTTGGATTCTTTCTCGTTGATCCGCCCTACATAACCGATGGAATGGGCAAAGTGAGCGCCTAGGGGGTAGTGACGAACGAATTGCGGTTCTACGTCCACACCCGGTAGGCGAAACTCGTTCACGGCCAGCAGCGCGATCTGCTCTTCGGTCAGCTCATAAAACAATGTCACAGGAACGAAGGGGTGCCGAGCTTGCTTCAGCGCCTTGTCGAATACAGCACGGTCTTCGGCAGGCAAGTGCAACAAACTGACGATGGCGTCCAACTCGCCCTTGAGGTCGGTGGTGCGTTCACGGGTGATGGTCAGGTTGTAGCTGGGGCGGTTGTCAGCCAGTACGACGCCGTTGCGGTCATAGATCAACCCACGCGTCGGCGTAATAGGCAGTACGTGGACGCGGTTGTTCTCGGAAATTGTGGAGTGGTAGTCGAACTGCACGACCTGCAGGAAGTACATACGCCCTACCAGGGCGCAGGTGATGCCAATAACCAACAACGCGCAGGCAAGCAGGCGCTTGTTGACAAGGCGGTTTTCTTTTTCGTGATCCTTGATCGGTATAGGTTCTGGCATTTCTACAGCATCTCGTTGAAGAAGGTCGACGACGCGTCCTGCGGATGAAAGATCAGTCCCTGTGAAAATGTGCTGCACCATACCAAAAATGCGGAAACACTTTGTATCCATTTGCCCAACGGCAGATTCAACAGTCGCTTTTATGAGGACAATTGTAGGGGAAGAGCTTGCGCTGGCCGGGATGCTACAAGAAGGGATTTTAGGAGAAATGGCGCTTCAGTGGTCTGTTATCGATGACGATGTTGACCAGCAGTGCACGGCAATGATTTTCTACGTACTTTTCGACCGCCCAAAACAAAACCCCATCTGCTTTCGCAAATGGGGTTTCGGAATTTAATCTTGACGATGACCTACTCTCACATGGGGAAACCCCACACTACCATCGGCGATGCATCGTTTCACTACTGAGTTCGGGATGGGATCAGGTGGTTCCAATGCTCTATGGTCGTCAAGAAATTCGGGTACTGAGTCGTGGCCAGATGGCCTCGCTTCAGCAAATTGCGTATGTGACAGCTTTCGGTGTTTTGTGAACGTCGAACTTTCGGTTCATTTCGTCTTCACACACCGCAATCTGATGCTCGTTAGAGTAGTCAAATTGCTTGGGTGTTATATGGTCAAGCCTCACGGGCAATTAGTATTGGTTAGCTCAACGCCTCACAGCGCTTACACACCCAACCTATCAACGTCGTAGTCTTCGACGGCCCTTCAGGGAACTCAAGGTTCCAGTGAGATCTCATCTTGAGGCTAGTTTCCCGCTTAGATGCTTTCAGCGGTTATCTATTCCGAACATAGCTACCCGGCAATGCCACTGGCGTGACAACCGGAACACCAGAGGTTCGTCCACTCCGGTCCTCTCGTACTAGGAGCAGCCCCTCTCAAATCTCAAACGTCCACGGCAGATAGGGACCGAACTGTCTCACGACGTTCTAAACCCAGCTCGCGTACCACTTTAAATGGCGAACAGCCATACCCTTGGGACCGGCTTCAGCCCCAGGATGTGATGAGCCGACATCGAGGTGCCAAACACCGCCGTCGATATGAACTCTTGGGCGGTATCAGCCTGTTATCCCCGGAGTACCTTTTATCCGTTGAGCGATGGCCCTTCCATACAGAACCACCGGATCACTAAGACCTACTTTCGTACCTGCTCGACGTGTCTGTCTCGCAGTCAAGCGCGCTTTTGCCTTTATACTCTACGACCGATTTCCGACCGGTCTGAGCGCACCTTCGTACTCCTCCGTTACTCTTTAGGAGGAGACCGCCCCAGTCAAACTACCCACCATACACTGTCCTCGATCCGGATAACGGACCTGAGTTAGAACCTCAAAGTTGCCAGGGTGGTATTTCAAGGATGGCTCCACGCGAACTGGCGTCCACGCTTCAAAGCCTCCCACCTATCCTACACAAGCAAATTCAAAGTCCAGTGCAAAGCTATAGTAAAGGTTCACGGGGTCTTTCCGTCTAGCCGCGGATACACTGCATCTTCACAGCGATTTCAATTTCACTGAGTCTCGGGTGGAGACAGCGCCGCCATCGTTACGCCATTCGTGCAGGTCGGAACTTACCCGACAAGGAATTTCGCTACCTTAGGACCGTTATAGTTACGGCCGCCGTTTACCGGGGCTTCGATCAAGAGCTTCGCGTTAGCTAACCCCATCAATTAACCTTCCGGCACCGGGCAGGCGTCACACCCTATACGTCCACTTTCGTGTTTGCAGAGTGCTGTGTTTTTAATAAACAGTCGCAGCGGCCTGGTATCTTCGACCGGCATGAGCTTACGGAGCAAGTCCTTCACCCTCACCGGCGCACCTTCTCCCGAAGTTACGGTGCCATTTTGCCTAGTTCCTTCACCCGAGTTCTCTCAAGCGCCTTGGTATTCTCTACCCAACCACCTGTGTCGGTTTGGGGTACGGTTCCTGGTTACCTGAAGCTTAGAAGCTTTTCTTGGAAGCATGGCATCAACCACTTCGCTAACTAAAAGTTAGCTCGTCATCAGCTCTCGGCCTTAAGATCCCGGATTTACCTAAGATCTCAGCCTACCACCTTAAACTTGGACAACCAACGCCAAGCTGGCCTAGCCTTCTCCGTCCCTCCATCGCAATAACCAGAAGTACAGGAATATTAACCTGTTTTCCATCGACTACGCTTTTCAGCCTCGCCTTAGGGACCGACTAACCCTGCGTCGATTAACGTTGCGCAGGAAACCTTGGTCTTTCGGCGTGGGTGTTTTTCACACCCATTGTCGTTACTCATGTCAGCATTCGCACTTCTGATACCTCCAGCAAGCTTCTCAACTCACCTTCACAGGCTTACAGAACGCTCCTCTACCGCATCACTTACGTGATACCCGTAGCTTCGGTGTATGGTTTGAGCCCCGTTACATCTTCCGCGCAGGCCGACTCGACTAGTGAGCTATTACGCTTTCTTTAAAGGGTGGCTGCTTCTAAGCCAACCTCCTAGCTGTCTAAGCCTTCCCACATCGTTTCCCACTTAACCATAACTTTGGGACCTTAGCTGACGGTCTGGGTTGTTTCCCTTTTCACGACGGACGTTAGCACCCGCCGTGTGTCTCCCATGCTCGGCACTTGTAGGTATTCGGAGTTTGCATCGGTTTGGTAAGTCGGGATGACCCCCTAGCCGAAACAGTGCTCTACCCCCTACAGTGATACATGAGGCGCTACCTAAATAGCTTTCGAGGAGAACCAGCTATCTCCGAGCTTGATTAGCCTTTCACTCCGATCCACAGGTCATCCGCTAACTTTTCAACGGTAGTCGGTTCGGTCCTCCAGTTAGTGTTACCCAACCTTCAACCTGCCCATGGATAGATCGCCCGGTTTCGGGTCTATTCCCAGCGACTAGACGCCCTATTAAGACTCGCTTTCGCTACGCCTCCCCTATTCGGTTAAGCTCGCCACTGAAAATAAGTCGCTGACCCATTATACAAAAGGTACGCAGTCACAGAACAAAGTCTGCTCCCACTGCTTGTACGCATACGGTTTCAGGATCTATTTCACTCCCCTCTCCGGGGTTCTTTTCGCCTTTCCCTCACGGTACTAGTTCACTATCGGTCAGTCAGTAGTATTTAGCCTTGGAGGATGGTCCCCCCATATTCAGACAAAGTTTCTCGTGCTCCGTCCTACTCGATTTCATGACTAAGAGATTTTCGCGTACAGGGCTATCACCCACTATGGCCGCACTTTCCAGAGCGTTCCGCTAATCTCAAAGCCACTTAAGGGCTAGTCCCCGTTCGCTCGCCACTACTAAGGGAATCTCGGTTGATTTCTTTTCCTCAGGGTACTTAGATGTTTCAGTTCCCCTGGTTCGCCTCTTGCACCTATGTATTCAGTACAAGATAACCATCTTATGATGGCTGGGTTCCCCCATTCAGACATCTCCGGATCAAAGTCTGTTTGCCGACTCCCCGAAGCTTTTCGCAGGCTACCACGTCTTTCATCGCCTCTGACTGCCAAGGCATCCACCGTATGCGCTTCTTCACTTGACCATATAACCCCAAGCAATCTGGTTATACTGTGAAGACGACATTCGCCGAAAATTCGAATTTCTCAATTAAGAGAACTCACAAATTTTACCTTAGCCTGATCCGTTACCAGTGAAAGTAACGTTCAGTCTATCTTTCTATCACATACCCAAATTTTTAAAGAACGATCTAATCAAAGACTAGAAATCAACATTCACCATCACTTGGATGGAATGCTCATTTCTAAGCTTTCAAAACTTTCAGAAGCAGTAGTGGTGGAGCCAAACGGGATCGAACCGTTGACCTCCTGCGTGCAAGGCAGGCGCTCTCCCAGCTGAGCTATGGCCCCGTATTTCTACAGGCGTTTCCCACACAAAATTGGTGGGTCTGGGCAGATTCGAACTGCCGACCTCACCCTTATCAGGGGTGCGCTCTAACCAACTGAGCTACAGACCCAATTTCGGGCTGCTTCTTATCGTCTTCTTCAATGAATCAAGCAATTCGTGTGGGAACTTATGGAGCAGCTGATGTCGTCGATTAAGGAGGTGATCCAGCCGCAGGTTCCCCTACGGCTACCTTGTTACGACTTCACCCCAGTCATGAATCACACCGTGGTAACCGTCCTCCCGAAGGTTAGACTAGCTACTTCTGGTGCAACCCACTCCCATGGTGTGACGGGCGGTGTGTACAAGGCCCGGGAACGTATTCACCGCGACATTCTGATTCGCGATTACTAGCGATTCCGACTTCACGCAGTCGAGTTGCAGACTGCGATCCGGACTACGATCGGTTTTATGGGATTAGCTCCACCTCGCGGCTTGGCAACCCTCTGTACCGACCATTGTAGCACGTGTGTAGCCCAGGCCGTAAGGGCCATGATGACTTGACGTCATCCCCACCTTCCTCCGGTTTGTCACCGGCAGTCTCCTTAGAGTGCCCACCATAACGTGCTGGTAACTAAGGACAAGGGTTGCGCTCGTTACGGGACTTAACCCAACATCTCACGACACGAGCTGACGACAGCCATGCAGCACCTGTCTCAATGTTCCCGAAGGCACCAATCTATCTCTAGAAAGTTCATTGGATGTCAAGGCCTGGTAAGGTTCTTCGCGTTGCTTCGAATTAAACCACATGCTCCACCGCTTGTGCGGGCCCCCGTCAATTCATTTGAGTTTTAACCTTGCGGCCGTACTCCCCAGGCGGTCAACTTAATGCGTTAGCTGCGCCACTAAAAGCTCAAGGCTTCCAACGGCTAGTTGACATCGTTTACGGCGTGGACTACCAGGGTATCTAATCCTGTTTGCTCCCCACGCTTTCGCACCTCAGTGTCAGTATTAGTCCAGGTGGTCGCCTTCGCCACTGGTGTTCCTTCCTATATCTACGCATTTCACCGCTACACAGGAAATTCCACCACCCTCTACCATACTCTAGTCAGTCAGTTTTGAATGCAGTTCCCAGGTTGAGCCCGGGGATTTCACATCCAACTTAACAAGCCACCTACGCGCGCTTTACGCCCAGTAATTCCGATTAACGCTTGCACCCTCTGTATTACCGCGGCTGCTGGCACAGAGTTAGCCGGTGCTTATTCTGTCGGTAACGTCAAAATTGCAGAGTATTAATCTACAACCCTTCCTCCCAACTTAAAGTGCTTTACAATCCGAAGACCTTCTTCACACACGCGGCATGGCTGGATCAGGCTTTCGCCCATTGTCCAATATTCCCCACTGCTGCCTCCCGTAGGAGTCTGGACCGTGTCTCAGTTCCAGTGTGACTGATCATCCTCTCAGACCAGTTACGGATCGTCGCCTTGGTGAGCCATTACCTCACCAACTAGCTAATCCGACCTAGGCTCATCTGATAGCGCAAGGCCCGAAGGTCCCCTGCTTTCTCCCGTAGGACGTATGCGGTATTAGCGTCCGTTTCCGAACGTTATCCCCCACTACCAGGCAGATTCCTAGGCATTACTCACCCGTCCGCCGCTCTCAAGAGAAGCAAGCTTCTCTCTACCGCTCGACTTGCATGTGTTAGGCCTGCCGCCAGCGTTCAATCTGAGCCATGATCAAACTCTTCAGTTCAAACATCTTTGGGTTTTTAAGAAACCCTAAACTTGGCTCAGCAATCGTTGGTTACATCTTTGATTTCTCGCGGAGTAACTTGTGATGCTGATAATCTTGTTGACTATCAGTCTGACTCCACAAGCACCCACACGAATTGCTTGATTCAGTTGTTAAAGAGCGGTTGGTTAAGATCTTTCGTCTCAACCGAGGCGCGCATTCTACAGCAGCCTCATTTGCTGTCAAGTGATTATTTTCAGAAGTTTTCGAAGATTTCTTCAACAACTTCAACCACTTGCGCTTCCGATCTCTCGTTAGCGGGAGGCGAATTCTACAGCGTTACACGCTGCTGTCAACACCTCTTTTTCTCCGCTTTCGACCGAGAAGATCGAAACGTTAATAGAGCCAAACAACACTGCTCTACCAACTCCTTCTGGGCTTCGATGAACTGAAGCAAGTCACTGTCGAATTCTGCGTAACTCTTTGTTTACCAAGGAGTTTTCCGTTTCGACTGCGCCGGAAGTGGGGCGAATTATAGACTTCCAGAATCTGCCGTCAACCCTTAATTTGGTTTTTCTATCAAAGAACCAGAAAACCTCCAGGACCACCCTTTATAAGCCACCGAATAGGATAATTGAGCAATATATTGCTCAACGTCGAACAGTTAAGCATCATAGCGCCCATGCTTCTCTTAATATGACTTTGGACGAACACCCCCAATGACCACCTCCTCCCGCGGCCTGGCCTCGACGTTATTCCCTGTCGGCCTGCTGTTGATCGCCATGGCGTCCATTCAATCCGGCGCCTCGCTGGCCAAAAGCATGTTCCCTGTCGTCGGTGCACAAGGCACCACCGCCCTACGCTTGATTTTCGCCAGCGTAATCATGTTGCTTCTATTACGCCCGTGGCGCGCAAAGCTGACGGCCAAATCCCTTCGTACCGTCATCGTCTACGGGATGGCGCTCGGTGGCATGAACTTCCTCTTCTATATGTCCCTGCGCAGCGTGCCTCTTGGAATCGCGGTCGCCCTAGAATTCACCGGACCGCTCGCCGTCGCCATCTACGCCTCTCGGCGTGCCGTCGACTTCCTGTGGATCGCCCTGGCAATCGTCGGCCTGCTCTTGCTCATCCCCATGGGGGAAACCAGCAGCGGCATCGACCTATTGGGTGCAAGCTACGCGTTGGGGGCAGGTGTCTGCTGGGCGCTCTACATTCTCTACGGCCAGAAAGCGGGTAATGACAACGGCGTGCAAACAGCGGCTCTCGGCGTGATGATCGCGGCGTTGTTTGTCGCACCTATCGGCATCGTCCACGCAGGCAGTGCATTGCTGACGCCCGCACTGATCCCGGTCGCCATCGGTGTCGCCATCCTGTCCACCGCCCTGCCCTATACCCTGGAAATGGTCGCGCTCACACGCCTGCCCGCCCGTACGTTCGGCACGCTCATGAGCATCGAACCCGCTTTCGGTGCCCTTTCCGGCCTGTTTTTCCTGCACGAGCACCTCTCCCTCGCACAATGGCTGGCAATCACTTGCATCATCCTGGCCTCCGTAGGAGCCACCGTGACGATGCGCAGCGAGTCAAAGCCGTTGGTGCCCGCCGATTGAAGTCTGTTTGAATGTAGCTCTGGTATTTAGCGCGCATTTAGGCCATGTTTAAGCCGTAAACGAATGTCATTCATGGAGAATTTCGACAAGGACAGCGCGAACGCTACACCCGAGAGCGAGTAGAGCCGGCCCATAGCATTGCGAGGCGGCTATTAAGGATAGGAATGAAGCGAATTTTGATACTGTTAATGGTCATGGCCATTGCTGGCTGTGCCGCGACCACCAAGACAGAAGTAAAACGTGGCAAAAAAGGGCTGCATATCAACTGCTCCGGCCTGTCTTCTTCCTGGGACCAGTGCTACACCAGTGCAACCAACTCGTGCGGCGCCAAGGGCTACCGGGTAATCGCAAAGTCCGGTGACAATTCCGAGGAACCCGGGGACTACCCCTTCGGCCTCAACCCCGCCGGCTACACCAGCCGCAGCATGATCGTCATCTGTAAATAGTTGCTCGAGCAGTCACCCCCTGACTGCTCCTATTTAAATTCCAGATACAAATCCAGCCCTTCGCAGCGCTGCGTCTAAACTCCTGCTCGACTATCGAGCCAACGGAGTTCCCATGACGCACAACAAGAAAATCGTATTGGTAGTGGGCGCCGGTGATGCAACCGGCGGCGCCATTGCCAAACGCTTTGCCCGCGAAGGCTATGTGGCCTGCATGACACGCCGCAGTGCCGACAAATTGCAGCCGCTGGTAGACAGTATTCAAGCTGCAGGCGGCGAGGCCCATGGGTTCGCCTGCGATGCGCGCAAGGAAGACGACGTCATCGCACTGATCGAACACATCGAAACCGACCTGGGCCCCATCGAGGCCTTCGTGTTCAACATCGGCGCCAACGTACCGTGCAGCATCCTCGAAGAAACCGCGCGCAAGTATTTCAAGATCTGGGAGATGGCCTGTTTTTCGGGTTTCCTGAATGCACGTGAAGTGGCCAAGCGCATGGTCACTCGTAATCGCGGCACCATCCTGTTCACGGGCGCCACCGCTGGTTTGCGCGGCAGTGCAGGCTTTGCCGCATTCGCCGGGGCCAAGCACGGAATTCGGGCGCTCGCGCAGAGCATGGCGCGGGAATTGGGCCCCAGGAACATCCACGTCGCCCATATCGTGGTCGACGGCGCCATCGACACCGACTTCATTCGCGACAATTTCCCGCAGAAATACGCGCTCAAGGACCAGGACGGCATCCTCAACCCCGAGCACATCGCCGATAACTATTGGTACCTGCATAGCCAGCCACGCGACGCCTGGACCTTCGAACTGGATCTGCGCCCCTGGAATGAAACCTGGTAAGCACGCCCCCATAACAATAAGCAGCGAGCATCAACCATGAGTAAAACCCTGGAATTCTTCTTTGACCTCGGCAGCCCTGCCACTTACCTGGCCTACACCCAACTGCCGGCGTTGTGCGCGGCAACCGGTACGCGGTTGGTGTACAAGCCCATGCTGTTGGGCGGCGTGTTCAAGGCCACTGGCAACGCCTCTCCAATCACCGTTCCTGCCAAGGGCCGCTACATGTTTGATGACTTGGCACGTTATGCCCGTCGCTATAACGTGCCGCTCCAGTTCAACCCGCATTTTCCCATCAACACCCTGGTATTGATGCGCGCGATCACTGGCGTCCAATTGCACCACCCTGAACGTTTCCTGGACGTTATCGATTGCCTGTTCCGCGCCCTCTGGGTCGATGGCCGTCACTTGGGAGACCCCACCGTGGTAGCTGCCGTGCTCACCGAGCACGGATTTGACCCGGATGAGCTGCTGGCACTGGCTAATGACGAACGTATAAAGGCTGCCCTCAAAGACAACACCGAACAGGCCGTTCAACGCGGCGTGTTCGGTGCACCCAGCATGTTTGTAGGCAAACAGTTGTTCTTTGGTCAGGACCGTCTGGATTTCGTGCGCGAAGCCTTGAGTTAGATCTCGATCGCCAAGCGCCCTTGCGCGCCGCTTGCGAGCAGATCGTAAGCGGCGTTTGCGCTGTGCAAATCGAATTGACGCCCATCCATGATCGGCTTGAGCTTGCCGGCATCGATCAATCGCGCGGCCTCGGAAAGGATCTGCCCGTGATGTTCACACCCTTTTGCGGTCAACAACGGTAACAGGGTAAACACGCCAGAGTAGCTCGCCCCACGAAACGACAATGGCGCCAGGCTGTGCTGCCCCCATCCCAGGCAACTCACTACATGACCGTAATAGGTCCTGGCCGCTCGGAAGGATGCATCCAGCGTCTCTCCGCCGACGGTGTCATACACAATGTCGAAACCTTCACCCGCGGTGTACTGCGCGACATAGGCTTCAACCGTCTGCTGCTGATAGTCGATGAACGTTGCGCCCAGCCCCTCGATAACCGAGCGATGCCTGGCAGAGCCAGTGGCATACACCTGAGCGCCATAGGCAAGCGCCAATTGCACCGCGACATGCCCTACACCACCGGCACCACCCTGGATAAACACTTTGTGTCCAGAACCTACCTGGGCCCGGTCCACCAACCCCTCCCATGCCGTAATCAACACCAGCGGCAACACCGCCGCTTCACGCATGCTCAAGGTCCCGGGTTTCTTCGCCAGCAAACGAGCATCAACTGCCGCATATTCCGCCAGCGAGCCCTGTGCGCCGCCAATCCCGGTTGCCAACGCATACACATCATCGCCTACCTGCCACTCACCGGCGCCCGGGCCGACGGCTTCTACGGAGCCCGCCAAGTCCACCCCCAGTACCGCCGGCAAAGGTTGGCGGGCATGGGCAGCCTGGCCTGCGCGAATTTTGCCGTCCAATGGGTTAAGGCCACTGGCGCGAATCCTGACCAGCCCGGACTACCTGGCCGGCCATCCCGCACCGCAAACCCCGCAGGCGCTCAGCCAGCACAACTGCCTGCTCTTCAACCTGCTCAGCAGCCAGAACCAGTGGGTGTACGAAAAGGAGAACACACGGCACAGCGTGCGCATCACCGGCAACGCCCAGAGCAACAATTCCGAAGCGGTGCGGGAAATGGTGTTGACGGGGCTCGGCATTGCGCTGTCGCCCCTATGGTTGTTCTACGACGATTTGAAGGCAGGCCGTGTGGTCGCGCTGTTGCAGGATTACACCGCGCAATCGCTGCCAATCCATGCAGTTTCGGCGCCCAACCGTCGCCAGTCAGCCCGGGTCAAGGCGTTCGTCGACTATATGGCCGACGCCCTGGCCCAAGCCCCTGAACTGCAGCCGATCAAATAGCCGCGGTGCGTACCTGCAGCCACTCAAGCGCGGCACCACTGAGCAAAGGGCTCAACCGCGCACGCACCTCAGCGTGGTAAGCGTTGAACCACTCGCGCTCGTCCGCCGTCAGCAGCGTGGGCTCCAGGCAGCGCGTATCGATCGGGCACAAGGTCAGGGTTTCAAACTTGAGGAACTCGCCGAACTCGGTCTTGCCCGCTTCGCGGTTGAGCACCAGGTTCTCGATGCGCACGCCCCAACGACCCGGACGGTAAGTACCCGGCTCAATGGAGGTGATCATTCCTGGCTGCATCGCCGTTTGCGGCGCCGTGGCAGCCTGATAGGCAATCACTTGCGGACCTTCATGCACGTTGAGGAAATAACCTACGCCGTGCCCGGTGCCGTGGCCGTAGTCCACGCCTTCCGCCCAGATCGGCGCGCGGGCAATGGCGTCCAGCAGGGGCGACAGGATCCCTTTCGGGAAGTGTGCACGGGACAAGGCGATCACGCCCTTGAGTACGCGGGTGCAGTCACGCTTCTGCTCGTCACTCGGCGTGCCGATAGGCACCATCCGCGTGATATCCGTGGTGCCACCCAGGTACTGGCCACCCGAGTCAATCAGCAACAAGCCATCACCTTCGATCAGCGCATGCTCTTCTTCAGTGGCATGGTAATGCGGCATCGCGCCATTGGCGTTGTAGGCCGCGATGGTGTTGAAACTCAGCGATACATAACCGGGGCGCCGGGTGCGCGCGGCGGTCAGGTGCTCGTCGATAGTCAGTTCGGTGATGCGCTCACGGCCCAGTGCGCTGTCCAGCCAGGCGAAAAATTCGCACAGCGCCGCGCCATCCTGCTCCATGGCTTGGCGGATATGTTCCGCGTCGGCCAGGCTCTTGCGGGACTTGGCTAATGTGGTCGGGTTAAGCCCTTCGACCAGCTTGACACCAGCATCCAAGTTTTCCAGCAGGCCAGCGGTGACACGAGCAGGGTCGACCTGCAAGCTGGCGCCCGTAGGCACCGCGCGCAACGCGTCAGCCACTTCGCTGTAATCGCGCAGCGTCACGCCATCCTGCTCCAACACCGCCCGCAGCTCAGCATCGACTTTGCTCAGTGCCACGAACAACGTGGCCTGCTGCTGATTGATCAGCGCAAAGGACACAAACACCGGGTTGAAGGAAACATCACCACCGCGCAAGTTGAACAGCCAGGCGATGTCATCCAGGGTTGCAATGAAATGCCAATCGGCGCCCTTCTCTTTCAAGGCGGCGCGCAGCGCGGCGAGTTTTTCACCTCGGCTGACAGTGGCCTGCGGTGGCAAATGTTGATAGATCGGCTGGTTCGGCAACGCCGGGCGGTCTTGCCAGACTTCATCCAACAGGTCGATATCCGTACGCAGTTGTGCGCCGCGCTCTGCCAGCTTGGCGCCCAGGGTGCGCGCCGAGGCCACGGCCATCACCGCACCGTCCACGGCGACTACGCCACCTTCCGGCGTCTGCTCGGCCAGCCACTCCAGCGGACCGGGTTGGCCCGGCTGCAGCTTGACCAATTCGATGCCGCTGCCCTTGAGTTCCTTGGTCGCCTGTTCCCAGTAGCGGCTGTCGGCCCACACACCGGCGAAGTCTGCAGTGACAATCAGCGTCCCCACCGAACCATGAAACCCCGACAACCATTGCCGCCCCTGCCAGTAACCCGGCAGGTATTCGGACAGGTGCGGGTCGGCCGACGGCACCAGCAGGGCGTGAACGCCCTCGCGGCTCATCAGTTCACGGGTATGCGCCAGGCGCTGGGGAACCGTTCCATGGGTCAAGGGCTGCGTACTCATTGTGTCTCCTGCTAACCACGAATAATTATTATGTGTTGCGATAAATGAATCAGACCGCCCAGAAGGCCGGTGCACTGGCCAGGGATGCTTTGATCAACTGCACCGCCTGGTCGATATCCTGTTCGGTGGTAAACCGGCCCAGGCTCAAGCGAATCGTACGGCCAGCACTGCGTGCATCATGGCCCAGGGCAAGCAGCACATGGGACGGCGCATTGCTCGCCGAATTGCAGGCGGACGTCGCAGAGAACGCGATCCCCGCACTCAACCCAGCGGCATTGAATTCGCCTTCACTGAACGTGAGACTCAGGGTGTGTGGAACACGTTGCGTGGCGCTGCCATTGAGGCGCACGCCGGCTACCGACGCCAACTGGTCCAGCAGGCGTTGGCGCAGAGCCACGATCACCGCCTTTTCTTCGGCAAAAGACGCCGCCGCCAAAGCAAACGCGGTGCCCATGCCGGCAATCTGATGCGTTGCCAACGTACCGGAACGCAGGCCACCTTCGTGGCCGCCGCCGTGAATCTGCGCCAACACTTTCTGCTGCGCCCGCGGGCCGACATACAAAGCACCAATACCTTTGGGGCCATACAGCTTGTGGGCCGAAAACGACATCAAGTCCACCGGCCACTGCGCCAGGTCGATCGCCACCTTGCCCGCCCCCTGCGCCGCATCCACATGCAACAACGCACCGTGCTCACGCACGCGAGCGCCGATGGCAGGGATGTCGTTGAGGGTGCCCAATTCGTTATTCACCAGCATCAGCGACACCAGGAAAGTGTCCTCGCGCATGGCTTCACTGACAGCATCGGGGCTGATCAAGCCATCGGCATCCGGCACCAGGTAGGTCACGGCCACGCCGGCTTCCTGCAGTTGTCGCGCGGTATCCAGGGTGGCCTTGTGTTCGATCTGGCTGGTGATGATATGCCCACCTGCCACGCCCCGCGCCTGGGCCACGCCCTTGATCGCAAGGTTGTTGGATTCCGTGGCGCCGGACGTCCAGACGATTTGTTCCGGGTTGGCACCGACCAACTCGGCCACCTGACGACGCGCCTGTTCAACCGTTTGCCGAGCCGCTTGGCCGAACGCATGGGAACTGGACGCAGGGTTACCGAAATTGGCATTGAAGCCCAGACACTCGACCATCACCTGGATGACCCGCTCGTCCACCGGGGTGGTGGCGGCGTAGTCGAAATACAACGGACGTTTATTCATGACGTTAAAAACTCGCAGAGCAGGTTCCCGAGAGCAGCGTCTCAGGGGCACGGACCGGGACAGAGGTCGTCAGGTTTAACCGATCGAATGCCATTAAAGAAGGACCACTTTATGTAAATGTGCGTAGGAACGCTCCTGAAATTCAGCTTAACAGGCTGAAGTCGCCCCATGGAAAACAAAAAGCCCGAGGTTCCTAAAGGGAAACCTCGGGCTTTTTGCCGCTGGACGCGGGCTCAACTGGGACGACCATGCAGGGTCACGCTGCGTTCGGCATTCATTTCACCCTGGCGATCAAAGCCGAAGGGTTTCTGTGGCTGGCCGGTCAGTGCAGCGCGCTGCTGTTGATATTCATCAAAGGACAAACCACGACGACTCAGCGCTTCCAGGGCCAACTGTTTGGTTTCTTCGGCAGTGTAAGGGCGCAGTTCTGGCGATGGATGGGTCGCACATCCGGCAAGGACAGCACTGACAATCAATAAGGAAACAGCGAGGAATCGGTTCATGGCGGTGGCCCTGCAAAAGGAGGTTTCGAGTCAATGAACACAGGCTACTCCCGCCCTCGCGCAGGGAAAAATCACCTGCCGTGATAGTTGCTATCAACCGCTTGAGCAGCTTCGATAGCGACCCCTTTATATTTCCTTATGATCTATAAATATGGAAATACGTTCATTTACGGAATAAAAGTAACCCTCTATAAATGGTGCTGCACCGCGACAGCACTGTTGCCCACGCAACTGTTGCGCTAGCAACAGTCATTCAACAAATCACCAGGCAGCCAACACCCGCACTTTTCAGCAGTGAGCCTGCAACCCGCGTCTTTCAAGGCCTGCACCCATTGGTACAGCTCTTGCTCAACAGGTTGCACCCACCTGCTATGAACCACTGTTGAAAAAGGAACTGTTCATGACCCGTCCCCTGAATGTCGTTGCCCTCTCTGGCGGAACCTGGCGTCCGTCCCGCACCCTCGTACTGACCCAGGCTGTACTGGCTGAACTCGCTACGTTGCTGCCGATCGAGACCACCCTGATCGAGCTGGGCGACATCGCTCGGCCTCTCGGCGGCGCGTTGTCGCGCAATGAAGTGCCCGCCGACGTCGAGGCGCAACTGTTAGCCATCGAACAGGCCGACCTGCTGATCGTCGCGGCGCCGGTCTATCGCGGCTCCTACCCTGGTTTGCTCAAGCATTTGTTCGACCTGATCGGCCTCAACGCGTTGATCAACACACCCGTGCTCCTGGCTGCAACCGGCGGCAGTGAACGTCACGCGCTGGTCCTCGATCATCAGTTGCGTCCGCTGTTCAGCTTCTTCCAGGCGCTGACCCTACCCATCGGCGTGTACGCCACCGAGGCGGACTTCACCGACTACCAAATAACCAGCGAACTATTAAAAGCCCGTATTCAACTGGCGGCAGAACGTGCAGCACCGTTGTTCACTGCGCACTCCCCCTCTCTGCTGAAAATCGCGTAAGGATTTGTCATGGATGTTTTCTGGTTTTTGCCCACTCACGGCGACGGTCATTACCTGGGCACCACACAAGGTGCAAGGCCGGTCACTCTCAATTACCTGAAGCAAGTCGCACAGGCGGCTGACAGCCTGGGTTACCACGGCGTGCTGATTCCTACCGGGCGCTCGTGCGAAGACTCTTGGGTCATCGCCTCGGCGCTGGTGCCGTTGACCGAACGCCTGCGCTACTTGGTGGCCATTCGTCCGGGCATCATCTCGCCCACTGTCTCGGCGCGCATGGCGGCGACCCTGGACCGCCTGTCCAACGGCCGCCTGCTGATCAACGTGGTGACCGGCGGCGACCCCGACGAAAACCGCGGCGACGGCAGTTTCCTTGACCACAGCGAACGCTACGAAGTCTCCGACGAATTCCTTCAGATCTGGCGCCGCGTATTGCAGGGCGAATCAGTGGATTTTGAAGGCAAACACCTGCGCGTACAGAACGCCAAGGCGCTTTATCCGCCAGTACAGAAGCCCTATCCGCCGCTGTATTTCGGCGGTTCTTCCGATGCCGCCCACGACCTCGCCGCCGAACAGGTCGATGTGTACCTGACCTGGGGCGAACCGCCGGCCGCCGTCGCGGAAAAACTCGCGGATGTGCGTGAGCGCGCCGCACGCCACGGGCGCACCGTGAAATTCGGCATCCGCCTGCATGTTATCGTACGCGAGACCGAAGAGGACGCCTGGAAAGCCGCCGACAAGCTGATCGAGCACATCAGCGACGAAACCATCGCCGCCGCGCAAAAATCCTTCTCGCGCTTCGATTCCGAAGGCCAGCGCCGCATGGCCGCCCTGCATGATGGGCGCCGCGACAACCTGGAAATCGCCCCCAACCTGTGGGCCGGCGTCGGCCTGGTACGCGGCGGTGCCGGCACCGCGTTGGTCGGCAACCCGCAGCAGGTCGCCGAGCGCATCAAGGAGTACGCCGACCTGGGGATCGAGAGCTTCATCTTCTCCGGCTACCCGCACCTGGAAGAAGCCTATCGCTTTGCCGAGCTGGTGTTCCCGTTGCTGCCGGAACCCTATGCCAGCCTTGCCGGGCGCGGCGTCACCAAACTCACTGGCCCGTTCGGCGAAATGATTGCCAACGATGTATTGCCGACGACAAAGGCCTGAACCGCTGCTCTGCTGTAGGAGCCGGCTTGTTGTGGTGAGTGGGGCTTGTCCCCCGACGGGTTCGCCGCCGATGCAAGGGGGCTGCTTCGCAGCCCAGCGCAGGGCAAGCCTGCTCACCACAGCAAGCCTGCTCACCACAGCAAGCCAGCTCACTTCAGCAAGCTTGCTCACCACAGCAAGCCAGCGCCTACAAGGCAAATAGAGGAAACCCCGTGACAGCCAAACCCCACAGCGTCCTGCCCTCCCCCTTGCAGACCGCCAAACTGCTGGCCGCCGAATTCGCCCTCACCGCCGTCGAGCGTGACGAGCGCGGCGGCACGCCCAAAGCCGAACGCGACGCCCTGCGTCAAAGCGGCCTGCTGGCCATGAGTATTCCCACCCAGTA